>JADNRU010000005.1:0-37423 GCA_016276965.1 Nitrosopumilales archaeon | reverse complement strand
TTTTCTTTTCTTCTTTTTTAGATACAATTTTCTTTTCTTCTTTTTTAGCTACAATTTTCTTTTCTTCTTTTTTAGCTACAATTTTCTTTTCTTCTTTTTTAGCTACAATTTTCTTTTCTTCTTTTTTAGATACAATTTTCTTTTTCTTTTGTTTAGTCGAAGTTTTTTGTTCTAATTCCATTTTTAGATTTCGAATTTTTTTTTCTAGTTGTTCAGCCTTTTTAGCTATGGATTTTTTATTTTCGGATACTGGATCCGATGATGAATACTTTTTTTCTTGTGCCATGTTAATCTCTCAATAATTGTAAATCGATTTTGATTGAAATCTAATGGAATTCAATATATACCTCGCTTTTTCCTATTTAACGATAAATTTCTCGTTTGCAGATATGATTTTTCTAAATGTCTTGTCATTCATTTCAGCTATAATTTCATATTGACCAGGAGTATCTATTTGTTCAGAGAATTTGTCATCAATAGGTAAAAGAAGATTGTTTTGTTGAAAACATTGATCAAAAAATCCACTTTGTGTTACAACTTGTTTTGGAACAATTTCAGAATTGTATATCGTAATGTAAAGATCTCCACAATCAAATGATGGATCAGTTACTGATATTTGGATAGTTATTGTATCTGATGTAGAATATTCTTTTTGTAATCCTTTAATCAAAAGTTCGCTAGATGAAAAGGAGAATCCAGAGTCTTTGAAAGGCCATAGATTTAGTTCTCTTTCTGGTTTTTCTAAAACTTCTGCCATTACAAAAGTACCTATAAAAAGAGATATTACAACTGGAAAAAGGAAGACAACTAAAGCTACAGTGCGCATGGATGCTAAATTTTTACCAACTTTCATTAATTTATATCTATTTAGTAATGAGCTAATTGTTCAGTATAATTGTGTAGTATAAGTTAAAACGCAAGTTCGCAACTAGCACTAGATGCGACTAAGAAAGTTCAGAGTACGTGCTTTTCGTTGTATTCATGACTCAGGAGAGATCAAAGTAGGTGACTTGGCTGCATTTATTGGAAGAAATGAAAGTGGAAAAACAACCATTCTCCAAGCCCTTACTTTATTGAATAAAGATGAACAGTTGTCTGATTTAGATTTGTGTGATGAAATGTATGAAGAATTAAAGTCAGAAGTAAAGATTGCAGAGGGAGAATTTGATCTATTACCAAGTGAAACTCAAATCATTAAAGAAAAATTTCCTAATATTCCAGAAATTAAAAAGTTACGAATCTTTAGAACTAACAAAAATGCACAAACTCAATATGATTTTGGGGATACCAAAATAAGTGATGAGGAAAATAAGGCATTAAACTCTTGGGAAAATTTTGCTGAAAATATACTTAATTTTGTAGAAACTATACCTAATCATATAAGGATTCGTCTTGATACAAAATTTTTTGAGGGTTCCCCGCCAAAAAGTCGTGAGATGTTTGATAGTGAGATGAAAGAATTTAGCAACAGTATCCATGTATTGGCAGCTGAAGAACATCAAGTTATTTCTGAATGGGAAAAAGTTTCTAAAGATATGGATGAAGCTTTTGATAAACTTCTTGTAGGTACTACTGAAAGAACTGCACTGGAAAATTTTATTGAAAAAAATTTACATCCTAGGTTTGTTTATTTCTCAGATTACAAGAAAATTTATGGAAACATCAATCTTAATGAATACATAAAAGAATCAAGAGAACCGAAACAAGAAGGAATTGAATACATTGAAGAGTTTGATAAAGCTGAAACAGTAAGAAATCTTTTTTATTTAGCTGAATTAGATGTAGAAAAATTAGAAGAATATAAAAACAGTCCCTCAAAACTAATTAAATTTCTAAATACTGCAAGTAACAGGTTAACTGCTAGACTGAATCCAGCCTGGAAAGGTGATCCAATTCATGTTGATTTAAGGTGGAATCCAGGAAATATTATGAGTGTAGTTATTTCAGATATTCATAGGGATGGTACAGTTACAAACACTGGTTTACTAAATAGAAGAGCTGAAGGATTCAAGTGGACATTTTCATTTATTGTTAATTTTGCCGCAGAAACACAAAGATCTGAACTAAAGGAAGCAATCTTGTTACTCGACGAACCTGCAAGAAACCTTCATCCAATCCAACAACGAGGAATAGCAGACTTGTTAAAGTCGCTTGCTGGTTCCAATCAAGTATTATATGCAACACATTCTCCCTTCATGATTTTTGATTATACTCCAGGAAATCTACTAGTTGTAGAATTAGATAAGAGAAAACATCTAAGCAAAATATATTATGATTATTGGAATGCTGTTGATGAAACTTTAATTCCAATTCTCTATGGACTTTCAAGAGGTTTAGTTGATTCAATTGTAGATAGAGAAATTGGAACAAATTCACGACCAGTTATAATTGTAGAAACAATGTCAGATGTAATGTATTTGAATGCATTTGATAAATTCCTTGAAGATCCAAATATTTCTATGAATCCATTAAACGTTGTTGCGGCCTTTAGCAAAAATTCTGTATTACCACTAGCAATATTTTACAGAAATCATGGATACAAAACATTCATTCTGCTTGATAATAGTGATGAATCAAAACTAATTTCAGCACAATTAACAGCAAATGATTTTTCCAAAGTACAGACTATATTTTTTGAATTGGGAGCAAAAGCAATCCAGTCAATTGAGGATTACATGGTACTTGATGATTATCTTCATGCTGTAAATCAAACATATGAAATAAAGTTAAGAAAGGAAGGATATAGCAACCTAACCAAAGAAGATGTAATGGCTAGAGGAAAGAAAGGAGTATTAGCAAACCTTTCTGCCATATGGAATGAACACAGAGATGAGGGTTGGAGTGAATTTGATAATGAAGAAATTACCAGATACATTTGTGAAAAAATTTCATTAAAAGAGGCAGACTTTTTATCAGATAGAACAAAAGACCAGTTCAGAACTTTATACAGATTAATATCAGAAAGAATTCGTCAACATCAAAATCTTATATCTACTTCCAATCTAGACAAACTACCAAAGGCCAAAGTTTGAATTGTAGTTAATGAATTTTACTAAGAATTTATTCAGAATATAGAAATTTGAAATAACTATATCTAGTTAAGGTTTAATTTGGAGGGAAAACGTTGTTGAATTATATGTATTTGTCCTCAAGGGGCGCCGTTCTTTCTTTGTTAATTGTTGCGTCAATCTTTGTAGTTTTTGCTTCTGCAGAAATAGAAGCTCAAGAAAAATTAGTTTCTGCAAGAAGCATTGGTTTTGAAGAGACTACGATTATTGAATTTGAAAATAGTAAATCAAGTACTTCAGACATTGATACAATTCGAATGTGGTTGGGTAGCGATTTTACTTTTAAATCATTTAAGACTGAAAAGGGCTGGACTGGCAAAAAAACTCCACAAGGCGTTATTGTATTTTCAACATCATCTCCACTCAAAGCTGGAGATGTAGTAAAATTTGGAATAAAAACAGACAAACCAAAACCTGGAATAAATTGGAAAGCACTTGAAAAAGACGAACAGATAGGAACTGGAAAAACTTTGGTTGGTGATTCAACTAGTTTTGAACCAGTTGAAGATGATTCTCTTAAAGAAAATTCAGGAATTTTGAAAGATTCAATTTTTAGATTAATTCCTGAAAAACCTAATGTAGGATCTTCAATGAGAGTTACTGGAAATAATTTTGGAACTGATCAAGTACTTACTTTCTATATAGGAGATAACTTGTTAGAATCTTTTAGGACAGATGATAAAGGCTACTTTGTGATAAGTTCTAAGGTACCTGAAAACCAAAACGTAGGACGAGTTGATTTTGTTTTAAAAGACCAACAAGGAAATGAAAAAAGCATCAGTATAAGAATCGATGAATCGCAAGACAGAATGGCTTCAACTAAAGAAATTCCTCTTACTATTGGTGGCATACCTCTTGTTGTGCATAGGGGTGAAAACGTTACAGTTTCAGGAACCGCACTACCAGGTGGAACGGTTACTGCCACAGTGTTAAACGAAGAAGGCGAAGTTGAAAATACTATTGCAATCCCAGTAGATTTACAAGGTAATTGGAAATACAGTACACTTGTTCCAGCTGATGCACCATATGGTAAACGTACTGCAGAAATTACTGATGGACAAGAAACCATATCTAGATCATGGTCAATAGAGTCATCCAAAACAATTGAAATCACACCAATCAAAATAAAGTTTGAACCAGGTGAAACTGTGACGTATAATGGAACAGCTTCACCGAATAAGGAATTGGAAATAGTTGTAGAAGATCCACAGGGTAATGAAGTTCATTCAGAGATCATTAATGTAGGATCTTCAGGAGAAATTTCATTCCAATTTCCAACTGATTTTTCTTCACCTCAAGGAACTTATTCACTTATAGCAACTCAAGATGGTAGTACTGAAATTGTTTTGATAGGTCTAGGTGAATTGCCTCAAGTTCAACTTATTGTAAAAATGGATAAGCTAAACTATGCTGCCGGAGAAATTGCCAAAGCCGAAATACAAGGGCCTACATCATCAACAATTACATTATTAGTAATAGATCCTTCTGATAAACCAAAATTTAGTGAGGCAGTTATTTTAGGACCAGATGGTCAAAAAACCTTCGACTTGGATTTAACTGGATATCCTTCAGGAGTTTATACAATTGTACTAACTAGAGGGAATGCACAAGCAGATGATGTTTTTTCTGTTGGCTTACAAATTGGTTCTGGACCAATCAAAATCCTCACAACAAAACAAAACTATCAATCCGGTGAATCAATTTTGATTCTGGGAAATACATCTCCTAACGTTTTATTGACTCTAGAATTAATTAATACCGATGGGGAAATAGTAAAAACAAAAGAAACATTTACCAACAAAGATGGATTATTCTCCGAAAATTCATTTAGAGTACCTACCGATACAGAATTTGGAACTTGGAGTATTAAAGCAAGAAGCGGTGCAAATTTTGCAACAATTGAAATTGATGTTGTTGGCAATGTAGAGGAAGGATTAGTAGTCACAGTTCAGAGTATTGAACAAACTACTCAAGGAAAAACTGTGAATATCAAAGGATTTGGAGCACGTGTTAACCAGCCTGTGGTTATCCAAATATTTGATCAAGACGGTACTGAAATTGCAGAGATTACCGCAAGGTCTACAGCTGCAGGAAATTTTGTAATTCCTTGGATAATTCCTAAAGATATTGCTCCTGGAAATTACACTATTAATGCATCTGATCCTGTTGATGAAGCAGAAACTTCATTTGTTATAGAGTAATACATTATTTTGTAATGTATAAAGTAGAAACAATTTTTATTGCTCATTTTTTGCCTACTTATCGTGAATCTGAAGGAAAAAATTGATGAGTATGCGAACTTTCCAAAAAAAGGAATATTATTTCGAGATTTTAGTCCCATTCTAAGAGATCCTTCTGCAATTTCCTATGTGGTAGATGAATTCTCAAAACACTTTCATCCAAATGATTTTGATGTCTTTGCAGGTATAGAATCAAGAGGTTTTCTTTTTGCCTGTGTAATGGCCTTCAAATACCATAAAGGAATGTTTATGATTCGAAAAAAAGGCAAACTTCCCGGTAAGACAGAAAAAATTTCTTATAAAACTGAATATGGCAAAGATGTGATTGAAATTCAAAAAAAATCACTAAAAAAAGGGCAACGAGTTATTATTTGTGATGATTTGTTAGCAACAGGAGGTACGGCAAGTGCTTCTGCAAAACTAATTGAAAAAATGGGAGGAAAGGTGGTAAGTTTTGCATTCATCATTGAATTAACTGAATTAGAAGGAATAAAGAAAATACAAAAGTACAGCTCAAAGTCTTTGGTGAAATATTAATGGAGCAAAAAGCCGAAATTGGAATTTTCGGTGGAACAGGAATTTACGATTCAGAGTTATTACAAGAAAGTAAAGAAATTTCCATAGATACTCCCTACGGTAAAACTTCGGATTCAATCACAATTGGGGATTATAAAGGAAGAAAAGTTGCATTTATGCCACGACATGGAAAAAAACATGCAATTTCTCCTCATATGATTAATTTCAGAGCCAATATTTGGGCTTTCAAAGAACTTGGTGTAACAAGAATTCTTGCTCCATCAGCTGTTGGTAGTTTAAAAGAAGAATTAAAGCCGAGCGATTTTGCTTTACCTTCACAATTTTTAGATTTTACGAAATCACGTATTGGATCTTTTTCAGAAGATGGTAGAGTTATTCACATATCTGTTGCAGAACCTTTTTGTCCTGAGCTTCAGGAGGCAGTATTACAGACAGCACAAAGTCAAAATATTAAAATTCACAAAAATTGTACATATGTTTGCATAGAAGGACCACGGTTTTCGACCAAGGCCGAATCAAAATTTTTCAGAACAACTGGTGCAGATATTATTGGAATGACTCTTGTTCCTGAATGCCAATTAGCACGAGAGGCACAAATCTGTTATGTTTCTATATCTACAATTACAGATTATGATGTTTGGGCAGAAAAACCAGTTACTGCAAAAGAAGTTTTAGAAACTTTATCAAAAAACGTTGAATCTATAAAGAAGATGTTAGCTGTAATACTTGAGAAAATTCCAAAAACTAGAAAATGTTATTGTGAAAGAGCTTTATCAGAAGCAGAATTTTAATCATCAACAAACGATTGTTTGTTTAATCCTTCTGGAAGCGTAAGGTCGCCTTGTAACAAATTTTTTTGAAGTGTCATGATTACATCTTCTACATCGTATTCCAATTTTTTAAGAGCTGTTTGTGTCTTTTTAGAGAGTTTGACACCTACATTTTGGCCGCCAATTCTTCCAAAAGCAATGGCAGTAAATCTAAAAGAATGGTTATCTATATCAAATGTACCAATTATTTTTGCTGCCATTTGACTTCCATGAATATTTTTAATGTAAACTTGTATGTTCAATTTATCAATCCTAAATTTCTACTGCTTTTCCAATGTGATCATCAATAAGAAAACTCCAATGATGATCATCTTCAATTTGGAAGTTCTTTACGTTTAATTCAATAATCTTTTCATCGATTGTTTCAAATTTGATCTTATCAGTTTCTTTCAGCTTTACTAGTTTCCACTTATCTTTTCCTTTTTGTAATTTGCTTACTAGAACAGCCCATTTTTCATCTGGTCCTATCTTAGGCATTCCAACTATATCTGCAATTGATTCTATACCCAGTTGTTTTTCTTCACAAAATCTTTTTTTGCAGGCACCACATCGCCAAACATCGACAGTACCAATGGTTCTTTGTTCGATGTTAATGTTAACTGCACCAAAATATACTGGTTGATGGGTACATTTTTCGGGATCTACTATCACGTTTTTCACCTAATTATAGTACTATTTAGAACTTCAGTAAGAGCCATAAAGAATATTGAATTATTTTGTTCTAGCATCATCGTATGGTTTTTCTAATGCAATTCCTATATTATCTACCTTCACATTTTTTTTGAATTCTTTTTTTTCTCTTTCACACATTTTCCTATACATGTTGACTGCAGTAAATCTTGGATGCATGGTTTCAAATTCTGTTTCAGATAAATCTATGAAGCTACCGAGATCTATTAGTTGTTTACAAGTAGCTAAGGCCTTTTCTACAGTGATGTCAAGTCTTTTTGCAATTTTTTCACTAGTCATTTTACCTTCATTAACTATTAGCAGAAATACTTTGGCTTGAAGGCTAGTCAGTTTAATTTCTTCAATTAGGTCGTTTTCTACCTGTTTAAAATCCAACATTTTCCTCTCCCACTATTAGATATTAAAGTTCAATTTGTTAAAGTGGGTTACTTGAAAATTTTCTTTGAGAATTTCAATGATGATACTAATCCAATAAAATGAATTACTGTACCGATTATAGCCGCTGTAATTATATCATTCAATAGGTTCCAACTTACAAAAAAAGCTATTAGAGAGGGGATTGTAATGATTATTGCGATTATTGTTCCTTTTACAAATGGGTCTCCAATTCGATTTGAGGCGAGTGGTTTATCCTTTTTCAATAATTCAAAACATCAAAATTGCTAATAAAAATCAAAGATACTTTATATTTGGTTGCAAGGAAAATTCTTCAATTGACAACCTATAAAGGAACATATTCAACTGAACAAACGATAAATTTTGTTATCCCTATAATGGTATTTTTGTTCCTTGGAATAATTTATGTCATGTCACAACGTTCTGGAGGAGGTTTTGTAAGTTTCATCTTAATTGGTGTAGCGGCAATTGTTATGATTTATTGGATCAGAGTACTCCAGAAGATGACCAAAGATCAAAAGCCCAAGTATAAAACACAAAACCAAGAAACCAAAAGCTGGGTTTACGATCTTATTAAAGGAGATGAAGAAACTGTTTTTGTTGCTGAAGTTCCTGGACCAGAAGATAAAGTAATGGTAAGATTGATTGATGGTATTCTTTACCTTAGAGGTTCAGGAAACTTTTCAAAAGAAGTTCCCATTGAAGGTTCAAAAGAACAGCAAATTAATGATTTTAAGTACAGAAATGGAGTTCTAACACTTCGAATAAAAAAATCATAGACTTTTTGCTAATTCAAGTTTTTCTGGCAAATATTTATCAGTAATATTGGTTAGGCCATATTTTGAAAAAGCTTCTAGTTCAGCTTTGCGTTTTATTTTTTTGAAAACTTCTAATTGTTTTTTCCAATTACCTTCCTGATATCTTGGGTCTTTTTGTAAATCGCTAATTCGTTTGATATCTGTTTCTGTCATTGGAATTGTAGGTAGTTTGTATTTTTCAATATCAGTGGCCCAAACACCTAACCACAGTGCATCAGGTACAGTTAGCTCTCTTAGATGGGCAGCATTTGCAGAACCAGATTTTATCACCATAGCAATATGTTCTCCATAAACATCTCCATCAGTTAAAATCACAACTGGAAGACCTAGTTCATCATGCAATCGCTTAAGCAAAAATCTAGTAGAACGTGGTGCTTGGCCAGCTGTATCAACAATTATAGCTTTGAATTTTTTGTGTACTTTTTCTTCTACAAATCTAGTAAATAAACCACCTTTTTCAACTGCGATGACTAATTCTGCACTAGTATCAACTAATTCAGCACTACTAAGACTTGGTCCAATCAAGTAACCATCAGGATGATCCGAAAGATTTGATCTTCTTCCTTCATAACCAGGAACTGTATATTCAATAGTTAGATCACCAAAAACACTACTTCGTTCTTCTGGAAATATATGCAAATCTTCTCTCGGTCTAGTTAAAACGGCCTCAAGATCCACAATGATGTTATCAGATTCAGGCTGGTCTTCAAAATCTACTTCAAAAGCCTGAGATGAATAGTAAATATCTCGTAGAGTCGATGATTTTTTTTCATTTACAAGCCTATTTGCAAAAAATGCTAACCACATTAATTGAGTAAACGAACGAAGCTGAGACATATTTCTAGAGCTTCGCACACTTACATTAGTTCCAAGTATATATTGCCTCAACTTTTTGTCGTATACAATGTTACTAACTGATCTACTGGGAACTGAAAATTTTGGAAACTGTCCATTATCTAGCTCATCATAAATTTTTGTTCCAGTATTTTTTAAAATTTGAGCAAGAAACTTGCGTTTTTCTTCTGAAGTTTTAGTTAATGATTTCTTCGGCTTCAATTACGCTTATCTCCTTTAACATTTTTTGATAATTCGGTTCTTTTTTCTTTCCTGCTAATTCCGTAGAAAATCTTGCCACAAGTGGAATATATTTGGAATAAAGGTTTGCTCTCTTTTTTTGCATTTCAGCTTGTCCTTTTTTAGACATGTATGAAGATAGTTTTCTAGACAAAAATTGTAATGCTAGCCTTAATTCTCGTTCAATTTCTGGTCTATCAGCTACGTTTTCCTTTCCAACAGTCTTGTATGGAATTCTAGTTGAACATATGTGTGATACTATTACCAAGGGAGGATCATTTTTTACTTTGTATCGTCCCCAATCAGTTTCGTTAACTACTTTTAAAACAACATCACTTCCTTCATCATAAAGAAGGGGGATTCTATTTGCAAATCGAAAAGTTTTTGGTCCTCCAGCAGGAATTTGACCACCGTAAGCAATTCCCATTTCAATAATAAATGGAAAACCAGAATAAGCTGATGCACCTCTTTGTACAACAGCCAAAAAGTCTGGATTAAAAAAATTCCTCATTCCCTTTTCTAAAGGTAACTCTCCTAACGCAGCAAGACAGCGAGGATCTGGAGATAAGAAAGCAGTAAATTTTTGTAATGAATCACTTAGTTTTACTAACTCCTGGTTTGTCATCGTACCAATTCTTTTTTCTGGTTTGAAATTTGCAAAATTAGCAAACTTTTCTGCAGTGGTACGACCAACACGTTGAAAACGTTTTGTTAAAAATGAGGTTAATGTTTCTCCTTGAACGGTGTTAGTGAGCTGTTTGTAGTAATCGCTTTCTGGATCCATATCAACTGATATTGATTGAGATTCGCCAAAATCCCAATAGGTGAGTTTTTGATTTGAAACATCAATGTCGTCAATTCTGATTTTATTGAGTTTATCAAAATCCATCTTTAGAAATGACATTAACGCTATTACAACTCTAACTTGTCGTGAAAGAGATGACCAACGTTTCTTTGCCCTTTCCAAAATTCCTTTGTAGTTAAGATCCTTTTTTCGTAGGCCAAGCTCACTTCTAACCTTATCTATCATTTTATTATCCACAGTAGGAATTTGAAATTTTGAATCTACTGTCATTCTTTTAATTGTCTCTACATCAATTCCATATGGGTGGGGACGTATAATGGTTGGAGGTGGAGGCATTGTGCGTACAATTTTTGTATAACGAAATTTTTCCCCTTTTGGATCATCAAATGTAATTGTTGCATAGGGTGTAATCAAAGAGGTTTGGTAAACATAATCTCTTATCTTTGAACCTGCTTTTGAATAATCACCTTCAAGACGTATAGAAATTGAAAGACCTGTTTTGGATACTTCCTTTGTTTCATGTTTTAATGTTATAGGTTTATTTTTTTGAATATCTAAAAGCAACTCATATTCATCTTGAATCTGACCATCTGTTGAGCTTTTTACAACTACTGGTTTGTTGGTTGTTATTTGTCCATATAGTATTGCCATAGTTGCACCTAGACCAAACATACCTCTTGCTTGTTTTAGTCCGAATTTGGAACCATATAGAACAGTTCCAAAAGCAAGTGCTACATGTTTTGATTCTATTCCAGGCCCATTATCTTTTACAGTGAGAATGTATGGTTTAGGATCTGGTTTTTCCGGATCTACAGCCTTAATTGATAGATGAACATCAGGAAGAATGCCTTTTTGGTCACAAGCATCAAGAGAGTTTTCAATAAATTCTCGTACAGCAGTATACAATGACCTAGTGGGATTGCTAAATCCAGCTAAATCACGATTTCTGTAAAAAAATTCACTAGGTGAAATTTGATCAAAGGTTTCTGTACTAGAAGACATTTTGATCTTCCCACAATCTTAATCGTTCAAGTTTATTTCTTCTTCTTGCAGCTTCTAATTTACTGTAAACTGAACCATGCATACTTCCACTTGAAAGAGCACCAATTGCATTTGCGGCCAGTTTTAGTTGTGTTGGCGATCCAATTATAGCAACAGTTCTTCCATATACAGAGATGTTTCCCCCACTCAAGTGTTCCATATTTATCCTCGCCTTACCACCTTCTCCAATTATTCTCCCTTTTATCCTTTCAATTTGTGCGGCAGATTTTCCTACAAACTCCCTCAAATCAATTACATGTAATGTATTTTCACCTTTTAGTAATCGCATCGCAATTTCAGGAGAAAAACCACGACCAATGGCAGTAACAATTTCCATAGCCTTAAAGGGTTGAATATCATCAAGTTTTCCTATTCCGCTAATCAAAGTTTCTCCAGAAGTACTGTCAATTTCTAACTTAACTGAGCATGCTTTTTCGATTCTGGATTTTACATTACCTGATTTACCAATAAGGACGCCAATCCGATCAGATGGAATTCTAATTAATTTTTCAAAGCTCATTTTTGTATTCTAATTAAGACATCAGATGGGTTCTCAACTGTTAATCCTCTTTTAGCAAAGAAAGTGGATATATTTTTAATGTCTCTTTTAAGAAATTCATTAGCATTAGGATGTCTTAAATCCACAGCTGAACCAAGATCAAAAAGAATTAAACCCTTATCAGTTTTGAATATATTAAATTCGGAAAAGTCGCAGTGAACTAGTTTTGCATCTTTGTAGAGATTTTTTAAAATTGAGATAGCAGAATCGTAGTCCTTTTTATCAACCTCTGATTCAATTAAGGTTTTAGCAGGGACCCCATTTTCTCCTACAAATTCCATAGCTAAGATATTCTTTGTCACATGAATTGCTTTTACAACTGGAATTCCACGATTATAGCATTGTTTGAGGTTTCTGTATTCTTTTTTTGCCCATAAATCAATTAGACTTCTTGTCCCTTTTTTGACTCGTGAAAATCGTGGGTCACCTATGATATAGGAGGTACGACGTTTAAAGTTCGAAGTAGTTACTAAATACACTTTCAATGCAATATCTCTTTCATTTTCATCTACTGCCCAAAATATTACAGATTCTTTTCCAGCACGAACTATTCCATTAATGTAAGATACAATATGTGTTCTTAGCATATTGTATAAGGTCATTATCGTGGATTTGTCAAGAACCTCATTGATTACTTTATTTTTCTTAAAACCATCAGCAAGTGTCTTTCGTTTTGATTTTGAAATAAGTTTCTTATCAAAGAATGATTCTAGGTCGTCCTCAAGTGCGTCGGAAAGCATTTTTGTATAAATTCACCAAATAAAATTGATTTCAGGCCAATTAGAAATCTTTTTGAAGATGTCCATTATTTCTTAACCACTCAACTTGTCCAAGTATAAATCTCCAAATAATATCTCCTCGTTCTGTTGGTTTGAAATCCCAAGGAGCAATTATAACTATATCATTATCCCGAATCCAAATTTTTCGTTTTAGTTTTCCTCTTATTCTACCTCTTCTTGTTATGTCATCCGTACATTTTACTAAAACTTGATCACTACCAAGTAGATTAGTTACTCTTCCAAGAAGTTCACCTTCCTCAAGTAATTGAATTTCTTTTAATTGACTTTCATTTAGTACTTTGCGTTTACCCATTAATTATGTAAAAGATTATTTTGTATATAATTGTGGTGCTTTACATTTTGAAAACTATTAGAAAAGGAACGCCATCAATTTCTTTAATACCTTGATGTGAACCAATTCCCAAGCTAACAGACAATGAAATTGTTTCTTTACCTACCATGTTTATTGTAGAACATTTTTGTAAAAGATCTTTTGCTTCATCTCGTTCAACAATTCTTTGCCCGTAAAAGCTCTTGCTAATGTTAAGAGTAAAGTCATCTTTAGCTACATTTTTTCCCAGTAAATGGGCATCACAAATGTTAAGCATAAAGTCATTCTGATAATTTGTAACTTTGACGGAGAATTGCATTATGCATATTTTCCTTTCATGGTAGACTTTGCACCACAAGCTTCACATATCAAAAAGGGAATTCTTTTTTCCTTTTCCATCCTAGTGTCAGGACTTTTACAGGTAGGACATTCAACATAATCTTTAACATAAATGTGAAATAATCGAGTAAAATCTTGTGGGTCACGTTTACCAACAAATATAGCCTTATCACCCACTCTTTCTGCAGGAACGGCAAACTCCTTCGATAAATATTGTAGAACTTTATCTGGATCTCGACGGAAAAATTTTGGAAAATCAGAAAAATTTCTTAAGAATGTCCTTTGACCTTCCCACATTACATCTACTATAGGTAATTCAAACCTAGTTTCAGAATCTTTTTTATTTTCAGACAAGTTGTCTTGTATACCTTTCAAAAGTTTCTCATATTCAGTTTTTGTCATCTTAGAAACTTTACAAAGTTTTACCCTATATGGGTTTAGTGCAAAAAGAAAACAGTGTCTAAAGTTTGCCTATACGGAAAACCTTAGTTCCAAAATTGGACAAATTCCTTTAGCTGCGGGTCGTCCATTTTTCAATGTTACTTCTTTCGGATTTTTCATTTCAACTTTTTTTCTGCATTTAACACAGTATCCTTGAACCATATAACAAATCACAAATTTGGTTGTATTTAGAAAAAGTCTGTAAAATTTATTTAACTATAGACTAGAGGACTAAATTTTTTATTGATTTTTAAAACATAATTATTAATTTTTTTGATAGAAAATAGGATTTTTTTACTATTTTTAATTAAGAAGCCATTTTAAGTTTAGATTTTATTGTTTTTTCCCAAATTTTAAAATACGATAAATTAGTTAGTTATAAACATCGATACCAATTAAATTAATTGATTGGCATCTACTAAAGGAATTGTACTAACCATCTTTATATTGGCAGGAATTACTGGAGCAAGTTTTCTTCTATGGTTAATTCCACAAAACTATGAAAGTACCTTTGTAATTTCAGATTATAAATCTTTTCTTGAATCTAAAAAAGAAATTCATAATACTGTAAGCTCAGCTGTTGACGATGAATTTCAAAAATTGTTAACTAAAGATGTTACTCCAGATGAATACATAACCACAGCAGAAATTTCTTCTTCACAAATTAATTCCCAAATAATGCAACTAATACAAAGTGATCCACCAGAAGAATGGTATGAGAGTTATCTAAATTATATTGAATCTTTAAAAAAATTCAATTTGCAAATTAAAGAAACCATAGTTTTAGCAAAAATGATTAATGATGTAGATGAAAAGCGATTTCAAAAAAAAATAGATGAAATCAATAGTTTAAAGATGGAATCAGATTCTTTTTCTCAAGTATCTGATGAGGCTAGACCATAATTATCAAATTCTTCCCAAAACCGAAGAATAATATTTTCAAAAGTAGGAAATCGGTTAAAAGGTTACTTTGTAATAAAAATATCATATGTCACAAAATACACCAAAACTAGCCAAGCAAATAGAGGCTTCTTCAGGTAGCAGATTGCTAGTTATTTGTGTTGATAGAGATAATGATATAGGAGATAAAACAGGAATTGCTACTCCAGTTGTTGGAAGGGATGCATGTATTGAAGCTGCTCAAAGACTAGCACTTGAAGATCCTGAAGATGCGGATTCTAATTCAATTTTTTATGCCATAAAAACCTATGAAGATTTGGTAAGTAAAGGATACAAGACAGAGATCATTACAGTTGCTGGAGTTGCAGATAAAGGGGTTCAAGCAGATGAGAAAATTGCATCAGAAATAAAATCGGTTTTAGAAAAATTTTCTGCAAATGGTGCTGTTATAGTTTCTGATGGTGAAGATGACGAAAGTGTTATTCCTGTAATTCAGAACGTTCTTCCTGTAGTTTCTGTTCAAAGAGTAGTAATGAGAGTAAGTAGAAGTGTTGAATACTCTTACGCAGTTTTTGGAAAATATTTGAAAATGATTGCTTATGATTCAAAGTATTCCAAGTTTTTTTTGGGTGTTCCAGGAATTTTATTGTTAATAGGTGGAATAGCAACGGTTTTTGGTTATACTGCAGAAATTTTTGCAGTGTTAGTCACCATACTTGGTGGAGCTTTTCTCATAAGAGCATTTGATATTGACAAAGCATGGTCAAATTGGACAAAACCTACACCAGCTGGATTAATCAGATCATTTACAATGGTAACTGGAATAATTATAATTATAGCATCTATTCCCGCTGGATTAGCTTCGATTCAGATTGATCTGAACACTATTGATCCAAACTTGTTTGGAATAATTACTAATCAACTGTTGGTTGGTCAATTTATGGCGGGAGCTTTACCATTTTTGTGGATTGGAATTGGTTCAGTTTTTGGTGGTATTCTACTGAGTAATTGGCTCAAAGGAAGTTTAAAAGCCATAACAGATGTTTTGAGAATTGTTGTTTTAGTATCTTTGTATCCAACTATATTTCAATTTACAAACATTCTGACATTTGAACATAGTCCATTTACTTTAATTCCCCCACTTTTGGCTGGTTTTGCTGTAACATTAATCTCGGCCACCTACTTGTTCCGAAGATACAGGAAGAAGAAGGGAGGAGAGGTTTTGTCTGAATGATAAGTCCCCTAGAATAAATTAATAAAAAATTTCTAATTAATAGGATTAATTTAGCAAAAATAGAGATAATCATTAATTAATTCGAATATACAGAAAAAAGTGAAGTGAGTAGGTATTACTATAGTTAAGGAAGCATTATTGCATTTATCTGGTCTCTACAAAATTTATTCTCGAAAACTTGAAAAAGAGATTCGAAATGGGGACATTCCAAATCATTTAGCTTTGATACTTGATGGCAATCGAAGATGGGCAAAAAATAATTTGAGTATGCCTAAAGAAGGACATTGGAAAGGCGCTGATGCCGTGGAAAATCTTCTTGATTGGTGTGAAGAATTTGATATCAAAATTATTACACTTTATGTACTTTCTGCAGAAAATCTATCAAGAAAAGATAAAGAACTAGAATTTCTTTTTGATTTGATAAAAAATAGGCTTGAAAAGCTGTACAATGATCCTAGAATTCATAGAAATAAGATGAGAGTTAAGGCAATAGGAAGAATTGAATTATTGCCTGAATCACTAAAAGAAGTCTTACATCGACTTGACACTGTTACAAAAGATTACAACGAGCATTTTCTTAATATCGCCATTGCTTATGGTGGTCAGGATGAGCTTGTTGATGCTGTAAAAAAAATAGGAGGAAAAATAAAAAAAGGTATTTTGGACATTAATGATATCAATAAAAAAGAAATTGAATCCAATCTCTATACATCACATTTACCACAATCTTCACCTGACATGATTTTAAGAACTTCTGGAGAGAAAAGATTGAGCGGGTTCTTAATGTGGCAAAGTGTATATAGTGAATTAGTGTTTTTGGATATTTTCTGGCCAGAGTTTCGTAAAATCGATTTAATGAGAGCAATAAGGACTTACCAAAAAAGAAAAAGACGGTTAGGTAAGTAACTAAATCCTGAACTAGAGCGATGGTACCATGAAAGAGAGTAGGTCTGCAGGGGTAGTTATATTCAGAGAAAATCAATCGCATTATGAATTTCTTTTGTTACTTTACCCAGCTGGACATTGGGACTTTGTTAAAGGAGGTTTTGAAAAAAATGAAAGTCCTCATCAAACTGCTGTTAGAGAAACAAAAGAAGAAACAGGGATATCTGATTTAGAATTTGTAAATAATTTTGATGAAAAAATTGAATATTTTTTTCAGCATGATGGAAAATTAATTCATAAAGAAGTTTTCTTCTTCTTAGCTAAAACAAAAACAATCCAAGTTACATTGTCTCATGAACATATTGATTTTGTCTGGCTTGATTTCGAAAATGCTATGAAGAAAATTACATATAAAAATGCACAAAGGGTTCTTACAAAGGCAAATGATCTACTTAGCAAATGAAAGTTTTTGAAATTTTTTTGCTTCATTAATTGGATTTTTTGCATTTAGAATTGCTCTGCCAATAATAAGAAAATCTGTACCTGATGACAAAACTTGTTTTACTTTTCCTCCCTGAACACCAATTCCTGGGGAGTAGATGTTCATGCTATTTTTAATATTACTCTTACAAAATTTTATTATTTCAGGAAATGTAGCACCTACAATTATACCATCAGCTTTATGAGAAATTGACCATTTCAAAAATAGTTGGTATAGTTTTGTTTGCTTTTTTGTTTTTTCAGCTTTTACATTCATTTCATATGATGATTTTGCTTCAGGTGCACTCATGTGACAGAGTGCAATAATGCCTTTGTTTTTTTTGTGTGCTAGAGAAATTAGTTTCTTTAAGCTGTTCTGTCCCATAATTGGATTAACTATCACTGCATCAAATCCTAAATTCCATAGAGTTTCAACAGTTATTGAATTTGTATTACCAATATCATTTAGTTTGATATCTGCAATTGATTGAAGATTATACTTATGTGCAATTTTATTAATATTAGATATTTCTTTAAAACCTAGAGGCAGTAAAAGCTGAAAATTTAATTTTATTCCACAAAGATATTTGTTTAATGTTTTTATGTTTTTGATAGTTTTTGTTTCTAGTTTATTTTTTGTGTTATCATAGTCGTTAGCAAGAATTACTTTGCCTTTTTGGCTAGCTATTTGTGTTATTCTAGTTTTGAAGCTGGTCATAACTGACCAATGGGTGGGTGTCTTTTAATTTTATTATTTTGATATATGAATAACCATGATCTCTAGGATTTTCAACAAATGATGGTTCTGCCCCGTTGTTCATTGAATATTTTAGGAAGGGTTTTTCTGGACTTTGGTTTAAAACTACATGACAGAAATAAGAAGCTCCTTCTTCGTTAAAATTCATGAAAACTCCCATTAACCATTTTCCGTTATATGGAAAGCTAAACAATGGAAATGGTGCTTCTTCAAAACCATAACTTAATTTTGCAAGACTTGCTAAATCTTCAAGTTCTATTGGAAGATATTTGTCTCCGGATGAACCGTTCCCTCTGAGATTTTCTGGAAGTGATTTAATTTTAACAATTGGAGAATATAGTCTTGTATTATCATGAGTAGAATCAACAATTATGGATTCCTCTTTTCCAGCTTTAAAGCCGTAACAAAGGTAATGACCTTTACTTTCGATAGGAGCGTAATAGATTATTGGTTTTTCTTTAAGAAGATCCATTTGTACAGAAAGGACGTTTTTTCCTTCATGTTTATGCATAAATGTTACTCGTGGAGCCCTTTCCAAGGCACATACTAGTCGTGAAAATTCTAAAGAAGATTCTACTTGAATGTAACTTGGTAATTTATCCACGGTTCATTTGGAATGACAACTAAATTAAACTTAACCAAAAAAAATTGAGGTTAGATTTACTTTCGAAGATCTATTACTTCATTCACTGTTGGACCTGTCCCTATGAGAGTAACAGGCACGTTAAGTTTTTCTTCTATATTTCTTATGAAGGATTTTGCTTCAGAGTCTAGATTGTCAAATGAAGTCTCATGAGAACAATTAGGAAACATTACATCTAGTTTTGTAATGGCAATTTGAGTTGCGCCATTGAGCATAATTGCCCTCCTAGCCAAATCAAAATTGAATTCAGAAGCACGCCTAGAACGTCCTGTAACAGTGCCTTTTTCTGACCAACCCCTTTTCAAAGTCTCTTCAGGCGTCAGTTCATTGGCCATTGGCCCTTTGCCTACTCTTGTTACATACGACTTGAAGACTACAATTACCTCATTTACTCTTGTAGGACCCAATCCAATATCAGAACAAATCCCTGATGCAGTAACATCTTTTGAAGTTACGAAGGGATAGGTTCCATGCCATAATGATAAGAAAGTTCCTTGAGTGCCTTCAACCAAAACATTCTCCTTAGCATCAAGAGCTAAATTTACTGCATTAGGAACATCTTCCAAGTAAGAAGAAAGAGATTCTACATCCTTTGCAAGCTTTAGAGTACGCATGGCTCTCTCTGCATTAGCAGGTCCCGTTCCTGAGCCTGTACTTCCAATTTTTTCTTTTAGTCTTCCCTTTGAATCTTGACTTATATGACTCTCCTCTATGATTCCACAATTTTTATCGACAAAAGCCCGATCTGAAACTCCAAATTCATTAATTTCTTTTAATAATACTTGTGGATTTATCACCACGCCTGGACCTATCATTACTTTGGAATTTTTATTTAAAAATCCACTTGGGAGCATTCGAATTTTGTAAGTTTTATCATCAGCACGTACTGTATGACCTGCGTTTGGACCTACTCCACCTCTTACAACGATTGAGGGATTATCTTTTAAAGCCAGGTAAGAGATAATTTTTCCTTTACCTTCATCGCCAAAGAAACCACCTACGACAACTGTTGAAGGCATACACGTCAGAGCTTGGAGATGGTTTATTTAAGCTAAATTGTCCTACTACCATTTTAATATCCTATCTTTAAGGACTGAAATATTGTCTGAACCAAATTATGCCGGAAACATCATTATTATTCTTGCTAATCTTCCCGATTTTCTTAGAACTCCTATTTTAAAAAAAAGACTGATGGAATTTTTTTCCATGTCCGAAGCTGAGAAAGTTGAACTAATCAATAATGCTTTAGAAGCTGGGCCATCAATTCCCTTTGCAAATTTTTCAAAACTCTTTAAAACCTGGCTTGAAGTTTTATCAACTGTTAATGAAGAACAACGAACCATGATTTTTTCTAGTTATATCAATGAAATT
This sequence comes from Nitrosopumilales archaeon, assembly GCA_016276965.1. Taxonomy (GTDB): domain Archaea; phylum Thermoproteota; class Nitrososphaeria; order Nitrososphaerales; family Nitrosopumilaceae; genus CSP1-1. The sequence goes on along the minus strand of JADNRU010000005.1, from coordinate 17,205 downwards.
GTAAAAGTGCCACAGAAATTAATTAGCTTTCACTTAGATGGAATTCTTGAGATCTTTACATCACTTGAACCTTCAAAAAAATCTATTCTTGCAAATTCAATTAGAAATATTATTTCACGATTAGAGGAAAATCCTAAAAAGAAGATGTTTTTGGTAATTCCTGATAATGCTAAAAAACATTTAGGGATTTAGGAAGATTCTTCAGGATTCCTATTCTTTTCATCGCTAAAATCAACTGTATCACCTTCGGGAGTACGAACACCTACGAATATTTGTTCATTTTTCCTTAGAAGTTTTCTATGGTCTGGAAGAGACATATCCAATTTCATTTCGTTCATTACAATAACTTGATATTCTTTCCATTCTGACCAACATTTATTGCAACAGGGATAACCTTCTGCTTTAGGATCCAATTCTTCATCTTCGGCAATTGGGTTTTTGCATTTGGTACAAGTTTTGCTCATATCATCTAACTCCTTTAAACTCCTTTTAACTTTTTTCGAGCCTAAACCAATAATAATTAACAAGAACTAATCAATATATGAAAATAAAATGTCCAAAGTGTAAAGAAACTGCTGAACTCACATCAGATTTTTCACTTGTAAGATGCCATAGTTGTCACCTTGAATTAAGTTACGGAGAATATGTAAAGTTTGTGGCACATGCAGATGCCACTTATTCAGACATTCTTGGGGATTATACAGGAAGTACTGAAGGGGAATCTGCTGGAACCTTGGATGATTGGGACAAAGACTCTGGTTAAATGATTCATCAAGTTAAAATAATTAATTTTAAAGGATATTGTAAAGTTGGAATTTCTATTTGAAAATATTTTGAATTTAATAGGCTTTGTTGTAGGTCTTGCAATTGGATTAATGTCATACATAGGGTTCAAAAATACTGGAAGCCCAACATTGTTTAGATTAACTCTTGCATTTTTGTCAATTAGTGTTGGTTTTTTTATTGTTTGGTCAGGTTATATGGCAGAAGACTTTGTTATTCAAACCGGACAAATAGAACGTTGGGTTCAAACATTAGGTATAGCTGTTCAAACAGTTGGTTACTTTTTCATTGCTTTTTCGCATAGCATAAAATCATTTTTTCCCAAATCAAGGTATTTTAGATCTGTTGGTATACTTCCATTATTTTTAGTGTCTATAGTTCACATTGAACATATTTTCAGATCTGTTTCATTTATTTTGTTAGTGTATGCTTCTATTGAGACAATCCTTTCTTACATTGAAGGAAAAAAGAAGGGTACAATTTTTGTTGCTACTGGATTGGCTTTACTTGCCTTCGGAGAATTTTTGGGATGGTATTCTTTTGTTTTTCCTGAATCGATTCTATACTATGTCTCTATTTTGATCAAAATAGCTGGTTTAATCTCACTGTTTATTCCAGTTAGTAAGATTCCGCTAACAAGAATTAAGTTTGATCGAGAAATTTAGTATTTAGCAAATTTTTAGAATTATATCTGAAAATTTAGGCTAGATTAAAGGTGACGTATCATTTTGTCAAATTCTTTTATCTTCTTAGTATATGGAACAATATAGTACTGCTATCATATATGATGTCTATATTTCTCACGAGGGGAGAAAACAGTGTCTGCGTATAGAACTCATATGACAATAATTGGAGATATTTTATCAACTACAAGAGACGAGATGGAAGCAGAGCACGGGGCAAGCGTAACATTTCTGATTAGAAAAGCAAATGTATCTCATGTAAGAATTTCTAAAATTTTAATCAATTTAGTGTCTCAAGGATTATTAGAACAAGTTGATTCAAAGGGTGCTTGTAAATATAAAATCAGTACATCAGGTAGGGAATTTCTTGTAGCTTACCATACATTTAGACAATTTGCAGACAATTTTGGTTTAACAATCTAGTCATCTTTTTCAGTATCTTCAAGATCATCTTCGAATTCATCTTCAAATTCATTATCTTCAAATTCTGATGAATTTTTTTGCAACATGAATATAGATAGAATAAAAAATCAAATTATTATTAAATATACGTATCATTACATATGAAAAAGTTGAAAGTTAATTGTGATTCTGAGTGTATCGATATTGCAATAAATACAATTCGTAAAGGAGGGGTTGTTGTGTTTCCAACGGATACTGTTTATGGAATGGGTTGTGACCCTTACAATAAAGATGCTGTAATGTCGATTTATAAAATAAAAAAACGACATGGTTCCAAATTCTTCCCAGTATTGGGATATTCAAAAAATGAAATTTCAAAAATAGCAGTATTTAATGAAAAATCAGAAAAAATTGCTGAAAAATTTTGGCCAGGTCAGATTACACTAATTTTGAAGTTAAAGGATGAAAAAATAAAAAAATCTTTGAATCTGGGAGACAAAATAGCAGTACGAGTACCAGATAATCAATGTATTTTATCAATTTTGAAGGAATGTAAATTATTAGTTGGAACTAGTGCAAATATTTCAGGAACCTTACCTTTTACAGATCCAAACGAATGTGCTAAGAATATCTCAGGTTATGATGTTTTTATTGATGGAGGAAAAATTTCTAGTACTGGAGAATCAACTGTGGTAGAAATTGGTGATGATTTAAAAATACTTAGAGAGGGAAGTGTCTCAAAGCAGGAGATAATCGACCTGTTTTGAATCTAATTGTTACCTGTGCAAGAAATTTTGAAGATGAAACTCTGGATGAGATTACGAAAATTTTGAAGGAATTGGGAGATGAAAATTCTGACATTACCAAAACTGGGATGAGAGGAATTTTAACTGTAGTAACCAAAATCAAACCACTAGAAATTGTTGAAGCGATTAGACGCAAAATTCTTGATGAACCTTGGTCAATTCGTTATTGTCTTCGCATAATTCCTATTCAAAGTGTTGTCCCAACAAACGTGGGTGCAATAAATAGTGAGGTTTTAAAATTAATTCAGCTAATGGACCCAAGAGATTCTTACAGAATAACAATAGAAAAAAGAAATTCAAATATTTCTAAAGAAAAATTAATTTCAGAAATTGCCAAAAATATTTCAAATAAGGTTTCTTTAGAAGAACCAAATTGGATTGTTTTGATAGAAATTTTGGGAAATGATACAGGAATATCAGTTTTGAGAAAAAATTCTATACTAAGTGTTGAAAAAACAAAGCGTTCTTTATCAGAATAGAATTGCCGCTTTCTCTAGAAGCAAGTCTTCCAAAGGAGCTTTGGAAATAATTGAATTCATTTGATTTTTTGAAATTTTAAATTGTTTTTTCAAAAAAATGTGATTATCATCATTAAAGAGTAGTGAACTCAAAAATGGTTTTACTTCACGGTACAGTTTATTTAGTTCGGTTTTATTGCCAATTGCAATTATTATAAAATTATTTCCTTTTTTAATTCCAACTGTTTCTATTGCTCGCAAAATTTGATTTGTTCCAGCCAATCTCATTAAAATATCAGTTTCAAGTTTATTAGAAAGCAATAGTTTATTTTTTTTAGCTGTAAGAGAGAGACCAATTATTTTTTTAATATGGGATTTTCCCAGAACAAAACGAGAAGAAATACCCTGTATTTTTAATCGTTGAAATTTTTTTCTAATATTTTCAAGAAACTTAATAGCATTTTTTTGGTTCTTTGAAACTTCCATTACTTCTACAAGTGAATTTGAAATTTTAAATTGCGTTCTTTGAGAAGAGCCACCATGAATTATGGGAATTATACTGACTGTGTCACCAGCATTCAATTTAGTATATAGTCCGTCTTTGGCAGATGAATCAATTCCGTTAATAGCAATAAGTAAATTTTCAACATCTAAATCAGGAGTATCTTTAGGTTTATTTTTCATTAAGTATGAAAGTAGATCTTTTATTGTAAGACCATCTTGTTTGATGGTAATGTTATCATTATCAAAAGATTTTTTTGCTCCACCAAAAAATTTTACTTCGATCATTTTTTTGATTACAAATTAACACAAAATTAAACTTACATTAAAAAACTAATCAGATGTTTCCTTTGGTAACTCCTGTTCAGGATTTTCAGTAATTGGTGAATCGGATGAGGTTTCTGATGTAGTTTGGATTTTCTGAGATTGTGTAGATTCTTCTTCACTGATCATTTTACTTTCTTTTTCCAGTTGTGCTTCTTTTGCTTCTTTTTCTCGAATTTCACGTTTAATGCATTTTGTAATGAATCCTGCTAATTCATTTTTTAATACTTTTGAACGTACAATGGAGATTTTATCTAAAATTTTTTTATTTTCAAGAAAATCTGTTCCAAATTTTTCTTTATGGTATTCTAAGATTTCCATTGAAAGTTTTTTGATTCTATCCACTTTCCCGATTATTTGGGTGGGTTCTTTATACCTATATACCAAGAAAATTTTTTGAGTTTTCTTCCAAAAGTGAGCAAAACTCATTGTAGGGTACTCTCAATACTTTCGATGCACAAAATATTACACTGGGTATAAAACTAATTTGTGCCGGTTTTAACCCAAAACATTTTGAAAACTTAACTGGACCGTCAGTCTCAACTAAAATTTTGTTCCTATCTGTATTAGATAACAGGACTTGCTTGTCATTTGCATATATCATCACTGGTCCAAATGATACAAAAAATCCCAAATCCATGGCTTTTTGTAGTTGCTTTTTGTTTCCGTCAAACCAGTGCAATAACATTCCTTGAATAGAATATGATGGAATTATTTCATAAATTTCATCAAGAGCTTTTCGTGAATGAATTGATACTGGTTTTTTGAGTTTTTCTGCAAGAGAAAGTTGTGCGGTAAAAATTTGCTTCTGTTTTTGAAATCCTCCATCAGAATCTTCATATGTTTTATCCAGCCCAATTTCGCCAATTCCAGAAATTTTTTCAGAATTACTGTTTACTAATTCCAAAACTTGTTCAATATCTTCATTTGAGTTTTGAGGATGTATTCCAATGAAGGAAAAAATCAAATTACTTTTTTTTCCAAGTTCAAGAGTTTTAATTGATGTATCATAATTCTCAGATACGCTACATGCCTTGATATGCATTTTTTCCATACAGTTTATGATAAATGGCATATCAGATTCGTATTCTTCGTCTGATAAGTGAATGTGTGCATCAAATATCCAATTCATAATAATAACCAATTAAACTCTCTAAAATAGTCTGCATAAATCGATTTCTTAGTGGTATTTTTTCACTCAAAATCTTTTATCATCCAGCTTAAAAATCCATTTGATGAAATCTTCAGAGCTTGGTTTATCAGCTATGTACAGGATTTTAAAAAAATCTGGAGCACAGCGTGTGAGTGATGAATCAGCAGATGAACTTAGGAGAATTATAGAAGAGATTGCAATTGCAATTGCTAAAAGTGCTGTTGATATGGCAAATCATGCTGGAAGAAAGACAGTTAGAGGAGAAGATGTAAAGTTAGCAGCAAAACCCTTTACAAAATTCTGATCTAAGAGTTTAATTGTTGATTACTCGTTTCGGCCACTACGGTGAGGTGGCAGAGCGGTTATGCGTGGGCCTGCAAAGCCTATACAAGGGGGTTCGACTCCCTCCCTCACCTCCAAACGTTTGAGTTATTATGTAATTACCTACTTTTCTAAATAGAGAGCAATTTAGAATTAATAGTTTGGCACAAAAAAATAATGCAGGTTTGTTAAACTATATTCCTGGATCTAGTACATTACTTGTTCAAGAATCAATCAATCAACCTTTAGAGGGTTTTTCAGAAAATATTCTTGAAAGTTTACATGATTATACTGAAAGTGGAAAAACCGAGGTAGAAAAAGGAAAAAATTTTCTTCATTGGATTCTAACTCGGGTTTTTGAGGCGACCGAAGACGATGCTGCAGATGCTATTATTGATGGTGCAAATGATTTGGGAATTGATGCCTATCTTCCTGTAGATTTTTCTGATGATAAGATTCGCTTATTTCAATCCAAATATGGTACATCTCATTCTATTGAAGCAATAGCTAAATTCAAAGAAGATGTTAAACGATTGTTAAACAGAGACGTGACAAAAATGCGCCCTGAATTGGCTCATCTTGTAACCCAAATTCGTGAAAAAAATCTTAAGGTACAGTGTTGTTACGTTACTGACCAGAAAGAAGATTATGAAAATGGAGAATCAATTGAAGTTTTGGATATTGATGAAATTATTAACAGGTTATGGAGTAGGATTAAAAAACCCGCAGCAGGAAAAAAATCTAGTATAAAATTAGAAAAAATGCTACGTCATGAAAATACTATTTTAGGAATACTAAAACTAAGAGAATTAACCGACTTCATATCCAAAAATCGTGATTATGTATTTGAATCAAACATTAGACAATGGATGCAATTCAAGACCAGTGTAAACAAAGGAATTCGTGAAACGCTACAAAATGAACCTGATAAATTCTTCTATTATAATAATGGGATTACCATAGTAGTAAATAATTTTGAAGAACTTGAAAACAATTCTCTGATTTTGCATGCCCCACAGATTGTAAACGGTGCACAAACATCAAATTCTATACTTGATCGTGCAAAACGAACCCACAATTTGGATGGAAGTATTACGGTTACCATCATAAAGGCAGATGATGAACAAGATCAAAATAACATAACAAAATACAGAAATTCTCAAAATTCGGTAAGAGGAAAAGATCTAGTTTCATTAATGGATTTTCATAAATCAATCAAATCACAATTACAAAATTGTGGATACTTTTATGAAATACAAGCAGGTTCTTTTGATAGTAAAACAAAAGCGCAACAAAGTGAGTTCAAAGGGGACCCAATCTATAACAAATATCTTCCAGACAATCACAAAAAAGTAATTGTAGCTAAAGATTCTATCCAAGCTTTAGTAGCTGGAATTGAGCAAAGACCAACTGAATCTTATAGTTCGCCCGCACAATTTTTGCCCAGAGGAAGTAAATATGATGACGTCTTTAATGAAAATCTAAAAGACGAGTACAGAATTTTACTTTATCCGTATCTTGTAAAAGAGTATGCAAAAAAGGTGCTAAAATACGGCAAAAAAGGTGGTCATAAAACTAAACGATACGGCACATTATTCTTTCTAGCATCATATTTTAGAATATTACACAAAGAAATCCTAGAAACAAAAGGAGATTTCAAGCAAGATATTGCAAAATTGGAACCTATATTCAGGAGCTTTAAGCTAAACAGTAGAATTCTAAAACTAGCAGATATTGTAGTAACAAAGTTTCTTGATGACAGTGTAGTAGATGATGAAATTGAAATAGCCAATACAAAACATAATTTCTTCTCGCACCATGTTTGGAATGATGCCATGCTACGTGTGTTAGACAAAAAAATAAGGCAAGAAGAAGATGAAATAGAAAGTATCAAAAAATTGATAAACAATCTATCATAGAATTTTGTAAATTAAAGGTAGACGCCTAACCAGGTAAATTTTGCAGGAGGTTTACATTGGCCAGACGTGCTACCATATTTGTCTTAATTATAGTAATATTTAACATGACTTTTTTTTGAAAAGATTTCATCCAAAAATTAAAAATGATTTTTATATAGATACGAAAAAAGCTAGGATTAGTTGAAAAAACAAGAAAAATGTATTTTATGTAAAGAACCAATTAACACAAAGTACCTTCCTATGAAGGAATGGAATATTGATGGCATATTGTGCGGTAAGTGTTACTCTAAGAAAATTTCTGACCATTATCCTGGTGAACATGCAAGAGTAAATTTATCTGATGATTAATCATTCATTTTTTTGATATTTGTTTACATAAAGGCAATTCCAAGCAAGTGGATCATCTTTAACCTGACTTTCTTGGAGAAATTCAATATCGGTGATGGTTTTTTTCTTTTTTAGAAGGATTACCTGAAAGGTTTCAAATTTTTTGCACTCACAATCTTCCATTAGACATGCATCATAATCACTTCCCTCTTCATGATCTTCTTTTATATGCCCACAATTACATTCAGCATTATCTTTGACATCTTTTTTGTATTTTTTAGAAAAAGTACCTAATCTTAGAAAGGCTTCCCCACCATGACCCCTCTTGAAACGTTCATAGTGTTCCGATTTAGGTAAAATTTTAAAAAATGATTTATTTGATTGAGGTCTTTGAGATTCTGCTCCCATGACAAACCAATAGTCATCTCCAGTTTCAACAAAACGGATTTTGATAGAATGTTCACTCCACCAACGAATTGTTTCATTCCACAGATTTGTAGCCTTTTTTCTTTCAGAAAATAGTGGCACTACATTCATTCTAAGATCATAATATCGATATGCTACCCCCAAAAAATCAGAAAACCAGGGTATGGTGGATTGACCGGACATCGTTCCAAAAATCAGCCAGATTATATTTATCTGATCGGATTGGACGGTAATACTCTTATATCTCCGTTTAATGTGGAAATTATATGGTTGCCTATAGAAGTAGTATGCAAATTGTAGCAGATTTGCTAACAGCAACTGATCATTGTGGGCAAGAAGGAATAAAGACCACTTCACTGCTTACCAAGGCAAATCTTTCCCATTCTAGACTAGCAAAATTCGTAAATAATTTGACAGGAGCTGGTCTAATTACAAAAATTGAATTTGATGGCAAAAACACTTTTGTTATCACTTCTAAAGGCAAACAATATCTTGATTCATATCAAAGATTTTCAGATATTGCAGAATCTTTTGGATTAGAACTTTAAAATTACTTTTTAGACCTTCGTCGTTGTCTTCTTAGCTCTTTTTGTTCTTTCCTACTCTTCATGGCTACATAGATTATGATGATTATAGAGCCACCAAGCATGGAATAAAAGAGTCCTATTACTGGAGGATCACTTGTTATTGCAATAATCGAACCTGCTATTAAAAACATCAAAATAATTAGTAGATATATGTCCACCAGTCAACTGGAACACAAAATAATATATTTTTTTAACAATCAAAAAGGTAATTGGTTGGTAATGATCAAAATTCTTGAAATAATTGGTTTTATTTTGATCGGTGGAACTGTATATTCGTTCCTTGGAATGATGGGAAATGAGTTGAGGTGGCCCGTGTTTTGGAGCTGTGCAGCTGGGGCTTTGGCTATAATTCTATTTAGGAAATGGAGTAGGAAAAAATCATAACTTTTGAATTTAATCTTTGATGGTAATTTACCTGAAAATTCAATCAAAATGAAATTATTGTTAGTTGGTGTTCAATGACAATACAATCGACAGATCTATAAGGGATGATTATTCGGATAATAGAGAGGGGAGTATGTCAAGCGAGGTAATAAAATGGTGGAAAGGTCTAGGAAAGGAACTTCAAGTTGATATTGAATCCCTCGAAGACTGAAAGTTTAAAATTTTTCTTAGTTTGTTTTTGCAATTAAAATCGAAACATAGTGTAAAGCCTCGAGTGGGATCTGAACCCACGGCCTAACGCTTACGAGGCGTTCGCTCTACCAGGCTGAGCTATCGAGGCACACATCGGTTCCTATCAGAGTTTATAAAAAGCCTTTTTGGTTTGGATTCATTGAAAATATCCATCTCCGGAATTAGGGGAATTTTTGGTAAAGACTTTACACTCAAAGATGTTTTGAAATTTTGTAACAATTTCTCTACTTTGATAGAATCAAAAAAGTGTGTTATTGCAAATGACACTAGACCTTCTTCAAACATGATAAAAGAGACTGTAGCAGCATCACTTATGCAATGTGGAATTGATGTTTACAATTTAGGAATGATGCCAACACCTGTGGCATTTAGAGAATCACGAAGATATGGAGCAGGCATCATTATAACCTCATCTCATAATCCACTAGAGTGGAATGGACTGAAATTTATTGTTGATGGTAGAGGGATTAATGAAAAAGAATTAGAATTAGTTATTAAAGATCAAAAAATTTCAACAACTAAAATTGGTTCTGAGACTAAAATCGATTCAAATTATGTTAATGATGCTGTTAAATTAATAGGTAAAACTGATGGTAATCCTAAAGTTACTGTAGACATTGGCGGAGGTGCAGCAAAAACAGTTGCTCCAATTCTTTTAGAAAAAATTGGTTGTGATGTTCAAATTATCAATGAAGGTGAAAATAATGTCTCTCGTGGTCCTGATCCAACAGTTGATAGTCTTTCGGATCTTATTTCTGAGACAAAAAACAGAGACATTGGTTTTGCTTTTGATTTGGATGGAGACCGTTTAATTGTAGTAAAAGATGGGGAAAAACAATCTCCAGATGTCACATTGGGACTAGGTGTAGCAAAAGCTTTAGAGATGGGTTACAAAAAATTTGTTCTTAGTATTGATTCAAGCGTATCTATTGAGAAGTTTATAAAAAACAGGGGAGGCCAAGTTCAAAGATCTAAGGTGGGAGAAGCAAATGTCATAGATTTATTATTACAAACAAAATCTGAGGCAGGTGGAGAGGGAAGTAGCGGAGGATTTATCCTGCCTGAATTCAATTTTTGTCGGGATGGAATCCTAACTAGTGGTTTTATTACCTCAATGCTTAGCACAAAAACATTCAATGATGTTATCGACTTTATGGAAAATTATCATCAAGTGAGAGACAAGGTGGATATACCTTCTGATGTACATGAGAAAATCCTAGACAAGTTACAAGAAAAGATGGAGAAAAAATATGATAAAATAATCACAATAGATGGAATTAAGGCAATTGTAGATGATGATACATGGGTACTTGTCAGAAAATCCAACACTGAAGATATTATAAGAATTTCAGCAGAATCAAATAGTTTAGAAAAAGTAGGAACAATTCATCAAGAAGTAAAATACCTAGTGAAACAAAGTTATGAGCAAGTTAAATGAAAGAGAAATAATTAGAATTTTTCAAGAAAAATTAGGAAATAAGAAAATTACATCAGAAGACGTTGAGGTCTTTAAACTTGGAAAAACTTCTTTCATAGCAAAAATAGATACTCTGGTAGAGAGTACAGATATTCCTCCTGGAACAAAGCTTGAAGATGCTGCTAGAAAGAGTGTGGTTGCTTGTGTAAGTGATTTTGCATCAAAAGGTGTCAAACCTCATTATGGAATAGTTTCTGTTACATTACCCCGAAGATTTTCTAAATTAAAAATAAGAAACTTGGCAAGTGCTTTAGCAAAAGCAGCAAAAGAATTTAATTTTAAATTTTTAGGAGGAGATACCAACGAGGGAAAAGAATTAGTAATTCAAGTTTGTTTGTTTGGAACTTCAAAAAAGATTATTCCAAGAAAAGGTGCAAGGACAAATGATATCATTATCACCACTGGTCCTTTTGGATATTCTGCTGCAGGGTTGAAAATAATTTTAAAAAAATTAAGATCAAATAGTAGCTTTACAAGAAAAGCAAAAAAAGCAACGCTAAGACCTACACCACGATTGCATTTTGGCAATAGAGCTAGTAAATATTTTTCATCATCAATGGATTCTAGTGATGGTCTATCTACTACACTCAATGAAATGGCAAAACAAAGCAGGAAAAGATTTGTCATCACAAAACTTCCAGTAAATCAAGATTTACTCAAATTTGCTCAAAAAACCGGACTTGAACCTCTTGATTTAATTCTACATGGAGGAGAGGAGTATGAAATTGTAGCCACGGTACCAACATCAAATTTGAAAAAGGTAAGGAATATGGCTAAAGTCCTGAAAATTCCTGTATTTGAGATAGGTTTTGTTTCAAACGGAGTAGGGGTAGTGTATAAAAGTAATAGCAAAATCAAAAAGTTGGAAAATAAAGGTTGGCGGCATTTTGAGAGTTAATGTTTTATTAAACCCGTCAAGATGTGGGTAGACATTGTCTGAAACTAACACAAAAATTGAAGAGGTTAAAGCTGAGGCTGAAAAAATTAAAGCTGAACTCATAGCCAAGTCTAAAGATGAAAGTAAAGAAAAGATTTCAAAAGAAGACATGCAAACTAAAACAGAAAAGATATCCGAACCAAAAGAAGAATCTAAAGTCAAGTGGGGAATTGCCCATATCTTTAGTAGTTACAACAATACAATCATTCACATAACTGATCTTACTGGCGCTGAAACTGTTGCAATTAGTTCTGGTGGAGTACATGTAAACGCAGACAGATACGAATCTTCTCCATTTGCAGCTATGAAGGCAGCAAACGCAGTAGTTGAAATAGCAAAAACCAAAGGGTTTACTAATTTGCATATAAGAGTAAGAGCAGTGGGCGGAGTAGGATCCAGGGTTCCTGGTCCGGGAGCTCAAGCATCAATCAGAGCTCTTGCTAGAGGCGGATTTAAGATAGGACGAATAGATGATGTTACCCCAACTCCTCATGATACTACAAGGAAAAAAGGCGGTAAGCGAGGAAGACGAGTTTAATCCTCATTCTCTGTTAATTTTAATTTGACATTACATCCTTTTGATAAAAAATAGTCAGACATAAAATTAGTAAATTTTTCTTCATATTTTTTCCCTTTAGTTTTTTTTATCATATCTGAAAGATTTTCTTCAATTTTTAAAACAAGATTAGGTTTTAACCATAGTTTAAAAAAAGTCCAACCAAATCTTGACACAGATTTTCCTAATTGGTACCCGTTTACTATCTCACAACGGTTCTGTAGATAATCTAATGCTTTTATCAAAAGTTCTTTGTTTTCTTCGTAATTTGTAGTACTTACGTCAAAAAAAATTTTCAATGAGTATCATTACCATCTTGATTCTAAGTATTATCAGAAGAGGATTTACTTTTCAATTTATCAGAAAGAGAAACGAATTTTCCTTCTTGTTCAACATTAATTTTTGTCTCCATTCTAACGTTTATTCCCACAGATCGAAATAATGCTAAAAGTTGGCCACCATCCATCTTTTCATTAATTTCTCCAGAAGAAATTAGTTCTCCGAGTTTTTCTACTACAATTTTTGTTTCTTTAGGATATTGTGACTCGGCATTTTGTAGGACTTCGAATCCTCTGTAACCTAGAATTTTAAGTAGAAGTTGCCTCGATGTTGGTATGGATTTTTGAACAGAGCTAAGTTCTTCTTGCTTTTTTTTAGATGAAATATTTTTTTGCATTTCTTCTAGACGTTTTTTCTTTAGCTGTTCAAGCTCTTTGTCTTCGTCGCTCAACCCTTAATCACTCCTATTGGTAGCAATTTTGCTACTTTGGTTGCTATTCCCAATTCATGTGAAACATTTACGATTGAATCTACATCTTTGTATGCTTGAGGAGCTTCTTCTACCACTCCATCTCTCGTAAGAGCTTTAACAACAATTCCTTTGTCGGTCAAATATTTTCTGACTTGTGATTCGGTGTAATTTTTCCTGGCTCTTGTTCTTGACATAGTTCTACCTGCACCATGAGCAGTTGAACCAAAGGTAAGATTCATTGAGTTAGGTTGTCCAAGTAAAATCCAGCTTGATGTACCCATGGAACCTGGAATGAATACTGGTTGTCCAATTTCTCGGTATTTCTGAGGAATTTCATCCCTATGTGCCGGAAACGCTCGTGTTGCTCCTTTTCTGTGAACAACTACCGATTTTAATTGGCCATCAACTTTGTGTTTTTCAACTTTAGCAATATTGTGAGCAACATCGTAGACAAGATCCATTCCTAAATCAGATTCAGATTGTTTTAGAACTCTTTCAAAAGACTTTCGTGTCCAGTGAGTAATCATTTGTCTATTACTCCACGCAAAATTAAGAGCAGCAAACATCGCTTTTCTATACGATTCTCCTTCTTCAGAACTATTTGGAACACAAGCAAGTTCTCTGTCAGGTAATGTTACACCGTATTTTTTGAGTGCTTGTTCAGAAATCCTGAGATAGTCACTGCAGACTTGATGACCAAATCCACGTGAACCACAATGAGTTAGAATTGTAACTGTACCTTTTTCAATTCCCATTATTTTTGCTGCATTTTCATCATGAATCTCTGCTACCTTTTGTATCTCAAGAAAATGGTTCCCAGATCCTAGACTACCAAGTTGTGGTGCTCCCCTTTTTCTTGCTTTATCGGAAACTTTGTTGGGATCTGCATTTTCCATGTGACCGTTTTCTTCACAAACATTAACATCTTCAGTTCGTCCATAGCCATTTTCTACTGCCCATGGAACCCCCTTAACAAGAACTTCGTCAAGTTGAGAAGGGCTAAGCTTAATGGCACCTTTTGAACCAACCCCTGATGGTATTGAATTGAAAAGATCACTTATCAGTTCTTTTAATTTCGGCCTGACATCGTTTTCACTAAGATTTGTTCGCAATAGCCTTACACCACAGTTAATATCGTAACCTACTCCACCAGGGCTAATCATTCCCTCATTAGCATCCATAGCTGCTACTCCACCTACTGGAAATCCATAACCTTCGTGTCCATCGGGTAAAACAACAGAGCTACCCTGAATTCCTGGTATAGTTGAAACATTGATTGCCTGCTGGATTGTTCTATCAGACATCATTTTTTCAAGAAGTTTCTCATCAGCGTAAATAGTTACGGGAACTCTCATTCCCCGACTTGAATCAGGTTCAATTTGGTATTTCATTTTCCCTATTTTTTTTGGCGTTGATAATGACATTACGATCGGTAAAACGTCATGCCTACACAATTTAAATCATAAGTAGATTTATTTTCGATACAAAACGAGATTCAATATTGTCAATATTACCGATAGATAGTGGACGTTATGGTACAAAAGAGATGTTGGCAGTGTTCAGAGAACAAAATAAAATTAATTATCAATTAGAAGTTGAAGGAGCAGCAGCCTATTCCCAAAGTCAGATTGGAATCATCCCAAAATCGGTAGGGAAAAATATTCTAAAGGTTGCAAAATCAGGTAAGATTACAGCAAAAAGAATCAAACAACTTGAAGCAAAAAGCGACCATGATACTGCAGCTTTAGTTGAAGCCTTGAGTGAAAAATGTAAACTAGAAGTTAGACCGTGGATTCATTATGGTTTGACAAGTAATGATCTAGTCGATACAAGTAATTCTATGCAAATGAAAGATGCACTTGCAATTATTCAACCTAAAGTTGGAAAGCTAGCTTTACTTTTAGCGCAAAAGGCAGTAAAATACAAAAATATCCCTGCAGTAGGTCGTACACATGGTCAGCACGCAAGTATAATTTCTTTTGGATTAAAGTTTGCCAATTGGGCTGCAGAGATGTCAAAGCATTTGGAAAGAATAGAAGAAATTAAAAAAAGGATTTTTATTTGTAAAACTCTTGGAGTTGTAGGCACAGGTTCATTAATGGGTGCAAAGGCTCTTGAAGTTCAAAAAAGAGTTGCAAAAAGATTAGGATTGTATCCTGCTGAAGTTACGACACAAATTATCCCGAGAGAAAGATATGCAGAATATGTGTTTCAGCTGGCATTACTAGGATCAACTCTTGAAAAAATAGCTATAGAGATACGTAATTTACAAAGAACTGAAATTGATGAGGTTGCAGAACATTTCAAAAAAGGTCAGATGGGAAGCAGTTCCGTTCCCGTAAAAAGAAATCCTATCAAAAGCGAACGTATAACATCATTATCAAAATTATTACGAAGTCAAGTACATACTTCTTTTGAAAATATACCTCACTGGCATGAACGTGATTTATCTAATTCTGCAAATGAGAGATTCATTCTTCCAATGTGTTCTATTTTAGCTGATGAAATGTTAGAAACAATGATCAAAATTATTCAAAATTTGCATGTTAATACAAATAAAATAAAACAAAATCTTTACATCACCAAAGGACAAATTTTTGCAGAGTTTCTTCTAAAAGCACTAATCAAAAAAGGTATTCCAAGATTCAAGGCATACAGAGATGTTCAACGTGTGGCCTTTGAAGCTCATAAAAAAGATATGGAATTCATTGATGCAATAAAAAAAGACAAAGTACTTTCCTCAAAACTAAAAGAAAACGAAATTAAATCAATATTTTCTCCTGAGAATCATCTTGGAGCATCAGGTACTATAATTAACAATGTTTTCAAGTTAGTTCAAAAATCACGTAAAAAATTTACCTAGATTTTATTAGAGCTTTATGGATTAGAGAACCATACTGAAGTGCCTTCTTTCTTTGATTAGCGCAAACCTCAGGTAATCCAATATCGGATGCCAATTTTCTAATAATGTGTTTACGAATTAAATCATCAGAATTTTTAATTTTTTGTGAAACAGGTATTTTTTTGGCATAATTTATGAAAATTTCTGAAAGCAATGGCTGAATGATCCTTATTCCAAATTCAGAAGAGATGTTATTTACTGCCTTCATCATTTTCAATTCATTATCAAGTTTTAAGTTCATTAATTCCTGAACTTTTAGTTCTCCATTTTTTATTGCGTCTCTATAAGCATTGTATCCACAAAATAATTCATCAATTCCATTTCCTGTCACAACTGAATTTAGGTTCATTTTTTTTGCAAGTTTTGAAACATAGTAAAAAGCAATACAGTTTTCATTCCAAGATAAATTATCAGTGTTTATTTTTTGATTAATTTTTTTGGAAATTTCATTAAAGTTTTTTTCATTAATTTCTAGAGTTTGGTGTGGTAGTTTGAGAAATTCGTTAATCTTTTTTGAAAACAAGATATCATGAGAGCCTTCAAAACCAATAGTAAGCAAAATCACTTGATACCCCAAGTCTGAACAAATTTTTGCAGTAAGAGAACTATCTACACCACCAGAGAAGGCAATACCAATTTTTTTTTCTAAAACAGTTTCTTTGATAGCATTTTGCATCTGCTTAAGCAATTGGTCATTCATGATATGTGATCTATCTCGTGACAATTATGGATACTAAGTCTTACGGATGAGGATATAGAATTCTAAATGTGAATGCGATTATATGGAAAAATGTTCACTTTGCTGACACAGCTCATCAATCTGCTCTTCAGCTAAAGATTCATCTTCGATTACTACTTCATCGACTAATCCAGAAAAAAATCCCATTGATTTTTCAATTCCTCTTTTAGAAGATAGTTGGGCACCAATTATTATTTCAGAATCAGATGATATACTTTCAAATGATTTTACTTCTAAATAACCACGTGAGTTCAGAGTAGGAATTCCTTCAATTTTTTTTGTAGCTTCTATTTTTCCATTGATGTAAAGACTGATTGAAGAATCATCAAGAGTTGCAGCAATATGCGTCCACTCTTCTTCTACAGTTGATGTGGATTCGATTATTGTCCATTTAATTCCATCAAAGATTGAAAATCTTACAATTTTTTCTGGCCACTTTACGTTATTAATTGTTAGAGCAAAAGCATTTTCTTTGCTTAATATGGTTAATTCAGAAGAACCTTCATCGTAGCTTGGT
>JADNRU010000004.1 GCA_016276965.1 Nitrosopumilales archaeon | reverse complement strand
ATTTTCTTCAGGAATAATAATTTTGATTTTGGCAAGACCCGTACTAAAATTTTGTTCATGCGGTAATGGCACTAAGAGTTTTCTGATATCATCCATGTCTTCTGTTAAGATTCTAAAAGAATCTGCTAATCTAATGAATTCGTAATCAGAATTTATTTTTGAGAATTTATTCATTAATGCAGCAGCATCTTCTAATCCAAAGTCATTAGAAGAAAATTTGATATCCATAATTCCGTCAGTAACAGTAAGCCTTGCATTTTTTAGAACGGACTCTTTTTTGACTTCTTCTTTTTGTTCAAAGGAATCAGCAAATCGTTTTATTGCAACAACAATAGTATTGAGGTTTACAGTGTTTCCTAGGTGTTTTTCAACTTCGGGTTGGATCTTCACAGCTAAAGCAGTATAGTTTATCACATCCATTTTCAAACAATCGTAAATTGAACGATTTTGAGTAATTATTTCTCTGACAACCTCAGGAACAGATGCATTTATCATACGCATACAAATTATTATATAATGTCAGTATATTAGGATTATGTAATATATCAGTATAAATACCATAATACTTATATAATGTCATAGATATGACATACTATAGGTGAATATGACATATGTACTTTGATGACGAAATTGATAGACTCTACAAAAGAATGTCCAGATCCTTTATGAATCTAGACGAAATTTTTGATGAGGCTAATAAATCCGGTACTATCCAAAGCTATGGTCCATTTTATTATGGTTATACGATGACCGCTGGACCTGATGGAACGCCGGTAGTAAAAGAATACGGGAATGTAAAACCAGGACAACTTCCAACATCTGATATCCGAGAACCTTTAGTAGATACACTAGTAGATGAGAAAGAAAAAGTTCTCACACTAGTTGCTGAGATGCCAGGAGTAGAGAAAAAAGATGTCAAAGTTGTTGTAGAAGATAAAACAGTTTGCATTGATGCAGAACACGGCAAGAAAAAATACCATGCCAAAGTCCCCATAAAACAAAAAGTAAACAAAGATTCTGCAAAGGCATCATACACAAATGGAATTCTTGAATTAAAATTCAAGCTGGAAGAACCCGAAAAACCAAAAGGAAAAACAGTGGAGGTACAATAAACCTCCTTTTTTTATGGTGAAAAAAATGAGTGAAATTCAATTAAAGTTGAAGCAATGGATTTACCAAAAACAGATTGAGGGGATGAAACGAAAATGAGTCTCCTTTGTGCAGTTTGTGGAATCACAATTTGTATGAGTGATTCACCTGATCGATTAGGTGGTTGTACATTGTGTGAACTTACACATGAAGATCGAATAAGGATTCTAGAATCCAAAGAGAAATTCAAAAACCAAAAGGAAACTGTGGAGGTAGAATAAACCTCCTTTTTTTATGGTGAAAAATATGAGTGAAATTCAATTAAAAGTTGAGGAAATTCCTCAACAACATGTTGGGAAAGGACGAGCTATAGTTGATCCTAAAATTATCGAAGAAACTAAATGGGAAACTGGTCAAATTTTAGAATTAACTTATAATAAAAAAACCCATGTAAAGCTATGGCCAGGCTCAACTGAAGACTATGGTTCCGGAATTATCAAAATTGATGGAATAACTAGACATAATATTGGTGGCGGAATTGGTGATAAAGTAACTGTAAAATTTGTTGAATCTGCAGAAGCTACACAAATTGTTTTATCTCCAACAGAAAAATTACCAATTGATAAAGCACAACTCCATGAAGTGATGATCAACACTTATCAAAATCATGTTTTTACAATTCATGATTCCATCGTATTATCAACCCACATGGGAGGGAAAATCCAATTTATCGTAACTAGTACAAAACCAGCAAAACCTGTAATTGTTACTGAAAATACCATTTTCAAACTTGGTTCAATGACTAAAGCTGTTGATGCTTCTATACCAAGAATAACTTACGATGAACTAGGTGGTTTGAAAAATGAAGTCCAAAAAATTAGAGAAATGGTAGAATTACCTATGCGACATCCTGAATTATTTGAAAAAATAGGAGTTGAAGCCCCAAAAGGTGTTTTGCTATATGGCCCTCCTGGAACTGGAAAGACACTTTTAGCAAAAGCCGTTGCAGGTGAGACTAACGCAAATTTTACTTATTTGAGCGGACCAGAAATCATGAGTAAATTTTATGGCGAAAGCGAAGAAAGATTGAGGGAATTTTTCAAGCAAGCTGAAGAAAACGCACCTAGTATAATCTTCATTGATGAAATTGACTCTATCGCTCCAAAAAGAGAGGAAGTTTCTGGTGAAGTTGAAAAACGAATAGTATCACAACTTCTTACATTAATGGATGGCATGAAAAGTCGTGGCAAAGTTGTAGTCATTGCTGCAACTAATAGACATAACTCCCTTGATCCTGCCATAAGAAGACCGGGTAGATTTGATAGAGAAATTGAAATTGGAATTCCTGACGAGGAAGGAAGACACGAAATTCTAAATATTCATACTCGAGGAATGCCTATTGAAGAAAAAGTAGATCTCAAAGCTATTTCAAAAATAACCCATGGTTTTGTTGGTGCTGACTTAGAAGCATTAGCAAAAGAAGCAGCAATGAGATCGTTACGAAGAATAATGCCAGAAATTGATTTTGATGAAGAAAAAATTTCTCAAGATATTTTACAAAAAATTGTGATAACAAACGAAGATTTCAGAGAAGCATTAAAAGAAGTTAGGCCATCTGCCTTGAGAGAAGTTTTGGTTCAAACACCAAACGTTACATGGGATGATGTTGGTGGTCTTGAAGGACTCAAAGAAGAGTTACGTGAAGCAATTGAATGGCCAATGAAACATCAAGAAGCCTACGAATATGTAGATGTACAAAGCCCCAAAGGTATTTTGTTACATGGTCCCACTGGAACTGGTAAAACATTGATAGCAAAAGCTGTTGCAAAAATGACAGAATCCAATTTCATTAGTGTAAAAGGACCTGAACTACTATCAAAATGGGTAGGAGAATCTGAAAAAGGAGTAAGAGAGATCTTTAGAAAAGCAAGACAAGCTGCTCCTTGCATAGTATTCTTAGATGAAATTGATGCAATTGTTCCAAGAAGAGGAAGTGGAAGCTCTGATTCTCATGTTACAGAAAATGTAGTATCACAAATTTTGACAGAAATTGATGGTCTTGAAGAGCTACACAACGTATTGATAATTGGTGCTACAAATCGACTTGATATAGTAGATCCTGCGATATTACGACCAGGAAGATTTGATCGTATCATTGAGGTACCAATGCCTGATTCAAAAGGAAGAGAAAACATTTTCAAAATACACACTAAAAAGAAACCACTTGAAAAAGATGTTGATTTTGGCAAACTAGTTGAACTTACTGGAGGATTTAGTGGAGCAGAAATTGCATCAGTAGCAAACCGAGGGGCCATTATTGCATTGAAACGTTATGTAAAAGGCAAATCAGCTACCATAAAGGAAATCAAAATTACACAAAAAGACTTCATAGATGCTATTGCCAAAGTCAGACCTAAGCTTCCAAGAACAGAGGAGCCCCTAGCACAAACTATCAAATAAGATAAAAACTAATTATCTAGGATAAATGATAAAAAATGCAATGAAACTATATCTTGATTTTGAACCATGTGATGAATGCAAATCAATCATGAAAGATTTGTCTAGTCCTGAAATAATTTTGGGAGATGAAAATATTCGAAAGGACGAATCTGCAAAATTTCTACGACATTTAACCTATAATCATAGTGAAGTAGTTCAAGCAGTAATGAAGGACTTGCCCAAACAGAAAAGAAGCCAAGAGTATGATTGGTTTAGATAGACTGTTCTTTATATTGGAAAAAACCATATTATAATTATAAAATGACTAAAGAAGCAATCCTCTATGAAAAATTACCAGATGACAAAGTACGATGTACAGCATGTGCTCGTTATTGTGAAATAAAAAAAGAACAGATTGGTCTTTGTGGTATTAGAGGAAACGAGGGTGGGAAACTAGAACTTTATGTTTATGGAAAAGTTATTGCAGGACATGTGGACCCAATAGAAAAAAAACCAGTAACCCATTATTATCCCGGCACTAAGATTTTTTCAATTGCAACAACTGGATGTAATTGGCTGTGTAAGTATTGCCAAAATTCTGATATTAGTCAAAGAAGAAAAGTCGAGGGAACTGATATGACTCCTGAAGATGTAGTAAATACTACAATAGAGTACGGAGCTCAAGGAATAGCTTACACTTACAACCAACCTTCAATTTTCATTGAATTTGCAAGAGATTGTGGAATTGCTGCAAGGAAAAAAGGTCTCATCAACATCTTTGTATCAAATGGTTATGACACTCCTGAAACCGTAAAAATGATGGACGAATTTTTAGATTGTATTACAGTTGATTTTAAAGGAAGTGCCGAACCTGATTTTACTAGAAAATTTATAGGAGTTCCAGATCCACAACCAATCTTTGATACTCTTTTAGAAATTAGAGACAAAACCAAGATACATCTTGAGATAACAGATCTTATAGTTCCCAAGGTAGGTGATAATTTAGATTATGCAAGAAAACTTTCCAAATTCATTTATGATGAGTTTGGACCAGAAATGTCGATTCATTTTTTGAGATTTCATCCTGATTATAAGATGATGGATTATGAACCAACTCCTGTAAAAACACTTGAAAAACACTATCAGATTGCAAAACAAGAGGGATTAAAATATGTATATCTTGGAAATGTTCCAGGACATCCTTGGGAACACACATACTGTTCTGAGTGCAATAACATTGTTGTTAAAAGATACGGGTTTGATATTCAAGGATGGAATATGGATAAAGACAATAAATGTAAATTCTGTGGAAATCAAATTCCCATTATTGGACCTTTGCACGAAAACTACAAACAAAATAGATTTCAATTCGTAACCTAAATTGCTACTGCTCTAACAGGAGAACCGGTTGCATTTTTTAGTTTCAAGGGAAACACTATCAGCTTAAAACGGACATTTGAAATTTTTTCCAGATTACATAAGTTCTCAACAATTAAGATATTTTTTTTAGAAAAAAGACGATGAATGGGAAACTTTGAATCATTTCCTAAATCTATGCTTGGAGAATCAATTCCTACTAAATTGATTTTTTTTAAAACCAAATATTTTCCTGCAGAAGATGCTAATCCAGGATTATTTTTAAAGTAAGATGGTTTTTGCAAATTTTTTTCCCAACCAGTTGCAAATACAATAGTTGAATGATTTGGGATTAATCCGTATTTTTTTTCAAAGGAAACTATATCATTTTTTGTAATCTGTTCATTGGCTCCTTTTTTGAGCTTTATTAGAATGGCATCACACACAAGTCTATTTGGAGAAATCTCATGTATTTTGGAACCATTTTCAACAAAATGATAGGGAGCATCAATGTGAGTCCCAGAATGTGAACTTAAAAAAAGTAATTCTAGATTGTATCCATCGTTTTTAATTTTTGACCAGGGAATAAATTGAGGCTTTGGAGATCCCGGAAAACTTGGAAGTTTTTGGGAAATCAAAAGTGTAAGATCAATTGGTTCCACGTTGGCTATGACACTAACCAACTAATCAGTTTTGACAACTTTATGAAAGATTAAATATTGTTTCTCGAAATTCTGAATGTGCCTACAGCTTATGTTCTCCTTAATTCAGATTTAGGTTCTGATGAAACAATCATCTCAAAAGTAAAAGAAATCTTGGATAATGAAGCAGATGTCAAATATGAGATTCAAGGGGTTTACGGAGTTTATGATATAATTCTAAAAATCTCATCTGATAATGCAGAAAATCTGAGGTCCGTAATTACTAATAAAATCAGAAAAATAGACAAGGTTCAATCTACACTAACCATGATGGTAATACAAGAACAAGAAAAACTATAATTTCTTTATTTCATCTACAACTTTTAGAATTTCTTCTTCTGAATTGAAAAAGTGAGGTGACGCTCTTACAATTTTTTTTTCTTGAATCTCACGCTCTGCAAGTACTATTTTTTGGCGTTCCAGTTTTTCAACTATCTTCAAAGGTTCGAATCCATCAATAGTAAATGAAACAATACTGTTTCTTTTTTCCTCAGATTCGGGACCATACAATGAAATTCCAGATACTTTCGATAATTCCTCACGAAGTAAATTAGCAAACTTCATTATTTTTTTATGAATATTTTCTAATCCATAATGTAATAGGTAGTTTACTGATGCTTCTAATCCCACAATTCCAACATAATTTCGAAAACCTGTTTGAAATTTTTCAGGTAAGTCTTTGAAAGCTAGCTTGGTTTCATCATAAACCATAGCTGATTCTCCTCCTATTGTTAGTGGTTCAAGTAAATCACTAGAAGATCTTTTACAATAAAAAATTCCAGTTCCCATTGGACCACAAAGCCATTTGGAACCATTAAAAGACATAAAATCACATTTGGTTTTTTTAAAATCATAATCACCAATACAACCAACTGTCTGTGCGGTATCCAAAAAGTAAGGGATATTATTTTTTTCTACATAGTCACCCACTTCTTCTACAGGAAGAACTGCCCCAGTGTTATAAAGAGCGTGACTTAGTGAAACGAGTTTAGTATTTTTATCAATAACCTTTGGTAATTCTTTAAGATCAAAAAATCCTATTTGATCAATTTTCAAACTTCGAATTGTAATATTTTTTGCTAAACGTAACCAGGGATAATAATTGGCATGATGTTCATGACCCATCCCACGAATTACAATATTTGATGAGGTACTAGTCGATAATCCATTTGCTACAATATTAATTCCATCAGTAGTACTTTGAGTCAAAATAACTTCATCTGGTTGACACCTAATTAGTTTAGAAATTGCCTTTCTAGTTTGAATAAGTTTCTCTTTAACAAATACTTCTGATTCTAATGAATCTGGACCAAGAGAATTATATTTTACAAGAAAATCTGACATTGCCTTAATGCTTGAGTTCGGCATCAAAGAAACAGATGCGTTATTCAAATAGATCTTATCTTTATCAGGAAATTCATGTACGACATCAATAGATTCAGAATTCATTATTATATCAGATAATGACTCGTTTAGTGTTGAATAAAAATCCTGAGCAGAACTCAGCTGAGATTACTTTTGACATCAAAAAAATCATTGAACAAAACACAATTAGTTCTATAATGTGTTCTGACCCCTTTCTAAAAACATTATTCTATACAAAAATAATTTCGTTGATAAACACACCAGTAATCTATCTAGATTTTGATTTATTGTATAGTGGATATATTATTTCTGAAATATTTCACTTACCACAGAATGTAACCTTAATTCAACCTACACAAAACGATTGGAACGAAATTATAAAAAAAGTGATTCTGAGGCTCTCTGAAGAAAAAACTACTTTGATAATTGATTCGCTAAACGGTTTTTTTAATTTGTTTTATGAAAATACTTATGCGGGAAGATTAGTTAACAGTTATCTCATGTTTTTTGCATGTATTTCAAAGATTACAAACTCACAAATATTCTTAGGTAGTCTGGCTAAACAAAAAAAAGATGAAGGGTGGTTTTTAGAAACAACTGGTAGATATATTCCAGATTTCAAAAAAACTAATAAAATTCATTTACAAAAACAAAATTCAAGTTTTTTATTAGATGTACTAGATACCAATAACATCAAAAAAAATTCATTTTTGATTCCAATCAAATCAGAAATAATTTAACAAATTTTTTTAATTTTCGTTTCAGCAAAGGTAATTCTAAAAATTTAGAATAACTATCATTAAAACGATCAAAATTTTCAAACGCCGTTATAATCTGCATTTTTTGGGTAAGTTATATTAAGATCCGAAAGCTAGAATTTCTTGTAATGCCAGTAGCAATATTACCTGACATCAGTGAACAAATGTGTATAGGATGCGCATTATGCGTTGAAATTTGTACTACATTAGGACCTGATGTACTAAGAGTAAAACCAGTTGAGGGCTGGAAGAGAGGAAAGGCATTTGTCTTTTATCCAGAACGATGTATCTCTGATGGAGCATGCATTGGAGTTTGTCCAACAAAAGCAATCTTTTGGATGAGACCTATGGACTTTACCGTTGGCCAACCAGTTCCTCTATACAAGAATTCAGTCTTCGTAAAAGGCTGGACTGAACTAATCGACTAAGAGTTCAAACCCTTTTTTTAATTTCTTTTTATTAATTTATGACTGAAAAATTGTTTTATTAATTCGCTGTGTAAATATATGGAAAAATCAAAGTTTTAGAAATGAGTAAACCAGGAAATCTATGGCGCAAAGTATATGGAAAAATTTCAAAAAAACCAACAAACTTTTCTTGGCTAATAAATGAAAAATTAGCTGGTAGCGGTATGCCAACAACCTATGATGAAGTAAATTGGGTTGTAAAGCAAGGAGTAAAATCAATAGTTACTATGACCGAAAGTCCTTTACCTGAATTATGGACTCAGGATGTAAAATATTTGCATGTTCCAACAGAAGATCTTAATGCACCTGACATGGACAAAATTGATCACACTGTAGATTTTATTCATGAAAGAATAACCAAAAAAGAACCCGTTATGGTACATTGTGCTGCTGGAATTGGAAGGACTGGAACCATTCTTGCTTGCTATCTCATAAAACATCAAAATCATACTGCCAAAGATGCAATTGAAAAAGTAAGAAAAGAAAGACCTGGTTCTATTCAATCAGAACGTCAAGAAATAGTTGTAGGTCTATATGAAAAACACGTTCATTGATAATTACTCTGGAATAGACTGAATAACAATTTTTCCATCTAGAACTTTTATGAACATGAATCTATTGTCTTTGAAAATCAAAGTTACTCCACCTTCTTTATCAGGTTCTTCTACTTCTAGAAGCTCCTGTCCTCTTAATCCGTCGAATTTTGCCATAGTGTAATTTTTGCCTCCTCCATCATTTATATCCTAACTGATTTTAATTTCAATTTCCTTTGCATGAGCTTTGGTGCTAAAAGAATCAGTATAATCATGCTTTTGCCATGATACAAAAGCTTCGGCGCCGATTTTATGTTTTCCAGGACCTAAATCTGAGGCTTTGAAGGTAATCTTTTCATTAAAATCAAAAAGTTCCTGTCTTACTTCTTCTTCTGTAAGTCTGATAAAAGGTTCAAAATTCTTTGCAACTTGTACCCAAATTCTCTTTTGTTTCATTGGGTTTACCAGCTTTGGATTTCTGGTCCAGAATAATGAAGCCTTCCTATATGTATCAATAGGCTTTCCAACCTCATGTTTTCTGATTCCGCCGGAGACAAGTTTCACTCCATACTTTAGTTTGAATAAATTATCATTTCTGTTATAGGCCTGGGTCCAATTTTTTTCGTTAAAGGCTTCGCGAAGATTTCCTTGAATGGAAAATTTCACATCAATTGATATGTATTCATCTTGTGAAAACTCATCTTTGTTTTTTATAAGATCTATTTCTGATAGATTGTTTTGCGACATTATTCTCTCATAATGATTTATATCCACAATAAGTTCTTTTTCGAGTGCAATGGATGCTCAGGTAACAAAATCTTCTGCCAAAGAAGTTAGTCTTTCAATACAAAAATCTGATATAGGTACTCTATACATAGTACAGCACGAACTACTAAAAGAAAAGAGCATTGATTTTGCAGGTTTAATTTTGAAGCACCCTCTTACAGAAGAATGTTGGATGAGGGTAAACTCATCAAAAGGTAATCCCATAAAGGAAATAATCAAAGCCACAGATTCCGCACTTGAATCAGTAAAAGATCTACAAAAATTATTAAAATCCAAAATCAAGGTAAAGTAAATGAAATTTTGCCCCAAGTGTGAGGTGCGACTTAAAAAAAATAATTCAAACTCTGTTTTGAGTTGCCCTAAATGTGGATATGCAGAAAGTGGTTCAAAAGAAACAAAAAAAAACAAACAAGATGAAATCAAATCAGAAATTAACATCTTAGATGAAAATGAAGGAAAAGAAACATTACCAACAATAAAAATTGATTGTGAAAAATGTGGTAACGATCAGGCTGTTTGGTGGATGCTGCAAACTCGAAGTGCAGATGAGCCTACCACACAATTTTACCGATGTATAAAATGTAACCACACTTGGAGAAATTACGCATAACGTTAAATTGAACATTTGGGACATTTGATTAAGTTTGGTATTCTCAGCTAAAACAAAAGGTTCTGATGATCTTAAAGCAATAATTTCTGCTATTTCCACATTAGTTGAAGAAGCTACTTTTGTCTCAAATGCAGAAGGAATCACTTTCAGAGGAATGGATCCCTCTCATGTTGCTTTAATTGATATATCTTGGCCAAATTCTGCTTTTGAAAAATATCAATGTGATAGTGACACCAAATTTGGAGTCCGAATCGATGAGTTTTCCAAATTGATTAAACGTGCTGATAAACAAGACAGCTTTGAAATTAGTATTTCTGAAGATAACATGCTTCTTGTCACCATAGGCAACAACAAAAAATACAAGATGAGGTTAATTGAAAGTTCTGCTTCTGATACACCTCTTCCGAAAATATCTTACGATGCAAAAATTGAATTAACTTCAAACACATTTGACAAAATTCTAGGTGATGTTCAGGTGGTATCTGATTATTTAACAATAAAGGCTTCAAATTCTAAAGCTGAATTTTCAGGGAAGGGAGATTCTGGGGAAGTTGTAATAGATTTAGAAAAAGGAATGGAAGAAATCACAAACATTTCAGCTAAACAAGAAAGTATTGGAACCTATAGTTTGGAGTATTTGAATCCGATAGTAAAGGCAGTAGGTAATACTGCAGGAACAGTTACTTGTGAATTTTCAAGTGCCAAGCCACTGAGAATAGAGTTTAAGGTTGCTAACATAGGAAGAATTCACTTTTACTTAGCTCCACGAGTAGAAAGTTAAAGCATTTAAGGATAAATTAAAACAGTTTATACTGATTTGAAGCTCGTAATAAAATTTGGGGGTACCTCAATTTCTACTGGAAAAAATATCAAAATTGTAACTAGATATCTTCATTCTTTATCAAAACAAAATCAAATTGTTACTGTTTGTTCTGCAGTAAGCGGTGTAACTGATGACCTAATACAAATCTCAAAATTTATACAAAAAGGAAATAAAGAAAAAGCAAATCAACTAGCAAAAACAATAATAAAAAAACACAAACAACTAGCAGAAGAATCAATAACAAAGTCACAAAACAAGAAAAAATTAATTGAAAAATTAAATTCTGATTTTAATGAACTAGAAG
The DNA here is from genome assembly GCA_016276965.1 of Nitrosopumilales archaeon. Classification (GTDB taxonomy): domain Archaea; phylum Thermoproteota; class Nitrososphaeria; order Nitrososphaerales; family Nitrosopumilaceae; genus CSP1-1. The sequence goes on along the minus strand of JADNRU010000004.1, from coordinate 45,841 downwards.
AATTGTTACATGGGATGATATTATTGGGTGAAGTTACTCCAAGATCTTTGGATTATTTAATTTCATTTGGAGAACGTCTATCTATCATTCTTGTTTCTTTCGCAATACATGATTTAGGTAAAAAATCAATTCCTCTTACAGGAAAAGAAGCTGGAATAATTACTGATTCTAATTTTGGTGAGGCAAAACCCTTAATGGACACAACAAGAATTCGTGTATCAAAAATTATCGAACCATTATTAGATAAAAAAGTCATTCCAGTTGTAGGAGGTTTTACAGGTGCAGATCAGCACGGAAGTATTACAACATTTGGTAGAGGAGGTTCGGATTATACAGCAACAACTATTGCATCTTGTTTAAAAGCTGATGAGATATGGCTAATGAGTGATGTAGATGGATTGATGACAGCAGATCCAAAAATTATAAAAAATTCTAAGGTGTTAAAGGAAGTTTCATACACTGAAGCTATAGAAATGGCTCTTTTTGGTGCAAAGCAAATTCATCCACGTACGTTTGAACCACTATTAGCAAAAAAAATTCCTATGAGAATTCGTAATACTTTCAATACAAAAAATTTGGGCACGTATGTAACTGCATCTCCTGATGCAGCTACAAAAAAAACGGTAAAGTGTGTCAGTGCGATTCGAAACAACGGATTAATCGATGTTAGAGGAGGAAGTATGGTTGGTGCACCAGGAACTGCGGCTAAGATTTTCTCAATTCTTGCAAAAGTTGATGTTAACATAATGATGATTTCTCAAAGCCCTTCAGAATCTAGTATTTCGATTGTAGTTAAGAAAGCAGATTTAGATAAAGCGGTTAGTGCTTTAGAGATGAACTTACTTGGTAAGTTAATTAAAAAACTTGAAGTTACTACTAATGTAACTATAATTGCTTTAATTGGTTCTGGAATGAGAGGAACAGTAGGTGTTGCATCAAGAGTCTTTGATGCAGTTGCAAAAAAAAGAGTCAATGTTGTAATGATAGCTCAAGGTTCATCAGAGCTAAATATTGCCTTTATTGTAAAAGATGCTAGTTGCAATTCAGTAGTTCAAGTATTACACGATGAATTTGAACTTGCAAAAATCAACTGATACCTCAAGAATCTGGGAAAAAGGATTTATGTGAACGCCGATTCCAAATTCCATTGAACAAAATTATTATAATATTTGCAGTTAGCATCGTAATAACTACAATTTTTGCAATTCCAGCTGTAACTGATCAATTTGCTGACTCTGCATCAAGAAAAAAAATTCATTTTACCCAAACCATAACGTCTTCCCCTGATCCTGGTATTGGTCATGGAGGTGAACAATTGGCAATTATTTTGTCACCAAATGAAGGTACATTATACGACGGTTCGTTAACCTATACTGCAAGCGAACCTGTTCAAATCATAGTTTTACACGAAATAGCCAAAGACCAAGCTAGAGGACAACCAACATGGACTGTAGACGGCGAAACTGTTTATGCTTTAACTTCAATTGACTCTGGAAAAAATTCTGGTGCAATAGAATTTACAGGAGCTGCTCTTGCACTTCATTCAGAAAACGCACAACCATTTACTGTTACAGCAAGTGTTGATGGATGGATTCGTGGACAACCCACAGAAGTCATAATGCAAAAATTCGAAATTCCTAAAGAAGAAACTACTCTAAAACTCTCAAGGGCAAACGTTCCAGCAACAATACCAATGCATTTGGGTTTTTATGAAAACAAAACTGTACACTATATAATTACCGATACAAATGATCAGAGTCATGCCGATCTCATTACAGAAAAACAAGGCTGGAAAGTTGAACTTGCACCACCACTTAGCAAGACTCCAAAGGAAGCCTTAGGTACAGTCTATATGTTCACTGATGGTATTGAGGGCGATGGAATCCAGGGTTTTCAACATGAAGTATTTTCTCATACTCCTGCCCAATTAGATCAATACAGTGCATTACAATCTGTAATTCAAGTATCATGGAAAATTGGTCAAAACCCAGAAATTTTTGACTCGGTTGAAGCAATTAAAGAAGCTGAAGAAGGTAAAAGAATAACGCTAGAAGAAACGGATGTAGTAATTAATGCTCCACAAATTATTTGGCCAGAGGGCCAAATGTTAGTTAAAGAAAACAAAACATTATCTGATGATACTCCATATGGAGGTGGACAAATCATTGATATTAACCAAGAAAATATGACTGTAACTTTCGTTGCTCATAGAGGATGGGGTCCAGATGGGAGTACCGTCTACTATATTGTAACAGATGCAACACCTTCAGGTCCAGCAGAAATGATGGGAGTTACATATACTCCAACTTCTGCTAGCTTGATTACCAGTCCAGCAGCAGTGGAGTTGTTTCAATTCAGGGATGGCATTAAAGGATCAGGTCCTGTGGGATTCCAACCAGGAATTGCAGCTGCTGCACCTGGAGATGAAAACTACAGCCCAATGTGGCGAATATTTATGATTTCATGGAATGACCCTGAGAACGCATCAGTTTTAGAAACTAAAGCAGATATTGATGCATTCCAAAAAGAAGGACTAATTACAGTGAGTCTTGCCACTCCGATGAACAGTGATCATATAGTTAATTGTCCTTTCATAGATCCCTTTCAACAATTAAACGCCACTTCTAATAACGGATAAATTATCAAAAAATTCTTGTAATTACAATTTGGTAGGGAAACTCTTCATAGTTGGTGTTGGCCCAGGTCATCACGATCACATGACTTTTGGTGCCAAAAAGGCAATTGAAGAAAGTGATACTATTGTAGGATATGAGACATATGTCAATTTAGTACAAGATCTAATTGATGGAAAAAATGTTTACAGATACGCTATGACTCAAGAAGTAGAACGAGCTCAGCAATGCATTGAACTTGCTAAGGAAGGAAAAATAGTATCTTTGGTTTCTAGTGGTGATCCGGGAATATATGGTATGGCTGGTTTGATATACGAAACACTAGCCGAACAAGATTGGGATCCTAAATCAGGCCTCCAAGTGGAAATAATTCCAGGAGTATCTGCTCTAAATTCCTGTGCATCAATAATTGGCTCTCCTCTAATGACTGACTTTGCTGTTCTGAGCATGAGTGATCTTCTGGTTCCATGGGAAATAATCGTAAAAAGAGTAGAAGCAGCAGCTCAAGGCGACTTTGTGATAGTAATTTACAATCCTGCTAGTAAAAAAAGAATACATCAAATACAAGACACCATAAAAATTTTGTTAAAGTACAGAAAACCTTCGACACCTATTGCAATCATTAAAGGTGCATACAGAGAATCTCAATCTGTAGTTTTAACTGATTTAGAAAACATGGAAAATTATGCAGACAAACTTGGAATGATTAGCACAGTAATTGTGGGAAACTCCTCAACATACAATTACAAAGATTTGATGATTAACCCCAGAGGTTACAAATCAAAATACAACCTTCAGGAACAGACTAATCCTAAACTAAAAGTCTAAACGCAATTTTTTATTATTTCAGATATTTCAGGATCTAATGCAAGTTTATCTCTTATTTTAGAAACTATGGGGATTAAGAGTTTGGCTACAGTTTGTTTGAGATCAGTTGGGTGGAGCTCTTTTTTTGCAAAAGCTGATTCAAGTTGAGAATAATCCGAATAACTAACGTTACCACCAAATTTTTCAGGTCTTTCTACTTGCATCTCGTCGTATTCATTAAAAATTATTTGTTTTGAAATTTCTAATAATGGATTATTTTCTATAATTTTTTCTTCACACCAAGCTTTATTGATCTTTGATTTTATTTCTTCATCTGAATCATGAATGAAAATAGTAGAATTGGGGTTGGTCTTACTCATCTTACTTAACATTTGGGCTTCAGTTGAAGTTCCGGTGGGTTGTGTTAAACCTGGTAACAATTTGTGATGAACAGCGACTGGAACCTTCCAGTTCATTTTAGGAAAATTCTCGCGTACAAGCATGTGGATTTTTCTTTGGTCCATTCCAGCATGAACAATATCTAGATCTAGATAATGGATATCTACTGCTTGCATAGGTGGATAAAGCAACTTTGCAAGATCAATTTTTTCTTCTTGTTCAGATCTTCCCATAATTGTAAGAGTTCTCATTGTTCTTGCTAAGGACATGTGTTTAGTAAAACGAACAAGGTCTTTCCAATATTCTCTATTTTTTTCCTCAGAATACAGTTCTGAACCAGTCTTAATATGAACACCAGGGCAGAACGCTTTGAATGCATCTTGGTAATATTTTGATACTTTGGAAATTTTTTCCCAATCTCCACCTAGCTTATCATTTATCAGAGTGTGCCAGTCTGCAAGGAATACAGTATAATTTACTCCAGCTTTTATGAAGTCATTTATTTTGTAACCCGTACTTATCAAACTTCCAAGATGAAGAAATCCTGAAACTTCTAAACCAATGTAACACTTTGGGTTTGAATTTGTTTTGAATAACTCTAAAAGCTCTTCCTCAGTAACTGTCTCCTCAGTTGGAGGTCTTTTAATTAATTCAACTTTTTCAGTAGGATCCAAATTAAACCATCTGAGAATTGTAAACCTATAAAGTTACGTATCTAAATCATCTAAATTCTTTCTTGGTTTTGTGCTAAGATAAAATGCATGTGAACTAATTATAAAAGCTGCAAGAAATATTTTAGTTGCAAAAATTAGATTCCATGGTCTATTAGGATCTGGATAAGCAATTGTAAGCGAATCAATATCTGGAACATTTCCATCTATAATTCCTGCAGTAATTTGTGCGTTAAGCACCATAAAATTATACGAGACTTCATAAAGACTAATTATTGCAAATCCTAAAAGCATTAGTTGAAGTAATGTCATTCGCCAGCTTCTTAAGTTAGTAGTCCTTTTCCATCCGATTCTTGTAACACAATACCATCCAATTATTGTTGAAAAAAACAACCAAGTTGTTAATTTAGCAAAATTACTAAATGGAAATTCGGTTTGTACTAGAACTTCACCCATCACATAATTTCCAGTTTCTTCCCATTCTGATAACATTGCATATGTTCCAAATACTAGAATCGAAGTCATAATGAATCCGCAGGCATAAAAGATGTATAAAAAAACCTTGTATCCTGTATCAGTTTCTTGCAAGTTTCGAGTTTCCAATATTGGCGTTGTCGGAGCTTGAAATATAAAATTTGTCAAAGTTCTAAACGAGGTTTATTAAAGTAATTATTCTCAAACCAGCTATGAAAATTCCAATAAACATTCCTATTCTAGGAAATGAAGAAATTAACGCAGTAAAGGCTATTTTACGAGAAGCTTCGCTAACCTCTGCTGCAAATATTGGAGGAAAAAACGTACAAGAGTTTGAAAAACTTGCTTCATCTTATATCAAATCAAAATTTGCAATTGCAGTAAATTCAGGAACAGCGGCACTACAAGCAGCTCTTTATGCTCTTGATGTGCAAATTGGAGATGAAGTACTTTTACCATCTTTTACTTTTGTTGCAACAGCTAACGCTGTTTTTTCAGTAGGTGCAAAACCTGTTTTTGTTGATATTTTGAAGAATAATTATACAATGGATCCCTTAGACTTGAAAAAAAAGATAACAAAGAAATCAAAGGCTGTGATTCCCGTTCATCTTTACGGAAACGTAGCCTATATTGACCAAATTTCAGAGGTAGCAAAAAAACATGGTTTAAGAATAATTGAAGATGCTGCCCAATCCCTAGGCTCAACTTTTAAAGGAAAACATACAGGAACTTTTTCTGATATTGGTTGTTACAGTCTTTATCCGGCAAAAGTTATGACATCAGGAGAAGGCGGATTAATTGTTACAAATAACAAAAAACTAACTGAAAAGCTACGAATGATTAGGAACCATGGCATGGTGCATGGTTATGATACAAAGATTTTTGGTTTGAACCTCAGATTACCTGAAATTAGTGCAGCCATTGCAAAAATACAAATAAAAAAACTACCTAAATTTTTATACAAAAGAAGAAAAAATGCAAAAATTCTAACTGATCTAATTTCTACTCTTGACATAACAATTCCTAAAGAAAGAAAAAATGAAAAAGTAAATTGGTATCTTTATACAATTGCAACAAAGAACAGAAACAAAGTTATGAAAAAGCTAAACATGAAAGGGATTGGTGCGGCTGCATATTACACCATTCCTGTACATAAAACTCCCTTTTACAAAAAGAAAATAAAATTACTCAACACTGATTGGGCAGCCTCACACGTTCTATCATTACCGGTTCATCCTGGAGTATCAACTCAAAACTTGGCATTAATTGCAAAAACTTTACGAGAAGAATTAGGATAAAAAATTGGTGATCTAATACCCGTTTTTCTCTCTATTTCTATTAATATCATTTTTTCTTTTGTACTCCTCAACAATGTCATCGGGAGTTAGATTTAGCTCAAGCGAGGCTTGAACAACAAAATGCCAAATGTCTATTAATTCCTCTTTTGCGTCAGCCATATTAAACGGGGTTGGTTTTTTCCACCATTTCCAATTTGTTGTACGTTGTAATTCTATTGCCTCATGAACAATAGCAGTGCACAAAGCAGCAACTCTTCCCTCAACATCTTTTGGATATCTGTCAAGATTCATCATACTTGCAAGACCTTTTTGAAGTGCAAAAATCGATTCTAATTTATCTTCAAATTTTTCTGAAATTTCTTGTGGCAAACTTTTCTAAACTTTAGCTGATTCAAAGGAATTTAACTTTTTCAGAATCGAATCATTTTTTCATATTGTTTAATTCTTTTTGCAATTTGTGAATTTTTGAGATTCAATAGTCCATCCAAACCATATTTTTCAACTGCAAAAGAACCCATGACGTTCCCATAAATTATAGCCTTTTTAATGGTTGAAAGGTTTGTAGATCTCTTTTTAGCTAAATACCCTATCATAGCTCCTGCAAACGAATCTCCTGCCCCAGTAGGATCAACTATATCTTCCAAAGAAAATGCGACTGAGGGAAAAATAACGTCATCATAGAATAGTAAAGAGCCATGTTCCCCTTTTTTTATTACTACGTATTTTGCCCCCCAATTCATTATCTTTTTTGCACATTTTATCAAATTGTGTTCTTTAGTCAGCAGCTTAGCTTCTTCATCATTAATTACTACTGCATCAACCGTTTTCATCATTTTAATGACAGAGGATTTTTTATGAGCAATCCAAAATTCAATAGTATCACACATTGAAAATTTGACATTGTCAAATTCTTTTATAAGATGTGCATTTTGTTCAGGATCATTATTTGCCAGATAAACATATTCAGATTTTCTATATTCTTCTGGAACAGAAGGTTTGAAATTTCCTAGTACATTAAGTTCAGTTTTGAGTGTGGTCCTTGTGCTTAATGTTTTATCGTAACTTCCATCATATCTGAAAGTTTTTCCATCCTCAATTTTCAGACCACGTAAATCAAGTTTTTTTGCTAAAATATTGTAATATTTCTTTGGGAAATCTCTTCCTACTACTGCAATCAAGCCAGTTTCGCTGAAATAACTGGCCGAAATTCCTGCAAAGGTTGCTGCACCACCTAATGCTCCTTTTATAATCTTAGACGGAGTTCTTATGGTATCAAGAGCAGTTGATCCAAAAACAGTAAGCACGATTTTTTGAACCTAATTTTGTTGTATAAATTCTCTTGCTTGTTCTTCAGGTGGAAAGTAGATAAATGGAACATCAATTGATGTAAAAAACACATCATATTTTGTCACTCCACTAATTGTCACCATAGAAATTTCTTCATCTTCCACAGATTCAGATTTTTGATTAGTTTGGTACGTTCCTTCCACAGTAACTTTACCCATTGGTGGTAACACAAATGGTTCTAGTATACCATCAGCTACTTTTTGGCCTTCAACGGATATTATAAAAACAGTTGTTCCCGCATTTAGCACTAAAAGAGATGGGTTATCAAATTCTAATTGAACATTATAAGTTGAACCGCTGTCATTTTTTTCTAAAAGATGACTTTCTGTTACAATAACACCTATTTGAGTTGCAGACGCATATTGGATATACCCAAAAGAAGCCACGCCTATTATCAAAAATATCACCAAGGCTTTCTTTGAAGATTTCATATTAACTCCTTTCAAAATTCCTTTTTAAAATGAAAGGAAAAAAAACCGAATAATATGTGTAAAAGTTTTGATATATTCTTTAAGCTACTTAGAGCAAACAGAATAAATCAAAATTGACTATTCCTACAGTAATATGGCCAAAATCAAAATAAAATTTGGAGAAAATGAAATTGAGATCGAATCTAGAGATTTCTACGTTGATAATCAAACTTTAGGCGAAGTTATTGAAAATGTTACGACTCATTTAGAAGAAAATAAAGCAAGAATAGTCTATGATGATAATTTACCTAAACCAATATCACAATCAAAGAAAAATTACCAATCAAGTATAGCTTATCTTAATACTTTAGATAATGCAGAGGTTCATGAACCAGAATATAGTGACCCAATACCAATTTCATATGAAGAAATAAATGATAAGATAAAAATTCTTGCAAGAAAATCTTTCTTTAATAAACCTAGAACGGTTTCAGAAACTGTAAGTCAGCTAAGAGAATTCGGTTGGTCTGCAAGTCCCCTACATGTATCTAAGACTCTTGTAAAAATGGCCTTCAATAAAGAGATCCTAAAAAACTCATATCAAAATCGCAGTTTTTATTTTGCAAAAGAGGTACTGTTAACTACTTAGATTGGTAGTTACAAGTTTCACAAAAATCAAAAACAATTCCTTCTAAATGATCAAAGTGAGTATTACATTTTCTACAAGTGTGATGCATATCATAGTATCCATCTTCTTCAACCTGACTCGTTTTCACTGATTCAAGTTCTGTGCTTTTACATCGTATACAATGACAACCGCATTCCATGAAATTTGTAAGGAGGAATTACTAAAAATGTATTATACTTGTAAGAATATAATATTTCGTTGGAAAAGAAAAAAGTGGTACCATTAGAAATTAATGACCATTTCAAGATGTTTGGGAAAGAACCTTGGGAGGTAGATTATGGCGAAAAATGCCCATTATGTAATGTCAGAATTGATGAATATGGTTTTTGTTCTTGTGGGTCTAGTGGAGATTAAGTCTGTTTCTTAACTGTAAAATAATTACTGCTGTAATTCCAACAAGCAACGGTGCAAAAATAGGAAATTCTGGTACCACAGTAGTACCTATTATCTCGATAGTACCTGAGGTACCAGGTCTAATATTTATCCCAGCATAAGTTTCATTGATATAAAACTCGTTTACGAAAATCCTTTCATCATTCAAAAACACTTCATATGGACTCCAAAGAAGTTCTAAGGGAATATTTACTATAGTGTGTTGATTATCTTCAGTTACTTCAAAACTAATCTTTTTTGTTGGTTGATCAAAATTAAAGGATGATATATCTGCTAAGGATAATATTCCCAAGACAAATTTTCTATCTTCCCATTGTATTTCCTTTAAGTTAAACAATTCATTTTTTACATATTGGATTGTAGCTTCACAACCGTGACATCTAATTCCTCTTTTTTCACCAAGAAATACAGGTCGTTCGTTCACTAAAATTAAATTAACATTATTCGGAAAAATAAATTCAGTTGAAGCGAGGTAAGTATAATCCCAAGTCCAAAAACCTTCCTTAAGTTCCAGAACGTCATCCAAATCATATTCAACTACAACATCTTGTTTTGATGAAAAAATGACAACCCCTGGATTTCCTGCACCAAGTGTTGCACTTTGAACAGTATTACCTTCAATATCTGCTACTTTAATGTTTGAAATAGTTCCATTGATAAAATCTACTTGTATGGTACTAGCACTTCGCAAAATATTGTGCTTAACATGCACTTGTTCGTTTTCTCTAATCACTATTTCAACAATTTGTTTGGCTGCTTCTCCAAGAGTAATTTCTTGGGAGAATACTGGCATAATTGGAAAAAATATTATCAAAGCAATTATAGCTATACCAATTTTTCTCAAATTAACACCTATTCAGATATCGTTATCTGTAGAATTTTTGCTTCTTGTAAGGGACAATCATTGCTGTCTCTTGGCAAGTTAACTATCTTGTCAGCTACTTCAATACCCTCTATTACCTCACCAAAGGTTGTATACTGTCCATCAAGAAATGTACTATCTGTGGTTACTATGAAAAATTGTGATCCAGCACTATCAGGATCCATTGCTCTTGCCATTGAAACAATTCCTCGCAGATGAGATCTGGAATTAAATTCTGCTTTAATGTTATAACCTGGACCACCCAATCCCCATTTACTTTTATCTGGTTGTTTGGTATTTGGGTCACCAGCCTGAATCATAAATCCAGGAATCACCCTATGAAATAAAATACCATTGTAAAAACCAGACTCGGCTAATTTTTTAAAATTCCTTACGGTTTCAGGAGCTACATCTGGCGATAATTTAAACACTATTTTACCATTACTGGTTTCAATTATCGCCTTTGTCACTTTCCGAATATCGCTGATTTTATCATAAGAGTCTTTTGTATTTTTATTAAAACATTAATTTCTAGGAAATTATTCTACGATGAGATTTCTCTATCTTGATTATTACCCAATTAGCAAAATGCGAAGATCGCATTAATTTAATTTTTTTTATGTTTCATCTCTTAGATACAAAAAATTACCTTTTCTTAAAAAATGTAGATTGGAAATAATTTTTAGGCTAAAATATATGCATTCCTATAAAATCAGTAAATTACAAAACAAAGTAATAGTCTTATATAGACCAACAAAAAATTAGATTTCGTGAATCGTACCAATCAAAGCACGATTATTAAAGAAGCAATCAATTCTTGTCTTAATAAAGGGATTACCGATAAACAAGACATTTACAGCAAAGTCGTCGAAGAACTAGGTGTTCCTAGACCAACTGTTCGTAGAGTAGCAAGAGATCTAAGAAATGAGTTATTAGAAAAAATTAAGATTTTACAATCAGATATACCAAGACCATCTTCAGAAACAAATGATGGGACAGAAGAATAGGAAAAAATCCTAGGTTCGTTTTTTCTTTAGATACTTAAAATCAGATATTAATATCTGCATTAACTGTTATATTCAAGGAAATTTTTGAAGAAAAACATGGGATACTTAGGTAATAATCTTGCCACAGTTGTAAGTGGGGTTTTTGCAGCTGTTTTGACAGCATTGTGGTTTATTCTTGTTCCTCCCTTTCCAGTTCTGAATTTCTTATTTCTTATGGCGGTTCCAATAATGTGGTTTCTAGTCTTCATGTGCTGGATCGTCCAAAAAGGGTCTGATTACTCTAGTAAACATAGTGCTGGATACACAGAAAAAAAACAAACCTACACTTCAGAAGGAAAGCTAGTTTAGGCCCACGAAATTAGTCAAACCAGAACTAAATTTGGCTCTGAGCTAGATGAATTAAAAGACAATGTAAAAATCAAGGAAAGTGAAATTGATAATCTTAAAAAAGAAATCTCAAGTCTTCAAACTAAGGCTCAAATAGAAGCTCTCAAAAGTGAACTCGCAAATCTAAAAATGCTTGCAACTAAGGAAAAATCCAAGCGTAGAACAAAGAAAAAATAAATTTAATCACAGCATCTGCAATGTTCCACATCTTTATGATTTAGTTTACAAGCAGGGCAACTTTCCGCTCCACCAAAATGGCATTTGCACTCACAGTTTTTCATTAACTATACCTAGTAAGGATAACTTCTTCGTCATCTTAATATGTGACTATTCGAAGAGCTTTTTTGAACAACTTGATTAAATTTAGGATAAATCTTTTAAAGAATTTAGAATGGAGGTTAAATGATGAGTCAAATCTCTAAAATAGGATTAGTTATTGCAGCTACTTTTATCGTTTCTCTCTTATCTACTTCTTCATCACTAGCTGAAAATCAACCATCAACTACTGAAGTAATTCCAATTGATGAACAAATTGGTCTCGAAAAAACAAATCTTACTTTTTACGCATCTCCAGATAACACACTACCTTGGGGATTCGTTGAAGGAACAATTGTAAACCATGTTCCTAGCTATCCTGTCATAATACAGATTTACGACGATAATGGTGAAGCATATCACTTTGCTCAAACAAATGTAGAAGAAGATGGGTCTTTTGAATATCGATTTAGAGTTTCAAGTGTAGATGATGGTAAAGTAATTAACATTTTTGAAGGAGATTATTTTGTTACCATTTACAAGGTAGTCTATCTACATTCTGATTCTATTCAAGCTTAGAAGCAATAGACAACGTACCATCAACTAATTCTTTTAACCTATTCTTGGTATTTTCATCAGATATTTTTCCATCGTTTAAATCATTTATAGTCATAAAAACAGCCTTGGGATTTGTTAATACACGAAAATATGACATTAGTTGTGTTAGTAGGGTCTGAACGTCAATAAATCCAATATTTCCTGAAGCCATAATTGCTAATCCAGCAGTTTTTCCTTCGGTTTTTTTATAATTAATGTATTCAAAGAGATTTTTGAGAGAAGAACTAAAAAATGAATTGTATATTGGCGTACCAATAAGCCATACATCTGCTTCTGTTATGTTTTTAGCAGCTTGCTGTGTAATCTCAGTATAATTTCCATCTGGTCCTTCATAACAATCAATTTTATCTTTTGAGAGGTTGATAAATTTAGTATCTTCATTTTTTGATTTTGCATAATCATATACAAACTGCATCATCACTTGCGTATTAGCTGTTTTTCGTGGACTTGCAGAAATGACTATAACCTTCACATCTTTTTTTGGCTGGATTAGTGTATTTAAATTAAAACCAATTCTTTTTGAAATTTTTTTAAAAATATTAAACGGGCTTGGAGGGCTTCGATCCCTCGACCTGTAACTTAGGAGGCTACCGCGCTATCCATGTTACGCGTCAATTAATGACTCTGCGCCACAAGCCCAGCAAAAAACATGTTTGTAATTATTTAAGCGTAATCAAGAGTTACTTTCCATTAATCCATGTATTTTCTTTCTTACCCCATTTTTCATAAAAAATAACATCCTTTAATTCAAGTCTTGGAAGCCAACCTGCCATTTCAAGATCTGGTTTAGGAGAAAAATCTTCGACATGACCTAAACAGAGATAAGCAACAGGAACCACATGTTCTGGAAGTTTAAGAATTTCTTTTAAAACAGAGTTTGATAATATGCTTACCCATCCTACACCGATTCCTTCTGTTCTAGCTGCTAACCAAAGATTTTGGACTGCACAACATGCACTGTAAACTCCTGTTTCAGGAATGCTAGAACGTCCAATTACAAAAGATCCAAATTTTGTTGGATCATATGTTACACAAATATTAATTGGAGAATCAAGGATTCCTTCCAACTTAAAAGAAAGATATTTTGATTTTTTTGGTTCTTCTACCATTTGTGAAGATCTTTTCCTTTCTTTTTCAAAAGACTCTTTGATTTTCTTCCTAATCTCATAATCTTTTATTAAAATAAAATTCCAAGGTTGAGAAAAACCTACAGAAGGTGCATGGTGGGCAGCATTTAGAATTTTTGTTAATAATGAGTCATCAATTTCCCGAGATGTAAAATGTGAACGAACATCTCTCCTAGAAAAGATCGCCTTGTAAAGCCCATTTTTTTCTTCATCTGAAAAATTATTATTCATTTATCAACATTTGATTTTACGTTTTATTCATGTTTTCTTTTGTTAAACGTTAATAATGTCTGCCTAAAGTCTTGTACCTCAACGGGCCGATAGTCTAGTCGGTTAGGATACCGCCTCGACACGGCGGTGATCGAGAGTTCGAATCTCTCTCGGCCCATTTAGTAGTAAATCTATCATTTTTCTGGAATCAATGACTCACATAGAGCTTTCAAATTCTTTTTCGATTAAACTCCATGACGTTTCTACAGTGATAATTCCCTTTACACTATACTTTACCTGTTCACCACTCGTTATTGAACGATATTCTACAGCATTAGTATCTGACAAAATTAATTGGAACTGATTTTTTAATATAATCTCGGATCCGGGATAGAAGGCTGCCCTCCCAGGCATTGCAATGTCTGCAGTAGAATATTGACCAGCCCCTATAGAATTACCATTTGCAAAAAGCTCATAGGTTATTACAGAAACAGTGAATGTTTTATCGCTAGGATTTCTTACAAGAAAAGATGTTTCAAGCTTCGCACGGTTTTCAATGGTATTAACATCAATCAATTCTACATTGGCTAACTCAATTTCCGTTTTCTCTAACTCAGGATTATCAAGACTAGCATACCATACTCCACCCCCCATAAGTGCAAATAATGCACCTATTGCAACAAAAAGAATCATTCTTCCTTGAAGTAAAGACAAGCAATGTTCAGACTATTTGAACAACTAAAAAACGTTGTCAAGAGTCAAATAGGTAATAATAGTTGTTGGACATTGTTTCAGGATGGCAATAGAACAGACAATTATTACTTGGATTCATCTCACTTCGGCATCTATTTGGGTTGGAGGTTCTTTGTTTATTGGTGCAGTACTTGCTCCAATTCTAAAAACAATGTCATATTCAATTGAAGAAAGATTACAAGTTATGATAAAAGTTGGAAGAAAATTTAACAGAATTGCTATCCCTTCTTTGATAATCTTAATCATAACAGGTCTATACAACTCTCAGAATATTTTGAATAATTCTGAACTTTTATTTTCTAGTAGTTATGGTAATTATTTAATTATCAAAATATTTCTTGTAATTGCATTGATTGCAACATATGCAGTTCATATTAGAATTATTAGAAAAGATGTAGAAGAGCAAATACTGTCAAAACAAATGTCAGAAAAACAAATACTAAAACTACGTTCAAAAATCATCATTCTTGGACAAATAATTGTCATTCTCTCAGTAATTATCTTGTTTATGGCAGCATTATTGAATTCAGGTTTTTGATTTACCAGTTATTCTTACTTCAAAACCATCATCAAGTTTACCAATTCCGTATTTACATTCCGTTATTTTTGATGTTACATACAGGTTTGTTTCTAGATGTTTAGTAATTTTTTTTACTCGATAAACTGACATTTCATTGATTAAACTTGAGGGAATAACAAGCATATCTGAGAGGTGATTATCTACACCTAAATTACAACTAGCGAAATCATTTGAAACACTCTTTCCTAAATCATTCATTTTATTTGTTAGTAAACCATCACAACCTACTATTGAATTTGGATCAAATGAATAAACTAACATTGAACATCCTTCATTTAAGGCAGGTTCATTTGTTATTTCAGATGTTATGGTATATCCCTCCTTTTCTAACAGTTCTCTAGCTTTTTTAACTTGAACATTAATTTTATTCACGGAAAATTTTGAATAAGAACACAACAGTTTTGCTAATTTAGTTTTACGATGAGAAAGATTTATTGGAATTATTTTTTTTGAAGGAAAAACTTCAAGCTCAATTTTTCCTCCACCTTTTGGATAATAACCACGCTTTATTATTTTCATGTTAAATTTAATTCCCATTCGTGAGTATGCTTCTGCTAACACATGCTTTGTGTAATTAGATGTAGGACTCCAAGGAACATCAGTTCCTCCTATTATTGATAATTTTAAGCTCTTTTTTGAAATAGAAATTGCAGGAATCAATACCTGAAGTATAAGAGAAATACTACCTGCAGTTCCAATATTTTCTTTCAATGAACTATTTTCAACTTCGTTTGGAATGAATTTGATAGTACTTGAACCAATTTCCAATCCTTCTACATTAGCATTACAAATTTTTGAAAGTAATTTAATTCCAATAAGATGTTGAGGCCTAAGACCAGGCACTTTTCGGTTTTTTCGAATATTTTCAATTTGAACAGGTTTGTTAGTTATACAAGATAATGTAACAGCACTTCTAACAATTTGTCCTCCTCCTTCTCCATACGAACCATCAATTTTTAAAAAATCCATAATCTAATTTTATTTTCATCACTTTATGATAGTCTTTTAAAGAATACGTTAGAACTTGCAACATGAATGGTCTTATTATTGGAAGATTTCAACCATTTCATAAAGGCCATCTTGAAGCTTTAAGCTTTGCATTATCTAAAGTAGATAAATTATGGCTAGGAATTGGAAGCTCTAACAAACCTAATCAAAAAGAAAATCCTTTTAGTGCAGATGAAAGAAAAGAAATGATACTCTCTTCAATTGATGATTCAATTTCAAAAAGAATCCAAATCTATCACATTCCAGATTTGGAAGATCATAAAACATGGATAGAAAATATAGATTCAATTGTGCCAAAATTTGAAATTGTTTTTACTAATGATGAGCTAACTCAATTACTTTATTCAAAGCGTGGTACAAATGTAATTTCTGTTCCTTTTAAGGATAGAGAAATTTTATCTGGTACTAACATTCGAAAAAAAATTGTAAAAGATCAAAACTGGCAACAACTGGTACCTAATGGAACAAAAAGTGTTTTGCTCAAAATTGGTGCCAACAAACGTCTCAAGAGTCTGTAATTATAAATAAAGCCATCAGTGAACCACTTGACAGGCGAACTTATTGGAATATTTAGCAATGCTTCCCGGACCAACCAATGTTCCTGAAAGAGTAACTAGAGCAATGTTTACGCATATTATTAATCATCGAAGTCCAGATTTTGTTGAACTATATACTGAAGTTATTGAAAAAACTCAACAAGTTTTTCAAACAAAAAATGACGTAGTTGCACTTTCTTCATCAGGTACAGGAGCAGTTGAAGCTTCAGTAGTAAATTTGATTAAAAAAGGTGATAAAGTAATAATTCCAGTTAATGGAGAATTTAGTAGTAGACTCTCACAGATGTTAGAGTGGCAAGGCGCAAATGTAATCAAACTTGAAACAACACCTGGTACAAATGCTACTTTAGAACAAGTTAAAGAAGCATTTGATAACAACAACGATGTTAAAGCATTCTATGTTGTTCACAATGAGACCTCAACTGGCACTCAAGTCAAATATTTAGATAAAATATCTGAACTTACTTCAAGAAACGATTCTTACTATGTTGTAGATTCAATTTCATTACTTGGAGGTGTTGAACTTCCTGTAGATAAATGGAATATTGATGTGTGTATGGCTGGGTCACAAAAAGCTTTAGCTGCTCCACCTGGAATATCACCAATTTCTGTTAGTCCTAGAGCTAAAAAATACATGATAGAAAATCCACCCCCTACGATGTACTTCAATTTAGCTAGATACTTCAAATATTATGAAGAATCAAAACATACTCCCTTTACACCTGCATTACCTCTTCTTTATGCATTCAGAGAAGCACTTAGAATGATTCTTGAAGAAGGAATGGATGCAAGAATAAAACGACACAAAATTTGTTCTGATGCATTATATTCTGGTTTAAGTGCAATTGGTCTAACACCATTTGCCAAAGAGGAAGATCGTTCAATCACTATTATAGCACTGAACTATCTAGATGGACTAGATGACAATACCTTCCGTAACACGTTAGCTAATAAATTCCGAGTTTTAGTTGCAGGTGGTTTTGGTAATCTTAAAGGTAAAGTATTCCGCGTCGGTTGCATGGGAGAAGTCCATAGATATCATGTAATGAGAACAATTTCTGCAATTGCTTCGACTCTTGATATGATGGGTTACAAAACAAACACAGTTAATGCACTAAAAATAGCTGAAGAAAAACTCAAGAATCTCTAAACCCATGTTAAATTAATATAAGGAAGTCCAACAGCCGATCACGTTGGCTTTCAGTAAAGGTTCATTAATTCAAGTTGATTATACTGCCAAAGTAAAAGATACTGGTGAAGTTTTCGAAACAACAATTGAATCTGACGCAAAAAAACATTCAATTCATGATCCCAACATAAAATATCAACCTAAACTTGTTTCAGTTGGAGAATCTTGGGTAATCAAAGGTCTTGATGATGCTTTAGCTAACACTAATGTCGGTGATAAAAAAACAGTTGAAGTGCCACCAGACAAAGGATTTGGTGAACGAGATTCAGGCAAAGTAAGAATGATTCCACTTCGTAAATTGGGAGAAGATGCAGACAAAGTTTCAGTTGGTGACACAATTGAAGTTGATCAGAAGAAAGGTATTGTGAGATACATTGGTTCTGGAAGAGTTCAAATGGATTATAATCACAGGTTTGCAGGAAAAATAATTCTTTACGATATTAATGTAGTAAAAGCATTAGAAACTGATGAAGACAAAGCTTTTGGTATTTTAAAAAGACACATTCCAGTAGAAGACTCTAAAATAAAATTCAAGAAAAGTGACAAATCTTTGGATGTTACTATTCCTGAAGAAATATTTCGTGCCGATGGGTTAGCAATAATAAAACATTTTATTCAAACGGATATTTTTAAATTCGTGCCTACATTGGATAAAATTAATTTTGTTGAAACATACCTAAACAAAAAAACTGAAAAACAACCTCAAAAACAAGAAGTTAAAACCAAACAAGAAAAACCTGTTGAGCAAAAAGCTGCTTAAATTATAATACTTTGGTGCTTTTTGCAAGTGCAATAGCTTTTTTTTCAGTCATTTTGGATTGTTTGAGGATGGTATAGCGTTCTGGTCTCAAACTTTGGGCGATGGTAAGTGCTTTTGCTAAGGTTGATGGTTTAAGACCAATTTTTTTTGCAGTTGTTGGAGCACCAACATTCTTTAATGTCTTGATAATTTTTTTCCAGTCCTGACCTTGAAGTTTTGCCATCATTATAGCTCCAATCCCACATTTTTCACCATGAAGACCAACACCTGGAGCCAGTCTATCAAGCGCATGTGAAAAAAGATGTTCTGCACCAGAACAAGGTCGACTACTGCCAGCTATACAAGACGCTACGCCAGCACTGATTAATGCTTCTACAATAACTCTAACATCCAGTCCTTTTTTTGCAAATAAATCAGAGTTTTCCATAAGCATTTTGGCGCTCATAGATGCAAGATTAGCCGAATATCTACCAAAATACTCACCAGTTTTATCTCTGCCAAGCTCCCAATCTCGAACAGCAATAATATTTGCAACAAGATCCCCACATCCACTTGCTAGAAGTCGCTTTGGTGCTTTTTTGATTATATCAATGTCAACAAATACTCCAAGAGGTGCTGAAGCAACAATAGAATGTGGTTTATCACTTCTTACTGAAACGAATGGACTTGCAATCCCATCATGAGATGCTGCTGTTGGCAAACTAACAAACGGTTTTTTTAAATTAAATGCTATCATTTTTGCAATATCTACTGATCTGCCTCCTCCAATTCCAATTATCAAATCACTTTTGTCATTTCTTACCTTACTCTGAATCTGCTTGATGGAAGCAATTTCATTATTTTTTGCAATATGCCAAACTCCCTTTATTTTTGAGGAAAGTAAGGATCGTTCAATTTTTTTTTGTAGAAATTTTTTTACGTTAAGGCCAGATATCACAGATACCTTCTTTGGGCTATAGAGTTGCTGTAGAAAATTGCCAAATCGGTTAATGTTTTTCTCTCCGATTACAATTAACCTAGGTAATTCCATAGTATGCGACTTAAAGGGATCTTGATTTTTTACCACTCCTTATCAATCTGCCAGCAACAAAAAGTTATTTAAAAGGGTGCTGTACCTTTGATATTATCTCTAACAGGTGTCTTTTTGTCTAATAACGTTGAAGAAAAAATACTACATGGGACTACCACAGTAGGAATCAAAGCAAAGGATGGGGTAGTATTGTGTGCAGATATGCGCGCAAGCGCAGGATATTTTATTGCAAATAATAACACAATGAAAATCCAAAAAATTGATGATCATGCTGCAATGACTATGGCAGGTGGTGTAGCAGATGCACAAAACATTACTGACATTCTGAAATACCATGCAAATCTACATAGAATTCAAAAACAAGAACCCATTCCAATAAAATCATTAACTAGACTTACTTCACTTATTTTCCAACAAAATAGAGGTTATCCATTTATCGCTGACATTTTGGTAGGTGGATACGATAAACAAGGTCCAGCATTATATAATATTGACATGTTTGGATCTGCTGAAGAAAAAACATATGTTACAACTGGCAGTGGGTCTCCAGTAGCATATGGTCTTCTAGAAGAAGAATATCATAAAGACCTTAGTGTTGAAGATGCAAAAGTAATAGCTTTGCGTGCAGTTAAAGCAGCTATTATAAGAAATATTGGTACTGGTGATGGAATCAACATATCAATAATAAACAAAAATGGATTCCGCCTTTTATCAAAAGAACAGAAGAAAGCGATTATTGCACTATAGTGATCTAATGCAAAGAAAACAACAACAGAAAGAATTACCTCTAGGCCAAAACATAATGGCGACGATACTAGAAAGTATACCTAAAGAAGCAAATGTTACTAAAATTGATTATGAAGGTCCACGAATTGCACTTTATACCACTTCACCTCGTTATCTGATGGAACACAACGAGATAATTTCAAACCTTGTAAATATTATCAAAAAAAGAATTGTAATAAGAACCGACGAATCTATTAGAAAAATGGAAGAAGATGCACGACAAATACTTTCAAAAAGTATTCCAAAAGATGCAGATCTTCAAGCTACATTTTTTGATACTGCCACTGGTGAAGTGTCAGTTGATGTAAAGCGACCGTGGTTAATGCAAAAAAATTCAGAAGCATTTAACCATCCAGAAGTTACCGAAAAAATTGGATGGAAAATCCGTGTTCGTAAGGCCACAACAAACCCATCTAGCACAATTCAGGCAATAAATTACAACCTAAAGGTTTCTTCTGCCGACCGAAGCAAACAACTCAAACAGGTAGGAGAGAAAATTTTCCGTTCTAGGCTGGTCCAAAAATCTGAAGTTTCACTATTTACCCTTGGTGGATTTGGACAGGTGGGCAGGTCGTGTATGTTATTGAATACGCCTGACAGTAAGATTTTGATTGATTGTGGAATTAATCCGGGTGCTAGAAGTCCAATGGAATCTTTTCCAAGACTTGATTGGGCTAACATTACCTTAGATGACCTTGATGCTGTTGTAATAGGGCACGCACATCTTGATCACACAGGATTTCTGCCTGTTTTATGTAAATATGGATACAAAGGTCCAATCTACTGTACAGAACCTACTCTTCCTATGATGAATTTAATTCAGCTTGATGCAATCAAAGTGGCCGCAGCTCAAGGAAGAACCCCGATGTATTCCGAACGAGATGTAAAACAGATCATGAAACAATCAATCACAATTCCATATGGTACAGTTACTGACATTTCTCCTGACATCAAATTAGTATTAGCAAACGCTGGTCATATTCTCGGATCGGCTCTTTGTCATTTTCATATTGGAAACGGCGATCACAATTTTGTCTATTCAGGAGATATAAAATTTGCAAATAGCATTTTGTTTGAGGCCGCTAGTTGGAATTTCCCAAGAGTCGAAACTCTTCTAATTGAAAGTACCTACGGAGCAAAAGAAGACATTCAACCAAGCAGACCCGAAGTTGAATCAGCTTTTATCAATTCCATAAACAACGTTCTTCAAGACGGTGGAAAAGTTCTCATTCCAATTCCTGCTGTAGGAAGAGCTCAAGAAATCATGATGGTAATTGATCACTACATGAAGTCAGGACAAATGATCGAGTCACCAGTTTTCATGGAAGGAATGATTGCAGAAGCATCGGCAATACATGAAGCTTATCCAGAATATCTTTCTCGTGAACTACGTCAGAAAATTTTAGAAACAGATGACAATCCATTTGATTCAGAATATTTTACTAACATAGAACATCATGATGCAAGAGAAGAACCATTACGTGAAGGTTCTCCATGTATTATTATTGCTACATCTGGAATGTTAGAAGGTGGACCGGTTCTTGAATATTTCAAAAATATTGCACCAGATAAAAAGAACAAAATTCTATTTGTTTCATACCAAGTAAATGGAACACTAGGTAGAAGAGTTTTAGATGGTGCTAGACAAGTTTCTATGCTGGGTAAAGAAGGAAAAGTTGAAGTTGTAAACATTAACTGTGGTATTGAAAGACTAGATGGATTCAGTGGACACAGCGATTACAATCAATTAATCTCATTTGTACATAAGCTAAGGCCAAAACTTAGAAGAGTACTTGTTAATCACGGAGAAAGAAGAAAATCAGAAAATCTTTCTATGTCAATTCGTAGAATGTTTAGAGTTCCAACTCATTATCCACAAATTCAAGAAGCAATTAAATTATTTTAAATCGTATTCAGGTTTCCAAATTGTTACACCTGATGGTGTAATAATAATTCTTTCTTCACCCAATCTAGCAATATCCGCACCAGCATTTTTTGCAATTGTATATAGCTCTTCAACAACTTTGCGTAATTTGCCCACATCTTTTTGCGCCAAAGGAGTTACTCTTAAAATCAGTATCATGTTCTTTTTGACATCTTCTTTTATGGAAATAACGTCGCTAGGATCCCGTATTGTTATTGCTTTAAGATATGTTGGGCTTTCTTGTTTTTGCATCTAATGGAAAATGTGAACTACTCCTTCAAAAAGTCTTGCATGTCAAGTGATATTCACACACAAGTCATTGTGCCTAAATTCTAAATTCTTCGTAGGAGGGTTCTCCTAATGGTTCTGTTTGAATTTCAGATTTTTTATCATTTTTTTCTATAACAACAAACCCTGATTCATCTTTTGGGGCATCAGAGTAACGTAATGTAATACCTGCTGCAAATTGTAAATGATTTTCTAAATTCTCTCCACGTAAAATAGAGATTGGTCCCACATGATCACGAGCCTCAAGCAAAATATCTTTTGGAAGTTTTAATGATTTTATTATTTCATTTTCATCTTCGTTTCTTCCAACTACAAGTTTTGTTTTTTTATCAAATCTAAATTGCCTTCCGATCTTTAATAGATCGATGTCATTGGTTGTAGGAGTTTCAACATGTTGGAAGAGATCTTTTGCTCTTAATGAAAAAGCAGGATCTGTAAGAAGACAACCACCACCAGCATTAGGAGGATCTTCAATTCCAAACTCCTCTGCCATTTGTAATTGCATTTTTCTTGAACGACCTTTAATCATCCCTAGATCTTCTCTTTTAATCAAACCACTTTGTTCTGGTTCTGTTTTTGGTAACAACCTACCTGAAAGCGGTCTTACAATTTTTCCTTCAAGCTTTGATTCTTTTTCAATTGTTCTTAATGCTGGACCATGTTGACTCATTGGTCGTTGTCCTAATACTTCTCCAGAAATAATAAATTCAGCACCAATTTCATTCATGTGTTTTTTTGCAGCTTCAAACATCATTGCACGACAGTCAATACACGGATTCATACCCGAACCAAAACCATGTTTTGGATTCTTTAGCATTTCAATGTATTCATCACCAAGATAAACTGTTTTTAGATCTACACCAAGAGTATCAGCTCTTTCTCTAATTTCAAACCCACATCCTCTACCACAATCAAAATCACAAAACGGTGTCTTTATTGCAACAGCTGAAACTTCAAAACCTTGTTTTTGCATCATCTTAACAGCTAGCTGACTATCTAATCCACCTGAGAGTAATGCAACTACCTTCTTCTTTTCTGTCATAGATAGCTGTTTGATTTCCACTATACAAACTTTGCAGCAAACATAAATTTAGAAAAGTAACATTTTGTTTATTGAAGACTCATAGAAAAAACCTTCTCAAACATTCTCAAAAAATTGGCTGTGATAGTTTGGTTGCATTTGAACCTGAGAACCTGTTTTACATGACTGGCTTTTGGGGTGAAGCTATAGGTCTACTTGAGAGGGGAGGACAAACCACAATAATTTTACCTGAGCTTGAGGTAGGACGAGCAAAGTCAGAGAGTTCGGATTGCCAGGTAATTACCTCTGAGCGAGGCCAAGGTTTGATTTCTGAGCTTGTAAAAAAAATAAAGAACAAAAAGGTCTGTACGGACTGCCAGAACTATCAGATGATGGCGTCGCTGAAAAAATCTGTTCCTAAAATCAAACACTCTACAGAGCCATTCCATAATGCAAGAATAATCAAAGACTCGAAGGAAATTGCTGTTCTTAAGAAGGCTTCACAGATAATTGATAAGATGTTTGAGTTATGTACTAAAAAAATCAAAAAAGGACAACGCGAGTCTAAGCTGCAGGCAATTTTGATGTCATATGCTATAGAGCATGAAATGTTTGATACTGGCTACAAATCTACGCTAAACCCTCTAATCATTGCAGGAGGCCCAAACGGTGCATTACCTCATGCACAAGTAACCAATAGAAAGTTTGCAAATGGTGACCTTATTGTTGTGGATTTGACCTTACGTTACAAAGGATACGTTTCAGACTCGACTAGAACCTTTGGGCTAGGTTCGGTGTCTTCTGAGGCAAAATCGGTATATGAAATTGTCAAAGAGTCGCAGAAATTGGGGTTAAAGGCTGCAAAACCTGGCTCCTCATGCAAATCAGTAGATGATGCATGTAGAGACTATATCAAAAATCAAAAGTATGGCAAGTACTTTATTCACTCTACTGGACATGGAATCGGTCTTGAGGTTCATGAGTTGCCTAACATTAGTACAAAAAGCACAACAAAGCTTGCAAAGAACATGGCAATAACAGTAGAACCGGGAATATACATTCCAAAAAAGTTTGGTGTTCGAATTGAGGACTCTTTGATTGTTGGGGACAGACCCATTCTGTTACACAAATTCACAAAAGATCTTATTTTAATTTGAAAAAATAACTGCATAGTTTTCCATAGTTATCACACTATTTCAGATCATAGTTTTTTCCGTTAGTTTCTATTTCATATCGAAGTGGTGCAGGCAATTCTGCATATTTTTTCTGAGCTAGAATCTTGATTTGATCGTCAGGCACCTTTACAGCTCGTAAAAGCTTTCCACGTTGATGAGCAAATGCATTTTTCCAAAAGCCAGCTCCATCAAATGTTGAAATTTTTGATAATCGTTTAGAAGCTCTCAAGAGTTAATTCTCCTTTCAATTTCCTTTCTAATTAATTTAGCAATTTTTTCTTTATTCTTCCATCCAGAAGACAGTGTTTTTTTAGAATCTACTATGAGAACTTCATTGTTTTCTGGGTTTTTCCTATACCGAATTGAACCAACATCATTTGCAACCATCAAATCCGCTCCACACTCACGCATTTTCCTTCTAGCTTCGGATTCTAACTCCTTTTTAGAAACTCTAGCTAAAGCCTTGAATCCTACTAGAAAAACATCTTTTTGTAGCTTTTTTACATGATCAATAATTTTTGGAACTTTAACAAGCTTTACAGTCATTTTTGAATTTGTACTCTTAATTTTAGAATAGCTTGGCTTTTCAAGAGTATAGTCAGCAGGAGCTGCAGCCATTATAACAATATCAAATTTTTTTTTCATTTCATTTTTTACAGCCATAAACATCTCTTTTGCAGTCTTTACAGAAACAAGCTTTAATCCACTAGGAGGTTTTTCTCGTCCTGGACCATACACCATAGTAACTTTGGCACCAGCAGACACTAGCTCATCAGCTAACAAAACTCCGGTTCTTCCAGTACTTTGGTTTGTAATCACTCTAACTGGATCTAAATATTCTATAGTTGGTCCTGCAGTAATCAAAACTTTTTTCCCCTTAAGAACAGAAGAAAATCCAAACTTTTTCAAAACAAACTCCAAAACATCTTCAGGTTCAGCTGCCTTTGCCTTTCCCTCTATCATATTTGGAGAAACAAAATCAATTTTTTTCTTCAAAAATGTAATATTTTTTTGTACAGCAGCATTTTCATACATTGCAGCATGCATTGCAAGACACATTAATATAGGAATTTTAGAGCCAAATCCAACAGTTAGTACAGTTCCAATAGGAGTATCATCAATTCCACTTGCTAGCTTGCCAAGTGTATTTGCTGTACATGGATAAACTAAAATCAAATCAGACTTTTTGTAATCAGCAACTGTAATGTGCTCTAAATCACCAGTTAGTTTAGTAATTACAGGATTTCCTGTAGCCCACTTAAAATAAGCTGGCTGTATCAATTTAGTTGCAGCATTACTTACAACACATGTAACATTTGCACTATGTCTCATTAGTAATCTAGCAAGCTCAATTGATTTGTATGCTGCAACACTTCCTGTAACACATAAAACAATTTTTTTACCACTAAGCTCAGCTCCATCTGAACCTACTATATCCAAAGAAGGATGCTTTGGTATTTTTCTAGCCAACTTCCGCTCTTAGCTTATCTAACTCTGATTTGTCCATAGAAAACCAGTTTTCTTTTCCAGGAAACCTACCAGATTCCACATCTTTTCTGTATGATTCTACAGCTTTTGTAATCTCTTTAGATAATGATAGATACCTTTTGACAAACTTTGGTTTTAGTTTGTCATACATGCCTAGCATATCATGAATTACAAGGACCTGCCCATCGCAGTTTTTACCTGAACCAATTCCTATAGTAGGCACACTGATGCTTTTAGAAATTATCTTTGCAACCTCGTGACTAACCATTTCTAGTGCGATACTAAACACGCCAGCTTCTTCAAGTGCTTTAGCAGATTCAATTAATTTTAGTGCAGTTTCTTTTGTTTTTCCTTGAACACGATACCCTTGAGATAACATTGTAGTTTGTGGTTGTAATCCAATATGACCCATTACAGGAATTCCAGTATCTACTATAGCTTTGATGGTGTCAGCCATTTCTATTCCACCTTCGAGTTTTACTGCATCAGCTCCAGCTTTTATCAATCTACCAGAGTTTTTTATTGCATCTGAAACATTTGCCTGATATGACATGAAGGGAAGATCGCCTACAACTAGTGCATTTTGTCTTGCACGACTAACTGCTTCAGTAAATATCTTCATTTGTGTCATTGTTACTGGAATAGTGTTTTCATATCCTAACATGACCATCCCACCACTGTCTCCAACAAGTAAAACATCAACTCCTGCTCTATCGCATAGTGATGCCAAAGAGTAGTCATATGCAGTTACAACAGAAATTTTCTTTCCAGCAGCTTTTTTTGCAATAATGTCTCTAGGGGTTTTATGCATTTGGTAACCTCCTAGAAAGATTCTTTTTTATTTCTAAAACGCAAGCAGACAGATTTTTTTTGTTGTTAAATGGAGCTTTACGAATTTTTTTCTTTGATTTTTTACATTCTAGAATTAGTCCATTAATTGCACGAACTACATTATCTACAATTGTAATGTCAGCTGTTTGAGCAGTTCTTGATAGAGGATTCAAATCAAAAGTAATCACTTTTTTTCTATTTTTTTTGAGAGCAAGTGTTCTATCTCCATCCTCTAGTGGAATTAAAATCACATCAGCTTGAAAGATTCCATCTTTATCTACTACTCTTCTTGCACTATCAAGACCAGAAATTCGCCTTGAAGAATTACGATTTGTGCCTAAAACCTGCCTTACACCATGTTTTTTTAGAATCTTAACAATGTTGTTTTTCCTTTTTTGATTAGTATAAAACAAATTAACTTCAATTTTTGCATTAACTGTATTTGCAAGTTGTACAATTTCTTTTGGGCATAAAGCTGCAATATTTCCGTTTACAGAGATAACTGGTGATCTTGCAGAAAGAAGCATAAGTGCTGCAGCTTTAATTGCATTTTTAGCTGATTTTGATGTTTTTTCTCCAAGAAGATAATCAAATGCTTCTCCTCTACCATGTGCCATTAAGCCTTCTTTAGCTACTAGACCATGATCAAATCCTTGTACTAGTCTTTCTCTAATCTGTAAAGACTTTGCACGTGGATGACTTTTTGGAATTAACGACATACTTTTCACAGATAATTAAAATTCTTATTCAGTTAATCTTGCACCAGCATTATCTATTTTTGATTTAATGATAATGCCGTCTTCAAATTTTTTCAAAATTTTTAGAACTTTATTTTCCATTTTGGAAGGTATTAAACTAAAAACAGTTTCACCAAATAAGGCTACACCACACTTTATTCTATTCTTATGAAGTTCGTTTATCACTTGATTCATTCTAGGTGTTACTAAATTAACATAATTTGCGAACTTTAGTGACATATCTTGAAATTCATTACAATTTTTTGATTTAACAAGTTTTTTTACCATTTTTCCACCTAAACCATTAATTGATGACATTCTTTCATTCAGAAATTGTTTAGTTGAGACTGGAGAAAAACAAATCAACATTACTTCAGAAGAATCAGTATTCATTTTTTCTACTATACCAATTCCAGGAGCACCGGCTTTTGTTCTTATTTCAAATCCACCATGATATGATCCTAAAACATCCCCAAGACCTGTTTGGCAATTTATTTCAGCATTATGTGCAATTTTACCTACCTGTGTTCTAGAAAGTTTTGAATTTAGTGCTTGATTCAAAGCAATAGCAAGTGACAAAGCAACAGCACCACTACAACCTAATCCATAACCAACGGGAATTGAAATGTCATGATGTACTTCAATAAAACATTCTTCTTTGACAAGTTCAAGAAATTGGTTAATTACAAATTCTGAAACTAGTGTATTATCCGGCTTGTATCCTTCAACAGTTAATTGAAAATTTGAATCTCCCTTAGATTTTGGCTTTACTCTAACCCTGGTTGTTACGCCTTCTTGAATCGAAAAGCCTGCTCCCAACGAGCCAATATGTTCAGGCTTGGTTTGGTCTTCTAACTCAGCCTTGAAGAATCCGGTTACATGCGCTGGGCAGAATGCTTCCCCTCTCATATGATCTGAATTTAAATTTGACAAAAGATATAAAAATTCGGCTTAAATTAATTAAATTAGTTTAAATTGACTAAATTTATTCGACGCCTGCAAAAAATTGGAAGTACCATTCTAGTTTCACTTCCAAAAGAGTGGGTTGATGACAACAAACTCAGTAAAGGTACAGAAGTTGAGCTTGAAACCGGACAAAATAGTATTTCAATTACAATAAACAAGGACAGCAAACCTTCAAAGGAAGTAATAATTTCTTATCCACTTCCAAAAGAAGAAAACATTAGTGCAGATCTAACTGGTGCCTACCTTCTTGGTTATGACATTATTCGGATTAAAGGAAAAACTACTATTCCAGTCAATGATCGTGAAAAGATTCTAGAATCAATACGAAGATTGGTTGGTGTAGAAATTGTTGAAGAAGATTCTTCAAATATTAATATTCAATTTTTATTAGATGCAACTTCATTAAGTCCAGAAAAAATTCTGAGAAGAATGAGTACAATCGCACTTGGAATGTTCAATGATACATTAAATTCTCTGCTATCTGATGATAAAACAAATCTTCAAACTTTACCAAACAGAGATGATGAAATTAATAGACAATATTTTCTTCTTGTACGACTAATTAGAAGCACCATGATGGACAAACGACTTGCAAGTGCATTTAATATGGAAAATATTGATATTCTTGATTTTAGAATTGCAGCAAATCTATTAGAAACAGCGGGAGATACAATTGTAGAGTTAGGAAATTTAATATCTAAAACATCAATATCAAAAAATGATTTAAAAAAAATATATGATGTAGTAAAAGAAATTGAAACAATTCATAAAAAATCAATAGGTGCATTCATTGCAAACAATAGATTACAAGCAATCGATGCAATAAAACTTCATAAACAATTTCAACAAGAAATAACAGATTTTCGTTCAACGTTAGAACATAAAAAGCAAATTCCAATTGATCTTCTTGATATAGTTTATACATATGAAAGAATAGCACGTTCTTGGGCAGATATTACTGATTTAATTCAACCAATTTATAGAAAATAATTAAAGAAGATTTTTTTTGGCAGCATAAGTTAAGACAGCACAAATTGTTTTAGAGTCAATTATTTTACCATTTTTTATCATTTGAATTAATTTTTTTAAATCCATTTTTACAACAGAAATTATTTCATCATCATCAAGCTTCAAACTTCCAGATTTTTTTAGCCCAGAGGCAAGAAAACAATGAATAACTTCTTTGTTATATCCTATCGAAGGATAATACGCAATAAGCGAAGTCATTTTTTTTGCAGAATAACCAGTTTCTTCCTTTATTTCACGAAATGCACACTTTTTTGGACTTTCACCTTTATCCAAAGTACCTGCAGGAATTTCAAGAACATATCCATGTGGATATCTATGTTGTTTTACAAGAATCACTTTTCCTTTTTCATCAAAAGCAAGCATTGCTGCAGCACCACGGTGCTCTATTATCTCACGTTTTACTTTTCTTCCTCTAATAGTTAGATCATAAATATTGAGCCCCAATATTTTTCCATCATAAATTTTTGTTTTTTTCATAGATATCAGAGAATCTAATGTGTTTGATATACCAAATGTAATTTCTTTGAAGATTTTGATAATTTTATTGAATCAGAAATCCATTTTGTTGGAAGATTTATTTCTTTTGGAATAAATAAATCTGCAAACTTAACTCCATCAACATCTCTTACATTTTGTGTAAGTTCATCTAATTTGAAAATATTATCACTGTACATAAAAAGCACTATTTGATTTTTAGCAATGAATGGTTTTTGTAAAAATGAATTAGAAAATTTCTTTTCAAGTGTTTTTAAAGTCTTTTTAAAGTCATTTTCTACCCAAACCAATATTGCATATGGGACATATCCAGATAATTTTTCTGGATCATATAATAAAGAAAATAAAATTGCATCATCATTTTGTAATTTTTCAATAGATCTTGTAATTGTTTTTGTTGAAAAGTTTGTTGTTCTAGCTATTTCATCAATTTTAGCACGTGGATTTTGTAGTAATTTTTCAATAATTTCAAGATCTGTTCGGGTCAAATCTGAACTTATACCAGGATTTTCTGCATTAAAAATACTTAATACGCGCACATCACGCATTAGGTTTTTTGTTAACTCAATTTTTTGTTCGACATTTTCTTTAACTACTATTCCACATACGGTAATTCCTCCAACACATGGAACAACAAGGAATGGATCACCAATTAGCTTTACTTGTTTTAGTATGTCATCTTTATTTTCTCCTGTAACAACAACATAGAACAAATTGTAACCTAAAATTGGCGGTTCAATTTTTAGAGTAAATTTTTGAATTACTTTGTTATCTATCATTTTTTGAATTCTAGATTTTACAGCTCCACCTGAGATTCCAATTATTTTCCCAATTTGCCTGTCAGATTCTCGACAATTATCAAGAAGCATGTTAAGAATTTTCATGTCTAATTTGTCCATTTTTACCATTTTCTCCTATTCTTACATACAATTTTATACTTATTATTAATAAAAATGTCGGTTATATTAGTAATAGACACCAAATACATTAAATATCAGACTTTTTTTATATAGGTATTGGAATATAGGTTCAATTTAGCCAAAAGAATGCTTTTCAATAAAAAAGCAAGCCTCATTGGTGCGGTCTTAGCAGTAACAATTGGAATCCTAGTTATTCACGTAAATTTTGTAATTTTTCAAGGACTATTTGACGCTATTGTTCGTGATTTAACAGATTACAGATTTGGAAATATTCAGGTTACAGATGAGGAAGATTATATCGACAAATCTGACATTTCTTTGATTAATTGGTTTGAAAGAATACCTTACGTTGAGGCGGCCACGCCGCGGCTTTCTACTACTGCTTCAATTAACATAACCAAAAATGGTGAAAGAATTGAAGAAACAAGAGTTCCAGTAGTAGGTGTTGATCCATTACGAGACATTAGAGCATCTACCGTACACAAGACAGTTGATGAAGGACAATTTGTTTATTCAAGAAATTCTATCGTTTTAGGTTCTAATGTTGCAAGAGATTTAGGCGGGGCTCAAGTGGGAGATAATGTAAAGCTTAAGATTGTTGACAGATATGGTCAAGATCAACTCAAGAGGTTTATTGTTACAGGAATTGCAAGGTCTCCTGGTGGTCAAGGTTTTGATTATAGTGTAATTATGCATATTGATACTTTACGTGACTTGATGGATCGTGATGGTTATACTAGTTCTATAATGGTAAAGCTAAATGATCCAACAAAAGCTATAGAAGTAAAAGAATTCTTTTTGAGATCTTTTCCAAATGAAGATTTTATCGCTGAAACAATAGAAGAAGCAGCTGAACAACAATTAGCTGGTTTCAGATCAGGAATTGCTATGATAAACATGATAGGATACTTTGGAATGATGTCATCTGCTTTTGCTGTTGTTACAATTCAAATGATGCTTGTAAATAGTAAGACCAGAGAAATTGGTGTTATGCGAGCCATTGGAGCAAAAAGAAAAGATATTTTGATTATTTTCTTATTTCAAGGACTTATAATTGGTACAATTGGTGCAAGTGTTGGAACAGTTGCTGGATTAGGATATACAATTTATGCACAGGAAACTAAAATGTCATGGAATAACAGTCTTCCTTTAGAAGTAACTATTCAATGGGATAAGATCCTTCAAACTGCATTAACAGCATTTAGTCTAGCAGTAATTGCGTCATTATATCCATCATATCGTGCAACTAAGCTACTACCTGTGGAGGCGATGAGAACTGTCTGATAAGGTTCTTGAAATTAATAATTTGACCAAAATATATGGTGAGGGTGATACTCAAGTTCGTGCTTTACAAGATGTTTCTTTTTCAGTGAGTAAAGGTGAATTTTTGTTAGTTATTGGAGCATCTGGCTCAGGAAAATCCACTTTGCTAAACATGATAGGACTTTTAGATCGCCCAACAAATGGCAATGTCATCATTGATGGGATAAATACCTCAACTCTTAGTGATAATCAAATTTCCTCTTTTAGAAATCGAAAGTTAGGTTTTATTTTTCAATCTGCAAACTTGTTATCTGATCTTACTGTTTTAGAAAACGTTACACTTCCAAGACAAATTATGGGAAATAATGGAACCGCAATTTCTGACGCAAAAAAACTGTTAACTACTGTTGGACTTGAACCACAAATGTATAAACGTGCAAACAAGATTTCAGGTGGTCAAGCTCAGCGAGCTGCAATTGCTCGAGGTCTTGCAAACTCTCCTTCAATTGTTCTAGCTGATGAACCTACTGGAAACCTTGATTCAGTAACTGCTGAAACAGTTGTTCAGCTTATGAAGTCAATGTCAAGAAAGCTTGGCCAAACCTTTATCGTCGTAACACATGATCACCGTCAATTTGGTGACGTTGATAGGGTTATCACTACTAAAGATGGTCGTGCATTTGAAGGAAAAGAATCAAGCAAAATTGAGGTGACTGCATGATTTTAACTCAACTGTTAGTTTTTACTTTAATTATTACTGCTACGTCGTTATTCATTTCTGATGCATTTGCTCAGCTAGGTACTGGTGAATCTCCATTTAAAAGAGAATTTGGAGATGTCAAGTATCTTGATGCCTACTTTGGAGTAGCTGATGAAAAGATGGAGGTTAGTCCAGGTGACCATAATGTTCCCTTTACAATTGTACTTGCCAATGTAGGAACTCAAGATATTACCGGAATTAAAGGTCAATTATCTCTGCCTTTGGGATTTTCTTCATCAGATGGTCCTGGCAGATTAATTGAGGCAGATGCTGATTCAAATTCACTAGCAGGTGAAGTATTTACTTTGACATTTTTTGTTAATGTGGATGAACGAACAAAAATTGGACAATATCCTGCCTCTGCTAAAGTTGATTATGGAAGATTAAGAGAATCAGGTATAAGAGACACATTTTTTGAGTTTTCCTTTAAGGTAACAGGTGATAGCATAATAAACATGAGAGCAATAGACCACTTTTTAACTTCATTAAAAAATAATCATATAGTTATTGAAATTTCAAATGATGGTACTGCACCTGTTTCGGGTGTTGATATTGAATTACAAAACACTCAGGGTACAATTTCCTCAACGGCACAATCTGTTACTAATGTAGAAAAGGTCGTTATGTTAGATAGTAATTGGGAGATTGGACATATTGCTCCAGGCGAATCAAAATTTCTTGAAGTTGATGTTTATGTACCAGCATCCTTGAAAGGAGTTACATTACGTGCTCCAATGGAAATAACTTACTTTAATGCACATGGAGATAGACATACGATTTCTCGAATCGTAGACTTTTATGTAAAAGGATTAATCGATACAAGAATTTATGATGTAGATGTAATCGAATTATCCGGCAAACAAACAGTAATAGGAGAAATAATTAATGAAGGAAACGAAGATGCCCTCTTTGCTTTTGTCACATTAGAAGCTCTAGGGGATTCAAACATCAAAAAAACTAGACAATATATTGATGAAATTGAAATCGATTCTCCTGTACCATTTAACATCCCAATTGAGTTTGAAGGTGAACCAAGATTTGGAGAACACGACATACGAATTATAGTAAGATACAAAGACTCTGTACGTGATGAAATTTTTGAAACTATTGAAACCACTATTTTCATAAAAGATCATACCCCTGATGAATCACAATTTGACTACTCTCAATTTGTAATCTTAGGTGTAGTAGCAGTAATTGGAGGCTTTGCATTTACTAAATTTAAAGCACGTAGAAAAGTAGCTAACCAAACAAAGTAGGTTATTTTTGAATTTTTCACTTGCAAAGAATATATGCAATATAGCGATTTTTGAATCATGGCATGGGATGAAATAGAAATCCCAAAGGAATTACGCGAGTTTATGTTAGATAAAGCAGAAGAGACTCAGCTTGGTCAAAAAAATGGTGCTAATAAACAATATCGTTACGGGAACTTACACATTCGTGAGTATGACGACAAATTTCTAGTTCACATGGACAAAGTTGATCCTAGAAAAAATCTATTTGGTCATTTACTTTACGATGCACCTGAAGTGTTGATTGGCTTAGCTGCTGCAGCTCTTGGTGGAGGTAGAATCGCATCTCACATTTACAAAACTAAGAAAAATACTTTGTTTGCAAAACAAACTGCAACGATTTCTGGTTTACTTTCTTCAATAGTTTTTGGTTATTTAGCGTATTCATTCTCAAAAAAATTAAAAACGAATAGAGGTATTTAGTGTGTCTACTTTACGAACTATCAAGGTCCTTTTCAAACTTTTTCCTTCTGTAATTGCATTAAGAAAAGATCGTAGGGAATGGGTCAAGTCAGAAGGCAAAGGAATTGATACAGAAAAGTATAGAAAAAATGCAAGAAGAGTTCTTAACACATTCATATCTTTGGGACCTGTTTACATAAAACTTGGTCAGTGGCTTTCATCAAGAGCAGATATTTTACCACAACCTTACATGGAGGAGCTTTCCAAGCTACAAGACGACGTTCCTGCAGCACCATATGATAAAGTCAAACCAATCATTGAAAATGAATTAGGACCAATTGAAGAAAAATTTGATTCAATTGATCAAAATCCAATATCGGGGGCATCTTTAGGACAGGTTTATCGAGGACAAGTAAATGGCCAACAAGTCGTTGTAAAAGTAAAAAGACCAGAAATTGAAAAAACAGTTGAAGAAGATCTCAAAGTCCTAAAAAAAATTCTTCCCTTTGCAATGAGATTCGTAGATCCTAACCTAAGGTTTTCTGTCCGTGGCATGTTGGCCCAATTTATAGAAACAATTCATGAAGAAATGGATTACACTTTAGAATCTTCCAATCTAAAGAAAATCAAAAAGAACATTGAACATTTCGACAATGTTGTGGTTCCATCAGTTTATGATGACCATTCATCAAAAAGTGTGCTTACCATGGAATATGTTCCTGGAATAAAAATCACCAATGTTGAGGCACTAGATGCTAAGGGAATTGATCGCAAAAAACTGGTAATTGATGTCCATAGAGTGTTTTTCACAATGTTGCTTCGTGATTCTCTATTTCATGCTGACCCACATCCAGGAAATATTTCAGTCTCAGATAACGGTTCATTGATTCTATATGATTACGGTATGGTAGGAAGAATAGACAATGAAACTAGATTAAAGCTTATTCGACTTTATCTTGCACTTGTTGAAAAAGATCCACCTAGGACAATTAACGCTATGGATGATCTTGGCATGCTAATGCCAGATTATAATCGAGTAGTAATTGAAAAAGCAATTGAAATGTCAATTAAAGCATTGCATGGAAAAAAACCTGATGAAATGGAAGTAGATGCTTTGATGGAAATGGCAAACAAAACCATGAGTCGTTTTCCATTCATGCTTCCAAAAGAACTTGCATTGTATATGAGAATGACTTCAATAATAGAAGGAATTTTCATTACTCATAAAGTTGATTTTAAATTTGTCCAAATTCTTAGAAAAATTCTTGAAGAAGAGAAATTGATAAAAGTAGCTTACATTGAAGAGTTGAAATATTCTTTTAATAAATTTGCTAAATCCATTGACAATGTTTTTTCTATGGGTTCTGACGTACAAAAATTTCTTGAAGAAATAAAGAATAACACAAAGAAAAGAAGTCCCACCATTCTAATTTCTGGAAGTGTTTTTGCTGGAGCAGTGTTCATAGGCTCTGTTTTACTTTATCCAATAAATGAGCTTGGAGGAATAATTGGAATTGCTAGCTCTGTAATAATAATTAGTATTGCAGGTATTTTTAGAAAATTATAATTATTCTATTGATATTTTTTTCCCACTACTTTCTGTAGGAAATTTTACTACAAGAACACCATCAGTGTATTTTGCTGAACTAACTTTTTCTTCTCCATTTTTAATCTTTAAAGGAATTCTTATTTTTTTATCAATTATGTTAGGTCTTTGGTTACAAATTATATCATATTTTTCTTGAGTAGTATTTTTTTTCTTAGCATTAATTGATAAAACGTTACCATGCATTGTTAAATGAATATCTTCTTTTTTAAAACCTGGTATGTCTATTGTAATTACCAAGCTACTGTCATCAAGATACATATCAACAGGCGGTAAAACAAATTCGTAAAACTCTCTTGATTTGTTTCCGATTTCTCTCATTGCTTCTTTTGCCATGTGTTTAATTAATCCCATTTTCTCAGATGCTCCATTTTTAGTTATAAATTTTGATAGATTTTTAATTGTACCAATCCTTCTTGATATCACTCATGATTATTGTGATTGAAGGTGGAGATCAGGCAGGAAAGAAAACACAATCTGAACTTTTAGCCAAGAAACTAAGGAGAAACAAACTCAAAACAAAAATTATCAGTTTCCCTGACTATTCTACTCCTATAGGTAAAGAAATTCACAAATATCTTCATGGTTCTAGAAAATTTCCTCCACAAGTAATACATTGTCTTTTAGCAGCAAATAGATGGGAAAAACTCGAAGAAATTCAAAAAACACATTCGAAAAATACCATTTTAATTTTGAATAGATATTATCAATCAAATTTGGTATATGGAATATCTAATGGATTGAAGCTCGATTGGTTGGAAAACTTAGATAAGGGACTTCCAAAAGCTGATATCGTCATAGTCTTAGATGTTTCAGCAAAAGAATCTTTTCAACGAAAAAAATTAAAACGAGACAAATTTGAAAAAAACAAAAATTTTTCAAAAATAGTTTCTAAAAATTATCGTGTATTAGCAAAGAAAAAAAACTGGAACATTGTTAATGCTTCTGGTTCAAAAGAAGAAGTTCACAAATCTATAATGAAAATTTTTTCAAAAAAACTAAAGTTATGAAAAAAAAACATCTTGATATAATAGATCCAATTCATGATTTCATCAGAGCTTATGGTACAGAAATAACAATAATTGATAACCCCATTTTTCAAAGGTTGCGAAGAATAAGACAACTATCAGGTGCACATCTTGTATATCCAGGTGCACAACATACACGATTTGAACATTCACTTGGAGTAATGCATATAGCAGGACAAGCAGGTCAGGTGCTACAAGAAAAAGGAATTGTCAATTCAAATGACATTGAAAATATTAGATTAGCAGCGTTATTACATGATATAGGACATGGTCCTTTTGCACATATTTTTGAAGAAGTATTACAAAGAAAAAATAAAGCATCTCATGAAGAAATTGGCAGAGACTTAATTCTCAAGACGGAAATTGGTGATGATATATCAAAATCGGGTTTTGATAAGAAACTTATCACAAAGCTGGCATTTGGTAATTCTAAATTTCAATTTATGAATGAAATAATTTCTGGAGCTTTAAGTGCGGATATGATGGATTATTTGCTGCGTGATGGATATTTTACTGGTGCAGAACACGCAAAAATTGATCACAAAAGAATTACCCAGTCACTTGATGTATATCAGAAAAAATTAGCTCTTGAAAAATCTGCCCTTTATTCTTTTGAATCAATGATGCATTCTCGTTATCAAATGTTCAAAGCAGTTTATTTTCATAAAACCGTTCGTGCAGCAGAGGTAATGTTACTTGAATCAATTAGATTAGCATATGATGAATTAGGACTTTCTAACATAAGCTGGAATGATTATGTCTGTCTAACTGATGATTATGTTCTGGAAAAACTTGTTTCTTTGCCTCCAAAAACCCTAGAATTAAAAAAAGCAAAGAAATTAGCCATTGATTATCAGAATCGTGAGCTTTTCAAGTGCGTTTTTGAGAGAATGCTAACTAGTAAAAGTCTAGATAAAGTAAAAAAAACCAAACTTAGACAAGAACTATCAAGAAAATCCAAAGTAGATGAAAATGAAATTTTTGTTGACACTTCAGTAACCCCATCTATTCCATTATCACCATCAAAAAAAGAATCAAAATCAATTATTTTAATTACAAAAGGAAATCATAAATTCGAAGTTCAAGAGATACCTATTTCCAAAATTCCATTGGTTTCAACAATGTCTGGGTTCATGAATATTCTTAGAATCTATACCCCTCGAAAAAATCGAAAAAAAGTTGAAATTGCTGCAAAATCAATCCTCGGTGGTTTAAAGTAATGAAAAAGAGGATTGTAATCAAATTATCCGGGAAAGTTTTTGGAATGGATCATTCAAAGTTGTTAAAGGATTATGCTACATTCCTTGTAAAAATTAGTAAAATTTGTCAACCTGTAATTGTAGCTGGAGGAGGAAATATCGCACGACATTACATTTCACATGCTAGATCATCAGGTGCTGATGAATCAACCCTAGACGAATTAGGAATTGAGGTTTCAAGACTTAATGCCAAACTGTTGATATATGCTCTAAAAAACAAGGCTTATCCACATCCCCCAATAACTCTTCCAGAAATTCGTCATGCAGTAGATGGTGGTCAAATTGTAATTACAGGCGGCTTACATCCTGGACAAAGTACCAATGGAACTGCTGCCTTGATAGCAGAAAAGATCAAAGCCTCAGAATTCTGGAACGCTACTGACGTTGATGGAATCTATGACTCTGATCCAAACAAAAACAAAAAGGCAAAAAAATTCAAGAAAATAGGTATTAAAAAACTTCGTAGTATACTTGTACACGAAGATTCTGTAGCGGGCGGATATGATCTAATGGATATTGTAGCCTTGAAAATTATTGAACGCTCTAAAATAAAGACCCGTGTAATAAAAGCAGATCTTAAAACACTAGAAAAGGCAATCAAGGGAAATCCCGTTGGGACTGAAATTACAATACCGTAGAAAAACAATTGTAAACTTTTTTACTCATTTTGAACAGTAGGATAACTTTCTGTCCATATTTCTACTTGTTTTCCCGAAAATTCTTTAATTCCTGAATCTTTAGCTTTTTTAAATATCTCCACGGCTTCATTTTTTTCGAGGGCCTTTGATTGTGCTTTAGTATATCCATCCTCATCAACTAGGATTGTGACATAACCGTCTGCAGTGTGAATTACTGCTGTTAACACTTCTTCTCCTACAGGTAAGAACTTTCCATCAACTTTTTTCGTTGTAAGTGTCAACATTGCAAATCCAGCAAGATCGAATAAAGTCATTTGTGCTTTGCTTGCTCTTTCCTTTCCTATTTTTACGGCCTGAAAATATTGCATAATCTATTTGGTTAAAATCAATATAAGCAGTTTTTGCTGAACATTTAAGATACGTGTGGACAAAATCAAATTATTGAATCGTAAAATTGTGGTAGGCGGAGTTGTAGCTGCGTTTGTAATAATTATAGGGATAGTGGGATTTTCTGGTTCAACAATTTTCGATGACGTTTCTGGTGGAAGTATTTTTTCACCTTCGGAAGAGCCAAAAGAGGTTTTACCTCTTGAAATTGAATTAGAAGACATTTCAATTTTAGAGGTAACAGATAAAGCTGCTACAATAGAGATAAAATTCCAAGTTAGTAATCCAAACGTCAAGTCAGTAATTCTTCAAATGTTAAAGTACAAACTTTATGAAGATAACATTATGATAAAATTTGGTCAAATTGGTGAACGACCAATCGGAATGTTGACAACCTCAAACTACTTTACGATTTTGAGTGAGCGTCCCACAATTCTTAAAGACAAAATAACGATTAAGAATACAGGTAACATTCCTGAACTGTGGTCAGCATTAACCAGCAATACCCCAAAATGGACAGTCAAAGGTGAGGCATTTTTTAATTTAAGCTCCATTACCGCGGGGGGAGAAAAAGAGATCACTTTCGAATTTTCAAGATAGTACCTACCGATCACGTTCGTTCAGGTTGAACAGACAGTAGGTTTAGTAGTATTTTTTTGAAAAAATTAAGTGGCATTATCAAATTTTGGTATGAGAGATTTAACTTTTCAAAAATTTACTTGTATTCATTCCAAAAAGGGGTGTTTCTAAATGACTAAACTGGTAGGCGCCTATTCCGTTAAAAGCCTAATTCAAAGCCTAGAATTTTTGTTAAAATTAGCTAGGACATTAGATGGCGACATAGACCAGCTTGAAAAAGCAAAAGAAGATGTTAAACAGCAACAAAAAGAAGCCCAAAAACAGGGACTCTTAGTCAAAAAAATGACAACTTACATGAGTGAAGAACTGGATAGAATAGACAATGAGGATAAAAAAGAACTAAAAGAATCCTTGTTAGCACCAAAGATTTCCAAAAATTTAGAAAAATTATCCAAAACTGAAACTAAGCTAGGAATTCTGAGAAGACGATTAAATGAGTTTGTTGATGAAGATGATCAGGAATCCCTCAAAGCTGCTGACGCTTCACTTTCGGTCGAATTAAAAAGGTATGAATCCTTCATGCTTGACCTTACAAATCTTTTAAATGAAAAAATTGTTTCTCTAGAAAAAATCTCAGATCGCTTAAGAGCTGAAAAAAGAGA
This sequence comes from Nitrosopumilales archaeon, assembly GCA_016276965.1. Taxonomy (GTDB): domain Archaea; phylum Thermoproteota; class Nitrososphaeria; order Nitrososphaerales; family Nitrosopumilaceae; genus CSP1-1. The sequence goes on along the minus strand of JADNRU010000004.1, from coordinate 4,839 downwards.
ATCACAGCAACAAAAACTCCTTCTAAAGGAAATAATTGATTTGTTCAATAATGAGATTATTGAACTAGGGATTACCTTCAAAGAATTAAAAAAATAAAAATTTCCTACCTAAGCACATAGTATCATAAAAATTGAAAATTATGATTATTTGTTTATAGTAGAAAAAAATTGGCAAAGTTATATATGAGTCAGAATATTGATTCCAACAAATGGCAGAAGCAAGTATGGCAGCATTTGGTTCAGCAATCGGAGTTTTTATTGCATTAGCAATAGTCTGTTTCGGTCTCCGAGGTAAAGGACATCCTGAACCAGTAGAGTAGTTCAAAGATACAAAACTACTTACTCAATATTTTTCTTAGATATCTTACGACCAAGTAGGTCATCAATAGTTATTTGACGTCCTATCTTTCTTGGAATAAAACATCTTTCATAATATTGACAGGACATACATTCTTGTGATGGCTCTAAGATTGGAACTTTTTTTTCATCTAGTAAATCATTGAGGACACGAACGCGTCTAACAATTTCCTCAAACATTCTTTTGTTTTTTGTTAACGAAAAGGAGGCCTCATTACCCTTTTCTGTAATGTAGATGATAATACCATCAATTTTGTTAAAGATCCACATACATCCATTTAGGTACAACAGATCGGAAGAAAATGGCGTATCTGGAAGTTCAGTTGCTGATCTAAAAATTATAATTGCATCATCAAGAATCATGTCTGCCTGTCCTTTCAGTTTGATATTTTCTAATGGAAATTCACCCTTACCTGATCCATATTCCATTTTTTGAAGAAGGCCACTCATCAAATTATTAAAACTAGTTCTAATGGGTTCTTTAGGATCGTTCCTGTCATAGTAGGATCTTCTTAAACATCTAACAACTTCATGTAGATGAATTGTATTGTTATCTTTAGGATCAATTTTTGGTTCTATATCTTTTCCAATAGAATCAATAGCATTCTTGATTAGTTGTCTATAATCTCTATCGCCCATCATAGAGTATACAACACCTGGAACATGTTTTTATGAATTATCGGAGAACTTTTACCAACCAATTTGAGATCCTTCCAGAGAATGCTAGAGTAGTAAAATGTACACCAAATCCAAGTACAGCTCCAACAATAAGATTACCGGTACTATAATAAATTCCTAGAAAAATTCCCAAGGCTGGAAGAACAAATATCATAGCAAGTATTGAGCTTTTCCAAATCATTGTTGAGAAACTTACTGGAGATTCATCATTATTTTTCTTGTTAAGATTTATCATAATAAAATAGGTCCCAGAATTTTTTGTTATAAATGTAATGACATTTTTTGATATCGGCAGAATTGAATTCAGATATTTGATAATCTATTTCCAGTGCCTATATTACTATTAATTTTTTTAAGATTAACCTTGCCTGAGAATGAACTGCATCAAAGATTCTTTAGAATATTCTATTCCGTGTTCATCAGCAGAATGCTTACCATAATCTTCTATGACTTTAGCAGCTTCGGGTGCTTCTGCTACATAGTCACATTCAAAGCCATAGTCTCTGCAACGTAATTTTGGCATCTAAACTGTATGTCATTATAGGGTGTAATAATCTTTAGCTTCACTTTAAGTTACGATCGAGTAAAAATTAGCACTAGACTTCAGTCTTCAACAATTAGTTTTGACATGGTAGTCTGCGGTGAAATTTTTTGTTCAACAGCAAAAGCAATTGATGCCATATTTCTTACTTCGTAAGATGTTAGTATAGTAATACCTACACTAGTAGCTGCACTAAACATTTTTGTGAAAGTATTTTTTGCTCCTCTGTAAATTACCATTTCAAACGCTCGTTCGAATTCTGAAATTGCATCTATTTCATTTTCTGTTTGTGGTATCAAATCTTTGTAGGTACTATTGGAAAGTTCATTGAGAGCATCCTTAACAGATTCTGCTGCAATCATTCTACCAATTAAATCTCTTGGTGCACTTGATGTGTAAGAAACAATAAGATCTTGAATTTGTTGATCATCTAAACCCCAAAACTTTCCCCTAATAATGCTTAGTAAATTGTAAAAATCAATAATCATGCCAACTGGACGAGCAAGATCTTTATCACCTGAAATTCGTAATGCTTTACTTAGCTGTTGAACTAAAATTTTATCAAAATATGTATCAAAGATTTGGATATTCTTTTTTTCATTGTAAAGTGCAACGGCTTTTGCGATGTCTTCTCCAAATACAGTACTATTTAGACTAGAAACAGTTTCTTCTAGATCTTTTGCAACTAAAGCCTTTAAGATAACATCTCTTTGTTTGATTAATTCTTCGGCGTGTAAGTTTAGTTGAGGTTCTATTTCCTCTTGGGTTTTCCCCAAAACCCTTCCTTTCAATATTATTTTCAAATTCCAAATAATGAATTTGAAATAAAATGCATCTAAAACCTTGGAACCACCTCCAGTTTTTGCTATGGAATAATGAATATCTGCCAGATGAGTTCGTAATGCAGATTCAATTTTTTCTGAAGTATATGGTTTTGAGATTTTTGACACGGCATCAGCATAGTACGTATTTTTTATTCTAGTGATTAATTCATCCAAATCTCGTGATTCAGCAAGAGTTTGAAATTCACTTTTTGGAAGAAGTCTTCCTCGTTTACTATAGGACTTTACTGCAGAAAATACTTTTTGGGAACTTCCAGAACCCATTTGATAATTTTTCTAAGATGATGATTTTAATGTTTGGGGAATTTGATTTTATTCAACTTATTTTTCTCAGAAAATTCATGATAGTATCTTTTTCTGACTTTGATAAATTTGAGAAAGCCTCCAAAAACTCTCTTTGAATAATAATAGATTCGTCAGATACCATCTTCAAATTATCAATTGTAAAAGGAAGCATTTTTTTCAACTTACCTTCACAGAAAGCTTTGATATATTTTTCAAACAAGGAATAGGTAAATCTAGGAACAATTTTTGTTAGTTTCTGTAATATCTCGGTAAACTCATTTTCGTCTTTCGAGATTTTTGTTAAGAATTTTTTTAAAATCTCTTCTCTTTCTACAACTCCATTAAGAGAGAGAGCTACTAACAATCCCTCTTTTGTGAGTTCGTAAAAAGGAACTCCCTTTTCTTGTAATGCTTTTGGTCCGCGTTTTAGAGGTAATCTTCCAGCTTCTTTTACTATTCCCAAAGGAAGTAATATTTCATCTAAATCACGAAAAATTCCAGAATAGATATTTTTCCAAAGTATCCCATTTTCTTTAGCAATGCGTTGCGATATTGAAGTTCTAGTTCTTGCTGCAGAATTATCCGCAGTTGCTAAATGGGAAATAATTGATCTCTGTCTAATTGCTTCCCCAGTAAGCTCAGCTCTTTTTGTTTTGTAAGTTTTAAAAATTGATAGTTTTGGAGAATCGGTCTTGTTCATTTTATTATCTAATTTTCATCAATTCCAAGCATTGTACTAACAAATCCTTAATAGTGAAGGTAAGTAACATGATTTTAATATTTTATGTTACTTTCACTACAACCTAAAATATAATCATTTACATTTTTAGTCATTCTAGAATCTTAATGCTTAAATAACCTCCAATTTTCCCATGATCAATGAATTCTAGAAACCGCAAGTATGGTCTATTACTTGTGGCCGCTGTCGCAATAACGGCAATTACCGCAACGTCTCAAGCATATGCCCAGAGCATAAGTGATGGTATGGATGGTTATGTAAAAGGAACAAGTGGAATCTACACCGGCAATCCCAACGAGTGTTGGTTTGATGATGGTGAAGGCAACATGATGCCCTGTAGAATTGATACAGGAGATACAGCATGGATACTTACTGCTTCTTCACTCGTACTATTCATGACTCCTGGCGTTTGCTTCTTCTACGGAGGATTAACAAGATCTAAGAACGCAGTCAGCACTATTGGCATGACCTTTGTTATAATCGGATTAGCATCCATGCAATGGGTCGCGTGGGGATATACTCTCGCATTTGGACCTAATAACGAGGACACAAACATGTACATGGGTGCACTGGATTATGTTGGATTCAACCAGGTTTCGAATTGGGCTCCATTAGGTTCACCTGGACCTTGTACTGACACATGGTCTGCTGCATATCAAATGCAAGTCTTCCATGAAGACGAAATATGTAGTCAAGATTGGCCCGGAACAGTACCACACCAATTGTTTGCAATGTTCCAAATGACATTCGCAATTATCACTCCAGCATTAATTGTTGGTGGCCTAATTGACAGAATGAAGTTTAGTGCATTGATAATCTTCATTTTACTATGGATGACCTTCGTTTATGATCCAGTAGCACACTGGGTTTGGGGTGGAGGATTCATAGGAAACTTGGACTTTGATCCAGATCTATCACCAAGCTATGGATTAGACTTTGCAGGTGGTACTGTAGTACACATTACATCTGGATTCTCAGCACTTGCTGCAGCTTTGGTTCTAGGCCGAAGACTAGGATATGGTAAAGTTCCAATGGAACCACACAATGTACCAATGGTGGTTTTGGGAGCTTCTATTCTCTGGTTCGGTTGGTTTGGATTCAACGCAGGAAGTGAAGTAATGGTAGACGGTATTACAGTTAGCGCATGGACCGTTACAAACACCGCAACAGGCACTGCCGCAATTACTTGGTTATTGATGAGCTGGGCTCATACTGGTAAGCCAAGTATCGTAGGTGCAGCTACTGGAGCAGTAGCTGGTCTTGTAGCAATTACACCAGCATCCGGATGGGTGGGACCAATGGCCGCATTTATCATAGGAGTTGCAGCTGGAACTATTTGTTACGGTTGTGTTTCATTTAAGAACGCACGAAAATGGGATGATGCCCTCGATGTATGG
>JADNRU010000003.1:230-60299 GCA_016276965.1 Nitrosopumilales archaeon | reverse complement strand
GTTCGAATTTCATTAAATGCTTGTCCTGGAGCAAGCCTTTCTGGAACAAATGCAGCCCAAAAATTTTTTCCAAGTTTATTATTTTTTTCAAGAGTTGGTAAAACAAAGTTTTCAAAAGTTCCAGGTGGAATTGAACTCTCAATTATCACAAGTTTATTGTCCAAAGCTAGATTTGAAATAGATTTACAAACACTTTCAAGTGCTGAAAGATCTGGTCGTACATCTTGTGTTAGAGGAGTTGGTACGCACACAATTATTATGTCTGAATTTTCAACTGCTTCTTTAATGTTGGAATTAGTACTAAATTTTTTATTTTCTATAGAATCCCTCAATAAATTTTGAAGATTAGCTTCATGAAAGGGAATTTTTCCAGAATTCAAATTTTCTAATAAGTTTTTGTTAATATCATGACCAATCACATTAAATCCAATTTTACTAAATGTTAGTGCAGTTGGGATTCCTACTTGTCCAAGACCAATCACACAAATTGTAGCATCTTTATTTGAAATTAATTCATGAATAGATTTTCCAGTATTTGTCACTGTGAATTTTCTTGAAAATTACCAACCTAATATATTATAGGTACAAAAAATCATCAGCCGTGAGTGAGATAGATTCTTCTCTAGACCATGCAATCAAGTTTTTTACAAGTTCCCTTTCAATAGACAATTCAGATACAAAAGGAAAAGGAGGATTCTACGGTTTTCAGAATTCATCGCCCCCATTAAGAAAGACAGACAGGCCCTTCATTTTTTATGAAATCACAGGCTACGGAATAAATTTACTTTTAAAACTTTACAGCTGGTTTAAGGATCCAAAATTTTTAAAGCTTGCAAATGAAGCAGCAGAATGTATCTTAAAGGCTCAGATAAAGAGTAAAGATTCCAAGATAAATGGTGCAATTTATGATAGGTATTATCCGGATAGTGATGAATTTTTTGAATCATTTCATTCTTATCCTAATGGAGTTTGTGCGGGAGCATTATGTGAATTATACAAACAAACAAAAAATGAAAAATTTAGAGACTCGGCAAAAGCTATTACGGAATGGTTATTTCAGATTTTAATCAAAAAAAACAATTCATGTATAGGTTTCAAGGAATTTTATGATCCAAACCAAGATTCGCAAAAAATTTTTCCATACGAATCAATTTGTATTCCATTTATTTTACTTAAATTCCAAAATGAGTTAGAGTTATCCAACAAACAAAAAACTGATTTAATACACGCTGTTGAATGGGGAACAAAATCACAAACTTCTGAAGGTTTTTTTCCATTTTTTTATTCTAATTCAAAGAACCAATTTAATAATACAGCCTATACTCATTTTACTGTATATCCACTGTACAACTTGATGGGTTTTCCATTATCAGAACTCGATGATCTAGGTTGCAAAGATTGTTTTAGAAATTTTGTCAAGTGTGGGGAATGGTTAACTAGTGTGCAAGGTGAAAATGGTGGATTCTATACATATTATTTTCAGAATGGTCATGTATGGCACCAACAATCTCCAGCTGTAGGGCAAGCTCTTTGTGCTTTTGTTCATTTGTATCAAAAAACTAAAGAAAAAAAATTTTTTGAATCAGCAAAAAAATGTGTAAACTGGCTTGTAGATAACCAAATTAAACAAGATAAGTTTCAAGGAAGCTACTATTGGATTTCGCCCAACAAACATTTTTCAAACATTCAGAAGAAAATAATGTATGCAAAAGAACGTTTTTCTAACAAGTTCGAAAAATTAGATAAAGTAGAAAATGTTACCGGGCTTTTAGACAAGATCCCAATATGGCCGGTTCAATTTGCAATAGAAGGCCTTTATCGATTCAGCAAAATAAAGTAATTAGAAGGTTTTTCGTAGAATTTGTATAATTTTCTTCGAGGAATTACCTCGTCCATACGGGCTTGTACGAGAAGTTATAGTTGATTTTTGCAAATTTTTCTTTATTGCTTTTTCTATTTTTTTACTATTTGTTCCTACCAATTCTGAAAAACCTTCCCTAACCGCTTCGGGACGATCAGTTGTATTTCTCACAACAAGAACTTTTTTTCTTATTTTTGGAGATGTTGCTTCTTCCTGAATTCCACCAGAATCAGAAATTATGAATTGACATTTTTTCATTAAATATAACATGTCAAAATAACCAACTGCAGGAATGAGTGAGATTTTTTTCGAATTTTTAATTTTAGTGTATAGCCCAAATTCCCTAAGCCGTTTTATTGTTCGTGGATGAGCAGTAAAAATTATGTTAGCATTTGAATTCATAATACCTTTTAGAATTGATATCAAAGTTTCTTTATTGTCAACATTTTCTCCTCGATGAAGTGTTGCAAGAACAAAATTTTCAGTTTTTGGAGTGATTTTTGATTTTTTCTCTGCAATTCTAATGTATTGTTCCACTGCATCAATCGAAGTGTTACCAGTTACGAAAATTTTTCCATGTACATTTTCTTTTTCTAGGATTTTTTTTGTCGCTTTTGTTGGAGCAAAGAGTAATTCTGAAATATGATCTACTGCTATTCTATTGTGTTCCTCTGGCATCCTCCAATCATAACTTCGTAGGCCAGCTTCTACATGACTAACTGGAATATTACACTTTATACTCGTGATTGCAGCTGCAAGAACTGTGTTAGTATCACCTTGAACTAAAACAGTATCTGGATTAATTGAAGAAATTATTTTTGCCAGATTTAAAATAATTTCTCCACTTTGTGTTGCTCTATCATTTGTGGTGTTTTGCAGTTTTGTTAATTTCATTTTATAGTCAGGAGATCGCAGTCCCAATTCTTTGATAAATTTCATACTCATATCAAAATCATAGTGCTGACCAGTAAAAATCACAGTACTATTTTTTTTATTTAGTTTATTGATAATAGGGGAAAGTTTGATTATCTCTGGTCTTGTTCCTAAAACTATCGCTACTTTCATTAAAACTTCATCCACTCCAGTATTTTCCTATTTTGATTGATTAAGAAGAGATTCATAGATATCCAAGTAAAGTTTTCCAACATGTTCCCAATCATATTTTTTAACTTCATTGAATGCATTTTCGGCTAATTTTTTCTTCTTGTTACTATCTTTCATAAGTTCAAGAATTTGATTTAGAATAGATTCACTGTTATTTGAATTAACTAGGATTCCTGAATGGTTATTTTCAAGAATTTCCTTATTACCACCTACATTAGATGCAATTATGGTTGTGTTACATGCCATTGCCTCAAGTAGGGTTGAGCTAATACCTTCCATTAAAGAAGGTTGTATGAGAATTTCTGAGCCTCGAATAAGTGCTACAGTGTTTTCTTTTGATTGATAGCCCAAAAAATGTACGTTTGAGTAAGATTTTGCGATTTCACGAACTTTATTCTCTTCAGGTCCTGAACCTAAAATAATTAAATGCATGTCTTTTGGAATTTTTTTTGCGATATCTAACAAAATGAAAATACCTTTTTCCTTTGATAGTCTACCTGCAAAAATTATTTGATTTTCAAATCTTTTATCCTCTTTTGTTGGTAATGAAACAATATCAATTCCATTAGGAATTTGTTGGACATGAAACCCTAATTTTGTGTAATGCTTATGAGCTTCTTTAGATACTACCGTGATTGCATCAGCCCAATTCAAGGCATTTTTTTCATATCTTTCAGATATATTTGATGTAGTTTTACCATGGAGCTCATCAATTTGTTTTGAAAAAATCCCATGTAAAGTAAGAATTTTTTTTCCAGTTGCGTTTTTCATTGCTAATGCTGCCGGAATGTTATGGGCATGAACAATATCATTGTCTTTTTTAAATTTAGACTTGAAAAAAGATGAAATCATAAAGCTTGGGTTTTTCAAACCCTTTACTGGAATTGTTAAAGTATTTTCTGATGAAATTATATCAACATCATGTCCTTTTTTTTTTCAGGAAATTGGTTAGTCCCTGTACATGTTGCGCTATCCCTCCAATGCCTTTTTGGGTTGGTGAAATGATAAGGATCTTCATTAAGGAAAAATTACATGTTTACTTTTTAAGCTCTTGGATTAAAAACTAAGATGTTGTTTTACACTAATGCCTGAGATGCTTCATGCATCATCTGACTCTTTGCACAACCAGCGGCAAGTTCGTCTCCTGCTCCTCTTCGCATGAGGCCACGGTATAATCCGTCTTCTAGTTTAACACCTTCTCTTTTTTCCCATTCTTCAACGGTGATGGAGAATTTCTTTTGGATTCTATCTCTGTACCATTCTGGAATTACATTAAAGGCGCAGAATGGAATGATTCTAAGATCTGGAGTAACATAATGGATATCACATCTTTGTAGTCGTTCCAAGTCTTCGTTATACTTGTCTTGGAAGTGCATCATGCCTAGGAACAATCCTTTAACATGAAAAGAACCTATTGAGCCAAAAGATCTCTTCATTAAGATATTGCCAAACATTTTTGCCAAATCCAATCCTGCAGGTTGTTTCTTTGAATCTACGAATCCTTTGAGTTTTCTTACTACCTCAAGCATTGTAAAGTACTTGTTTTTTCCTGAGCGAATTTCTTCTACTTTATCCTCAAAGAGTTCAAGCATTCCTTGAAGATCACAGAATCGTGTAAGTGGTACGAGTTTCTTTGTATCTTCATCTTCGAAGACATATGTACCGGCACCACAAGCAAAGTGAATTGATAGTTCGTATTTTGGTTTGCTTGAGAATGCTTCAATTACATTGGTAAGTGGCATACAGCTAGGAACTGGGTACCAATCATCTATAGTAACTTGACCATTAGTTTGTTCTTCAATTCTTTGAATACAATCTGGAATGGTAATTCTATATTTTTCACGCTCCTTTTTGCCCATTCTACCGGTCAGAGAAACGGGTTGAAAGTTTACGGCATGAACAATATCCAGATTTTTTTGGGCATATCTGACGATTCCTCCTAATTCATGATCATTAATTGATTTGATAACAGTTGGAACAAAAACAACTGTGGTTCCTGTTTTTCTACAACTATCAAGTGCATAAGGAATTTCCCAATGGTTTTTTGGGTTTGTTTTGGCAGTTACACCATCAAAGCTAAGATAGAGATTATTACAACCGGCTAGTCTTACTTCACGTGCAGCCTCTGGATCCAGTGCATGTCTAATCCCATTAGTATTCATCTGGATATGGTCTACTCCTTCTTCTTTCATGATTTTGATAATATCACAGATGTCTTCTCTTAACATTGGTTCTCCTCCAGTAATTTGCATCGAGTTTCCAGGAATGGGTCTCTCAGCCCTTAATGTCTTCATCATTGCCCTAACTTGAGTGTGATCTGGTTCATACATGTAAGCGCCTTCAAGGCCTTTCTTGACATAAAAGAAACAATACCAGCATGTAAGGTCACATCTGTTTGTAACTATCATGTTTGCTAGTCCACTATGAGACAGATGACTTGTACACAGTCCACAGTTATTAGGACATGAACACTTGTCAGTCATCCTGACGTTTGGAGCATGTGCTCCTTTTCCATCCACCCAGTAAGTACTGAATTTTTTATACAGCTCATATGAACCAAAGTAAAGCTCTTCACATTCACCATGAGTTGGACAGGTTTTAGTCATGAAGACTTGGCCATTTCTTTCAAAAACTTCTGCGTCCAAAATCATATTACAGTCTGGGCAGATACTTTGAGTAAATCTAATAGTAGATTTTTTTCCTAAGGACTCTGTTGATTGATTAGTAATTTGAATGAGTGCCATTCCCTATCTAGTGGCAGTTTTTTTAGGAAGTATTTAATGGATTACATACTTTACCCCGGGTGATTTTTCACATTCCTACGTACGAGGTTTAAATATCAAAAAAAGACGTTTAGATCGCATGAGTATATCTGACAAAACACGCAAATCACTTGACAAAATTGGTCTTACCAGTTATGAGATTAGGACATTTTCTTCATTGTTAAAGGCAGGTGAAATAACCGCTTCTGATTTGAGTCAAAAATCAGGTGTGCCATATTCAAAAATTTATGAGGTATTGGGTTCGCTTGAAGAAAAAAGCTGGGTAGGTTCAGATGATTCACGGCCAACAAAATATTTTGCCAAGTCTCCTGCAACTGCTTTAGATGCAACAAAACAAAGACTAGATACAGAATTCAAAGAAAATCAAAATGTTGTTTTAAATGAGTTAATTCCACTTTATGAAAAAAGTGGAACCAGTGAGCGTCCAGACATATGGGTATTATCTGGAACAGTAAATATTGCTTCAAAAATATTAGAAATGGTAGAATCTTGTAAGAACGAGGTCTTAATTGCTTTGCCAAAGGCAAGTGAAGATTTGGTAAAGCAGGCTTTGCCCAAACTAAGATCACTCCACGATAAGAGAGTGGATATAACAATTTTGACTTCAGATAGTATGGATAAGGATTCTCTCAAAGCTATTTCCAGAGTAGCAAAAGTGAAAGTAAAAAAAGGACTTTTTGGTGGAGGAATAATCTCTGATAAACGTTATGTGGTAATTTTGCTTGGTCCGGAGGCTGGTGATACTGCCTCTTCAGATATAGTAGCAATTTGGGCTGATCATCCAGGATTGGCAGGGTTTGCCAGGGTATATTTCGAATATTTATTAAAAGATGCAAAGGAAGTATAGGTATAGTTGAGTGAAGAAATTCTTTTTGTAGGTACTGCTGAAGCAGAACATGTAGAAATGTATCTTAAAGCTATTTGGCACATGAAAGAAAGAAATGAGCCAGTAAAAATTAGTACTATTGCAAAAATGCTAAACGTAAGACAACCAAGCGTTGTTCAAATGCTTAAAAAACTAAATGGGCTGAATTTAGTTCATTATTCTAAAGCAGAAGTAAAATTATCTGAAGAAGGAGAAAAAGTTGGCTCCAGTATGATGCGAAACAGTAGACTTTTAGAAGTTTTGATGGATAGTGCCCTTAAAGTTGAAATTGACGAAGAAATGGTTTGTGGTATAGAACATCATATGAACAAACAATTCACTGATGCTCTTTGTACAATGCTTAAACACCCAAGAAAATGTCCACATGGAAACGATATTCCTATAGGAGAATGTTGTAATAAACAATCATAAAGAAAAACACAAGAATTTTTTTTAATAAATTAGATTTCTCACTGGCTTTGTATTTAGGTAAAAAAGATATATCATAATTACATTATATCAAAATATGGCTTGTTTCTGTGGATGTAAAACCTATGAAAGAGATCCTAATGGTTTCAAAACAGGTTGTGTAAAATGCAATCATGGCCCCCAAAATCATGAAGACGAATTCAGAAATACTGCAAGAACAAATGAAAATCAAAGTCAAAAAAGAGATTCTGATTTTGGTTAACTAATTAATGTTTTTATTCTCCAATTATCTTTACAAGAACTCTTTTTGTTCTTCTTCCATCAAATTCTCCGTAAAAAATTTGTTCCCATGGTCCAAAATCAAGTTTTCCATTTGTGATAGCTACTACGACTTCTCTTCCCATAACTTGTCTTTTTAAATGTGCATCAGCGTTGTCTTCTCCTGTCTTATTATGTTCATATTGATTTGTAGGAGAGTGTGGTGCTAAACCTTCAAGCCATTTTTCATAATCTTTGTGTAGACCTGTTTCATCATCGTTAATGAAAACACTAGCTGTGATGTGCATTGCATTTACCAAACAAAGTCCTTCCTTAATCTTACTTTTTTTAACTAAATTTTCTATTTGTTGTGTAATGTTTACTGATGCACGTCTTGTTTTGATATTAAATTTTAGATATTCAGTAAGTGATTTCATGATTTATCAAATCATTCACATATCATAAATATTCTAAGATGCAGGCTCAGAACTCAAGATCCCTATCATCAATTCAGAGGGATAGAATCATCAACGCCTGCACTTACAGTTCACATCATTCCTAATTGAGTCTTTCAAGAAACTTGATAAGTGACTAAAGCATAGATAACAAAAATGGTTAGAATAGAAGCCCCAGCATCAGTGGAAAGCTTCAGGAGGTTTATTATTACTAGTACTTGTAGTTCGTTTGCCCCAAGTAGTTATCTTGAAGATTTTGAGGTTTTTCCTGAACGTGAAGAAAGTCTTGGTTCGATATATGTAGAAGCAGCAGATAAAGTAACTTTAAAAAAAATTCGTGAAATTACGTTTGTTAATGCAAGAGATGTATTAGGAATTATTTACAATTCAAAAAGTGGAAATACCAACTTGAAATGGCGCCAGATAAGACGGCTCAACGGCAAAGTTACCGGTGAAGCTTCGACAAATTCCCTCGTAAACCTTGCCGAAAGCGGTGTGGTAACAATGGAATGGGTTGAAAACTACGTAAGAAAAAAACAAGAAGAAGATAAATCCAAAGTTAATGAATTAACAAGCTAAATTCTTTTTCTTTATGCAATATTTTTAGAATACTAATAAAATGATCACAAAAATTATTGACGATAATGCTATTTCTTTTATTCCTGAAGAGACAGATGATTTGCTTACTTTACGTAGAGTAATTAAGACTGGAGACAGAATTGTAGGTAACACCACACGTGTAATTAAGCAAGAAAAAGAATATTCAAGACCCGACAGAGGAGAAAGAATTAGAGTTAAAATTGCCGTAGATGTTGAAAAGATATCATTAGATAATGTTTTAGATAAACTTCGGCTAAGCGGAAGAATTGCTGAATCCAGTCATGAATCAATTCCTCATGGTTCTCATCATTCTTTTTTGATAAAAATGAATGAAGCATTCAAGCTTGTCAAAAAAAAATGGACGCGTGAAGAAAAAAACCTAATTAAATCCAAAAATCAAAAAATTGGTTTTTTACTAATTGCAATAGATACAACTGATTGCGGAATTGGAAGATTGAAAGGAACTCATTTGGAGCTAAAACCAAATATCTATTCTGGTGCAAGTGGAAAGCGTTATAAATCAAGCTTCAAAATTGAAAATTTTTTTGAAACAATCCAAAAAGCTGTATCATCATCGTTAAGGGAAGAAGATTTGATAATTATTTTTGGACCAGGTGAAACAAGGAAAAAATTTGCAAATTATCTTCTAAAAACATCAATTGGTCAAAAACACAAGATTAAGGTAATTGATGGCATAGATTCTGGAGGAGAAGACGGGATCTACACTTTCACCAAATCTGAATCAATGAAGGATGTAATGTCAGAGAGCAAACTTGCCAAAGTTTCATCAATTATTGATGAAATAATGTTCAGAGTCAATAAAAAAAGTAGAAAATTCACTATGGGGTTTGAAGAAACTCGAAAAGCTAATCAATTTGGTGCTATTGATTCATTGCTATTTTCAGAAAAAATCATACAAACTCAGAACGAACAAGAGGTAATAGATTTTTTAAATGAGGCAGAAGGTAAGGGCGTAAAAGCTTACAGTGTTGATTCAACAACAGATATGGGATTAAGAGTAACAGGGTTGGGAGGAATAGTGTCTTTATTGAGATTTCCAGTAGAAGCTTAGAAAGTTGATTTGACTAACCAATTCAAGTATGGTTTGTTTATAGAACGCACATCAATTTCGACTATTTCCGGGACATCGTAGGGATGAGTTTTTTTGATTTCATTTTTCAAAGTATTTTTTTTCTTTTCTATTGTTTTAAAGAGAGCTAGATATTCCGAAGTGTTTTCAATTTTGCCTTTCCAAGCGTAAATTGAAGAAATTTTTGTTATATTGACGCATGCTGCATATCTTTTTTTTACCACTTGGTTTGCAATTTTGTTTACTGATTTTTTGTCTGGATAAGTTGATACAATTATCACTGGTTTCATAGTAAACGATAAATGTACGTGGTTAAAAAAAGTAACAATTAGTTTGGCACTTGATTTTATAACCGAAAATGCAATAATTTACGTTCTTATAGCGTGGGTAGTAATTGTTCTTACTGCAAAAGGTTTGAAATTAGACAAGCGTGGTTTTGAAATCAAAGCTTACAGTTTAACGTATAAGAATTATCAAGTGCAATCTACTCTTACAAAAGTGCTTGGAAGAACAAGAAGAGGAATTCGTGTTTTTGCAGATGTAAGTGTGGTTTCTGGTTTCTTAATGATGGGTTTTGCTTTTTGGTTTTTGTTAAATAATATTTCAAACTTTTTTGTAGAACCAACTGAATTTGCAGAATTAACTTTATTAATTCCTGGAGTTACTCTCACTTCTTCTGCATCTTTAACGTATTTTCTATTATCAATTCCAATTGTATTGGTGATACATGAAGGTGCACATGGAATTGTTGCTACCTTGGAAAAAATTAAGATTAAAACAGGAGGATTTGCAATCTTTATTGCTTTATTTGCAGGATTTGTAGAACCAGATGAAGAAGAATTTAACAATGCAAAAAAGATTTCAAAACTAAGGGTAATAGGAGCCGGAGCAACAGCAAATGTAATCTTTGCTTTTGCACTAGGGGCTATTTTACTAACAAATCCACTTTTTGCCATCGTTTTACCTGAACCGTTAGTCAGTTGGTTCTATGAAGAACCTGAAGGGGTATTAGTAATTTCATTAATTGAAGGATCAGGTGCGGAAAAAGCTGGGATGCAACCTAATGATATCATCACTGAAATTAATGGAATCGATATCACCACTCCAATAGATTTTCAAAAAGCTGATCTTGTGCCAGGGGAAACAGTAACAGTAACTGTTCTTCGTGATGAACAAGAGATTGATTTCCCTGTTGTAATTACACCTTCACCTGATGATCCTGAAAGAGGATTAATTGGTATTATGAGAGATAATTCTTTTGCATACAAACCAGTATACAACATCATTGAATGGAATAATATTCAAGTTTCAATGTTCTTACTTTGGTTATGGATGATTTCTTTTTTTATTGGTATTATCAACATGCTTCCTTTACCAATACTCGATGGAGGTAAATTCATTTATAGTATTATAGAAAAGAAAATTTCAGAAAAAAGTGTCAAAGCAATTATGTTGTCCATTTACGCATTTACTTTTGTGATATTTGGATTAAACATCGCTCTTTCCTATATGAAATCCGGTTGGTTTACCATCTGATATTAATGAAGATGTTTAGAAATCAATAATGTCTAAATCTGGGTATTAGAAAAGTTCTGGTATGAATTGTGATAAATGTAAAAATGAAGCAGTTTATTCTAGAAAATACTCCGGAGAGAACCTATGTTCCAGATGTTTTTCTAATTCTATTTTACGAAAAACTGCAAAGACGATTTCAAAGTATAATATGATAAAAAATAACGAGCTTGTTTGCATGGCCGTGTCTGGAGGAAAGGATTCCTTAGTATTATTAGACATTCTTCATAAAATGTCAAGTAATCATAATTTTAGATTAAAAGCAATAACTGTTGATGAAGGAATTCCAGGATATAGAGATGAAGCCTTGGAAATTGCAAAAAACTTCTGTTCAAAATTAAATATTGAACATAAAGTGTATTCGTATAAAGATTTGTTTAACCTTACTTTAGAAGAATCCCTTCAATTAAGACAAAATGAAAAAATGTCTTCTTGTTCTATTTGTGGAACTTTTAGGCGCAGAGCAATTGATCATGCTGCAGATGACATTAATTCAGATGTAATTGCCACTGCTCATAATCTGGATGATACAGTTCAGAGCTTTTTCATAAATTTGCTTTCAGGGGATACTAACAGGATTGGATGGATGAACCCAGATACGTCTGCTAATTCTTTACGAAAAATAAAGCCTTTTTGTGAAATTTATGAATCTGAAATTGTTTTTTATGCATTTACCAACGAAATACCTTTCCAATCTGAACCTTGTCCACACATGAATGAAGGTATTAGAACAGAAATTCGAGAATTTCTCAATTCCTTAGAAAATAATCATGTAGGAATTAAAAATAATTTCTACAAATCAATTCTAAAAATTTCACAGATAGTAAAAAATTCAAACTATAAACAAAAACGAATTTGTCCTAGTTGTGGAAACGAGTGTACAGGAAAGATTTGTTCTGTATGTGATTTAGTTTTAAAACTAAAAGAGAGCAAAACCTAATGCAAATATAACATTTGATTGTAACAACAAATGGTAGTAGGGAGGATTGGGGTGCCAGCCGTGCCCTGTTCTGAAACCGGCTATATGCAGAGATCAGTAACTGCTGGGTAAATCTCTAGATAGATAGTTCCCGCTTGGCATACGGAAATGAAATCACGCCGAGGCGGGTGGATGCAGGACTAGGATTATCCGAAGGGATAATTCCTTAGACCGAACCGTCGAAATGGATGAGGTCCGGGAGGGAGCAATCCTAAGATGGGACACTCACGCTTCCTCGTCAACGTGGCGGATCTTGTAAGCCCTGAAATGGGGTTACCCGTTTAGAGTGGAACCAGCAGGGCTACTACTATATACATGAAAATTTTTTGCATATTTATGGACGGTTTGGTTTCATTTGGAAATAAAAGAAGTTATGACGATTTTAAAAAAAATTTATCACCACTTATTCAACCATTATTGGATTCGATAAGAGAATTTTGCTTATCTTTGGGAGAAAATGTACTTGAAGATGTACGCATGCATAGGGTGGTATTTTGTAAATCCATTTCATTTAGATGGTTTTCAGACCTAGAACCTGAGAAAGAATCTGTTTTGTTAAAAATACAACGTGATAGAAAAGAACCTTTCCAGATTATACGAATTAAACCAAATGAAAATTTGGAAGATGTTAAAATGCTGCTTACCGACGCTTATAATAAAATTCGTTAATACAAAACATCGAATTTAGAAAATTCTCCTGTGAATTTTTCGTTTTTAATATCAATATCTTCCACTCTTGCATTAGCTGAACCAGCGTGACACCATTCTACAATAGAGCTAACATCCAGGTCTTCTCCTTCTAGTAAAACTTCAACTCGTCCATCTTTTAGATTTTTAACCCAACCAGACACATTTTTCTTTTTGGCCAAAACTTTTAGAGCCTGTCGAAAAAAAACCCCTTGCACTTTTCCTTTAACAAAAATTCGTACACGCTGTTTTCCCATGAAAGAATTTGTTTTAACAAGCCATTAATCAGTTTTGGCCCAATTTAATATAAAAATAGTTTAATCTCGTTTTTTGATTCTAGCTCGGCCAGTCTTTCTAGCTGCTATACTACCTACCTTTGCTCCAGGGGGAGCATTTCTGGATACTGTTGAACTTTGACCAACGTGTTGATGTCTACCTCCACCATGTGGATGAACATATGCAGCTTGCGCTACTCCCCTTACAATTGGATATTTTCTTCCTTTTGAACGAAATCTGCGCCATTTCATACCTGCACGCATGAATGGTCTTTCTTCTACACCACCACCAGCTAAGGTTCCTATCATAGCTCGATTTTTGGGATTTAGAGTTGTAAATTTACCAGAAGCAAGTTTAATTGTGACACCATCTTCGCCGTGTGAAAACACAGTTGAATTAGTCCCTGCGGATTTAATGATTGAACCTCCATCTCCAAAGTGTTTTTCAAGATTGCATACGATTGTTCCATCTGGAATATTTTGAATACTAATTACATTTCCATCAGAAATTTCAGCTTTTAAACCAAATTGTATTTTCGATCCAACTTTGGTTCCAATAACAGCTGGTATTAATGAAATTGAACCATCTTCAAACCTAACTTTTGCTAACGGTACGTCACGTCCTCGTTCATGAACAAGATCTATAACTAAACCTTCATGTTTTTCTGTCAATCCATAATTTGGGTATTTAGCAGGAAAGAGCTTTCCAGTTGTAGTAGCGCGAAACTGCATGCCTCCTCGGCCACGTCTTCTAACTAAAGGTCGTTTACCCATTTTGATGCAATTTCAATGGTTTACAGATTTTAAGTTTTGCGTTGGAAATGATAGTTTTGTTAAAATTGTAATGCCAAAGATATAAAACGTAGTCAGAGAGTCTTTTTAAATATGAGCCAAAACGCCCTTTCCCTTAAGGTTTTAGAAGCATATACCAGAGATGTTGGAAGGGGAGTCGCAAGAATTGATTATGATTCTATGGATACATTGAATGCTTCAACAGGTGATGTTATTGAAATCAAAGGTAAGCGAAGAACTGTTGCAAAATGTTTGCCACTTTATCCATCTGATGAGGGCAAAGGCATCATTAGAATAGACGGACTTGGACGAAATAATTCAGGTATTGCAATTGGTGATACCACTGCGGTTAGGAAGATTAAAGCCGTTGCAGCAGAAAAAGTAGTTGTAGCTCCACTAGAAGCAATTCCCCCAATAGATGAAAGATATCTTGCTGATGCTTTGGAAAGTGTTCCACTAATCAAAGGTGATAATGTAATGGTTCCTTATTTTGGTGGAAGATTAACTTTTCAAGTTATTGGGGTAAATCCAGCAGCTGATGCTGTTCTTGTTACTCAAAAAACTGCATTCCACATTGCAGAAAAAGGTGAAAGTCTAAGAGGAGTTCCACAAGTAACCTATGAAGACATTGGAGGTCTAACTGAAGAAATTAGAAAAGTTAGAGAAATGATTGAGTTGCCACTTAGACACCCAGAAATTTTTGAAAAATTAGGAATTGAAGCTCCTAAAGGAGTGTTACTGTATGGTCCTCCCGGTACTGGAAAGACTTTACTAGCAAAAGCAGTTGCAAATGAAAGTAATGCTCATTTCATTAGTATATCTGGTCCAGAAATTATGAGTAAATTCTATGGTGAAAGTGAAGCACGATTAAGAGAAATTTTCAAAGAAGCAAGAGAAAAAGCGCCATCAATAATTTTCATTGATGAAATTGATTCCATTGCTCCAAAACGTGAAGAAGTTACTGGAGAAGTTGAAAGAAGAGTAGTTTCACAGATGTTATCACTCATGGATGGACTAGAAGCAAGAGGAAAAGTAATTGTAATTGCTGCCACTAACAGACCAAATGCCATTGACCCGGCTTTACGAAGGCCTGGAAGATTCGATCGAGAAATAGAAATTAAAGTACCAGATAAGAAAGGTAGAAAAGACATTCTTTTAATTCACAGCAGGAATATGCCCTTAACTGATGATGTTGACTTGACTAAAATGGCTGCAATTAGTCACGGGTATGTGGGTGCAGATTTAGAGTATTTGTGTAAGGAATCAGCGATGAAATGTTTGCGAAGGTTATTACCCGTGCTTAACTTGGAAGATGAAAAAGTTCCTCCAGAAACATTGGACAAGCTAATTGTAAGTGGAGAAGACTTCCAAAAGGCAGTAATGGAGATAACTCCCTCTGGAATGCGAGAAGTTTTCATTGAAAATCCTGATGTCAAATGGGATGATATAGGTGGTCTATTGGATGTAAAACGAGAACTTCAAGAAGCAATTGAATGGCCATTAAAGTATCCTCTTCTTTATGAGAAGTTAGGTCATAAGATGTCTCGTGGAATTTTACTGCATGGTGTAAGTGGAACTGGTAAAACATTACTTGCAAAGGCAGTTGCAACTGAAAGTGAAGCTAACTTTGTTTCTGTAAGAGGGCCAGAGCTTTTATCTAAATGGGTTGGTGAATCTGAAAGAGGAATTAGAGAAATTTTTAGAAGAGCGAGACAATCTTCACCGTGTGTAATATTCTTTGACGAAATTGATTCTATTGCTCCTATAAGAGGTGCAGGAGGGGAAACTGCAGTAACTGAAAGAGTTGTAAGCCAACTCTTAACAGAGCTTGATGGTATGGAGAACCTTCGTGGTGTAGTAGTTTTGGCTGCAACAAATAGGGCTGATATGATTGATCCAGCTTTGCTAAGACCCGGACGATTTGACAAAATTATTCAAATTCCCATGCCAGACATTGATAGTAGAAAGAGTATTTTGGAGATTTCTGTTAAAGATGTTCCAATTGTAAAAGATGCTAAAGACCCTGATGGTGTGAATTTGAGCAAACTGGCCGAGATGACAGATGGTATGACCGGTGCAGATGTAGCTGCTATTGCTAACATTGCAGTTTCTAAGGTAATTCATGAATATCTTGACGCCAATCCAGATATAAAAGAAGTCGAAAAAAGTGTAACGGGAGCCAAAGTCACTATGAAACATTTTGAACAAGCAGTAAAGAAAGTAAGGGAGCAAAAAGATTTGAAACTTGGCCAGAAGATCGTTGCTTCCTACTACAGGTAGTTTTAATAAAATAGCAAATCTAATCCACCTAAATGTCTGAATATAGAGGCTATGCTGGAAAGTCTCTTAGATTTTTACAAGAATCTAAAGTAAAGGTAGGAGATACCATAAAGGTTACAGAGGAGCTGACTTATTCTGGAATTCTTATGCCTCGTTATGAACTCAGCGATGATCAGCATATAGTTTTGAAGCTAAAAAGTGGATATAATGTTGGAATAGAAGTAGGCAAAATAAAAAAAATTGAGTTAATTTCTAGACAGAAATTAACAAAAGAAATTCCTTCTGATATTAAAACAAATTCGTCATTACCAAAGGTTTTACTTTTATCAACAGGAGGTACAATTGCAAGTAAGGTTGATTATAGAACAGGGGGAGTAACACCAGCATTAAATGCCTCAGAACTCAATGCAGCGATTCCAGAACTGGCTAAAATTGCTAATATCGATGCTGAAGTTTTATTTTCAGAATATTCTGAAAATTTACAACCCGAACACTGGAAAAAGATTGCCGAAAAACTTGATACTTGTTCTAAATCGGAATACAAGGGAATTGTAATTACACATGGAACAGATACAATGCAATATACAGCAGCATTTCTTTCTTTTGCATTATCTGGCTTTCCTATTCCAATAGCTTTAGTGGGATCACAAAGATCATCGGATAGACCTTCATCTGATGCAGCATTAAACTTGATTTCAGCAGTAAGATTTGTTATAGAAGGTAACACAAAGGGCGTCTTTGTGATAATGCATCACAATGAAAGCGATGATCTTGTAGTATCTCATTTAGGAACTCGAGTAAGAAAAAATCACACAAGCAAAAGAAGTGCATTTAAAACTATAGGAGATGATCCTGCTTTTCTAATACTTGATAAAAAAATAGAAAAAAATCTAAAAAAGGAATTCTTTCAACAAAAAGATTACAATCCAAAATTAAATTTAGATACACGAGTTGCTCTTGTAAAATATCATCCTGGTTACGATCCAAAATTAATAGATTACATCATTGAATCAGGATACCAGGCAATAATTTTTGAAGGAACGGGTCTTGGACATATAGGAAAAACTATGTACGACAGTGTAAAAAGTGCTAAGAAAAAAGGATTGTTCTTAGGAATGACTTCTCAATGTATTGATGGAAGAGTGAGTATGACAGTTTATGAAAGTGGTAGAGATCTTCTTGAGATGGGAATTGTCCCATTAAACAACATGATTCCAGAAACTGCGTTGGTAAAGGCTATGTGGGCTTTAGGTAATACCAAAAGTGTTGATGAAATGAAAAATTTAATGTTAGAAAAAATTGCTTCCGAATTTTCTGATTAAGTTTAAACATTATGTATAGGAAGCTAATTAGTGTCAGAATTAAAAATTGATGATATTGGGTTAAAAGTTGGATTAGAAATTCATCAGCAACTTTCAACAAATAAAAAATTGTTTTGTAACTGTTTCCCTGCAGAAACCGATGAATTCACTTCTAAATTCTCACGTAAATTAAGAGCATCTAAAAGTGAGTTAGGGGAATATGATCCCGCTGCTCTATTTGAAAGTACGAAATCTAAAACAATGGTATACTATACAAATCCAGGTAGTAGTTGTCTAGTAGAACGAGATGAAGAGCCTCCTCACGAACTTGATTTGGATGCAAAAAATATTGCAGTACTAATTTCTTGTGCATTAAATTCAAACATTTTCGGTGAAATTTATCCTATGAGAAAGATTGTAATAGATGGCTCTAACACTTCGGGATTCCAAAGAACTCTTCTGGTATCTCAAGGAGGGTATATTGAGGTAAATGGGAAAAAAGTAGGCGTTCAATCAATATGCCTAGAAGAGGACGCTGCAAAATTACTAAAAGATAAAGAAAACGTTAGAGAGTTTAGTCTTGATCGTTTAGGAATTCCCCTTGTAGAAATTGCCTTGGAACCAGTTAGTTCAAGCCCTTCTGAGATAAGAAAAATTGCTCTATCCTTAGGCCGTCTACTACGTACTACTAGGAAAGTTACAAGAGGATTAGGTTCAATTAGGCAAGATGTGAATGTCTCAGTAAATAATAGTGGTGTAGTTGAAGTAAAGGGTGTTCAACAGTTAGATCAACTTGAAAAAGTAGTAGAATACGAAGCTAAAAGACAACATGGACTTCTCAAAATTGCACAGAAGATTAAACAAAAACAATTAGTGAAAATCTCTAGACAGAATGATGTTTATGATATAATTAATCTTTTGAAAAGTTGTAAATCAAAAATAATACAAAAAGCGATTAATGACGGAGCTTCAATTCATGCAATTAAAATTAAAAATTTTGCAGGAATGTTAAGTTATTCACCTTATGAAGGGATAAGACTTGGTAAAGAATTAGGTCAACTAGTTAGATTTTTTGGAATTGGTGGAATTTTTCATTTAGATGAACTTCCAAATTATGGAATAGAAAAGTTAGATATTGAAAAAATAAAAGAACAACTAAGTATTAGTCAGAATGATAGTTTTATAATAATTGCAGGAAAAGGTTCCAAAATTGATTTTGCAATAGATTCTATCATCAATAGGATTGAGGATGCAAAAAATGGAGTTCCTGCTGAAACAAGATTAGCGACGCAATCTGGAGAAACAGTTTTTCTTAGACCAAGACCTGGAGCATCAAGAATGTATCCTGAGACAGACATATTTCCTGTTAAAGTAACTAAAGAAGAAATAGAATTTGCAAAAAAGAATATTCCTAAATCATGGCATGAATCTTTAGCTGATCTTCAAAAAAATTATCAACTTAATCCTCAGCTAGCAGAACAAATTTTTGATTCAAATTATTTAGATTTATTTGAAAAAATTTGTTCAGATAAACTAAATTCACCAAACTTTGTAGCATCTATACTTTGTTCTACAATCACTAATTTAGAAAGGCAAGGTCTAGATTCAACATTGTTAAAAACTGAAGAAATTCTCAAATCCTTTGACCTTCTAATAAAAGAAAAAATAACAAAAGAATCCATGGAAATAATTTTTGAAAAAATCATGGCTGGAGAGGCAAGTTCTGTGGAAGAAGCAATCCAAAAAGGAAAAGTAGGAATGATTGATGATAAGGAATTAGAGAAGATTTGTGAGACTATAATTAAAGAAAATCAATCTATTATAGACGGTCAAGGTCTTCATTCAATTGGTGCTTTAATGGGATTAACAATGAAAATGGTGAGAGGAAAGGCTTCTGGTGAAAAAGTAAATCAACTATTAAAAGAGAAAATCCAGAATTATTTAGATAATAAAAAATAAAGTTCTGGTACTGCGAAGAAAATAAATATAGATAAAGAAATTTTGTTGCCTTTATTTTATCTTGCGTCTTCCAGTTCCTCTTCCGGTTGAAACCCATCTGCCTTTTCCAGTAGGTCTACCGGATGTTTCTGAAATATCACCAAGTTTAATTTTCTTTGTTCCACGTCCCATACTAATATAGACATCTTTTGTAGCGTCTTTCTTTTTTTTCTGATAATCTCTGTATGCTTCTCCGGTCCATTTGTCTTCAGGTTTTTCAATTATCCTTCTTGATGTTCCTCGTCCACCTATTCTTACTACTTTGCCCATATCGTTCTTTGTAATTACTATTGTTTAAAGGTATTTCGTTAATGTAACTTTGATTAATTTAGTGCGGGAGGTGGGATTTGAACCCACGAACTCCTAGGAGATAAGGACCTGAACCTTACGCCTTTGACCAGGCTGGGCGACCCCCGCAATATAGAATTTAGAAATCTGGAATAAGTTTCTTTATAGGATAAACAAAAATTTAACCATAATCAGAAATAAGATAATTGTAAATGAAGTATAGAGAGATTTTTTGTAATAATTGTAATAAAGTTCTTGGAAAGTATAATGTAAAATATTATCCAGAATCTAAAATTGCAGAGTTAATTAAAGACAGTCATGCCGCACACATTCGACAAGGACATCACATAATAATTAGAAAATCAGAAAAATAAATTAAATAATCAAAAAATTGCATTTTTGTTTTAATCAAAGGTTTTATCAAAATCTTCTAAAAGGTTTCTTTGCTGTTTGTTGAGCTTATGAGGAATATTTACTACTAATCTTACAAATTGATCTCCACGGCCTCGAGAATTTTGTCGAGGTAACCCTTTTCCTTTCAATTTAATGATTGTGTTTGGTTGACTTCCCTGTTCAACCTTAATTTTTTCTGGTTTTTCCAAGGTAGGAACTTCGATGGTTTTTCCTAGACTGGCTTCAACCATAGTTATTTGTGCATCAAAAAACACATCTGCTCCATCTCTCTTAAATTTTGGATGTGATTGAACTCTTATTCTTACGATCAAATCACCGCTAATTCCATCAGGAATTGTTTCACCTTCTTCTGGAATGGTATAATCCCCTGTATCAATCCCAGGAGGAATATCAAATGGTAAATGTCTTATTCCTTTTGTTTTTCCCTTTCCTTTACAATTTTTACACGGTTTTTCAATTATCTTGCCTTGTCCATGACATGAGTTACAAGGTCCCACAGTTACAAACGAAGCAAATCCCATCCTTCTTGTTAGTCGTACCTGACCTTGACCATTACATGAAGAACAAGTTATTTTTGAACTGCCTGGTGCACATCCAGTACCGCTGCATGATTCACAGTTCACGTTTTTATGAAGATCAATTTCTACGTGTTTCCCATGAAGAACATCTTCAAGTGTTATGGAGGTTTCATAAAGTAAATCTGATCCTCTTTGTCTCCCAAATCCACCAAATCCACCAAACCTTCCACCCCTTCCTAGAAGAGTTTCAAAAATCGATTCAAATCCTCCAGTACTTGAACGACCGAAAAGATCACTAAATATGTCATCAAAGTTTCCACTTGCTCCTTTGAAAATATCTTCTGTGGTATATTTTCCATCTACGCCTGCATGTCCATATTGATCGTATAATTTTCTTTTTTCATTATCTGATAATACTGCATATGCTTCAGAAATCTCTTTGAAATGTTCTGCAGCGTCAGCTGATTTGTTTCTATCAGGATGAAACTTTAAAGCTAATTTTCTGTATTGAGCTTTAATTTCATCTATAGAAGATGTTTTAGTTACTCCTATAACTTCATAATAATCGCGTTTTGCGCTCATGGATAGTGCTAATATTTTCTTTGGAAGTATAAATTATCTAGTTTGAGGAACTTCCAGAATTTTTGCTGTTTTCTTGTTCTGAAGCGGATGCTGATTCAGTTCCTTCAGTTGTTTTTTGTTCCTGACCAGATTGTTGTTGACCAGCTGATTGTTGTTCAGCCCCTGGAGGGGGAGTGACATTTTTGTAAAGTTCGGTTGTGACTTCATTAACAATAGATTTTAAGGCATCTAATTTTGGTTTTATCTGACTAGAATCTTTGTTTAAAACTTCTTTTAGTTCTCTTATAGCATCAGTTATTTTGATACCTTTTTCTTGCGTTATCTTATCTTTTAGATCTTGAGAAATTAATTTTTCTGTGGTATAGATATAACTTTCAGCTTCATTTTTAATATCAATAGATTCCTTTTTCTTTTTGTCTTCGTCGGCAAATTTCTCTGCGTCTTCTTTTAGTTTATCAATTTCTTCTTTTGATAACTTTGAACCTGCCTCAATTGTTATTTTTGCTTCTTTCTTAGTTCCAAGATCTTTTGCAGTTACATTAAGAATGCCGTTTGCATCAATATCAAATTTAACATCAATTTGTGGGACTCCTCTTGGTGCGGGTGGAACATCTGTAAGATTAAAACTTCCAAGAGAGACATTATCAGCTGCCATGGGTCTTTCTCCTTGAACTACATGAATGGTAACAGCAGTTTGATTATCCGCAGCTGTTGTGAAGACTTTGTTTTTTGAAGTTGGAATGGTAGTATTTCGTTCAATTAATGGTTCTCGTACTCCTCCCAACGTTTCAATGCCAAGTGTTAATGGCGTTACATCCAGTAAAACAATGTCACTTGAAACATCACCTGCAATTATTCCAGCTTGAATTGCAGCACCTAATGCTACTGCCTCCATTGGATCGACTCCAGATTCTGGTTCTTTTCCAACTGTGGTTGCAACAAATTTCTTAACTAAGGGAGCTCTAGTAGGTCCTCCAATTAATACAATTTGTGATATATCAGATCCAGAAAGTTTTGCATCTTCAAGTGCCTTTTCTATTGATGGTTTACAGCGTTCTACAATAGGGTTAATCAGCTCTTCAAGTTTAGCTCTAGTTAACTTCATTTCCAAATTTTGTGTACCTGATGAGGGATCATGGGAAATAAAAGGTAAGTTAATGTCAGTTTCCATAACTGTTGAAAGCTCTATCTTTGCTTTTTCTGCTGCTTCTCTAATTCTAGTCATAGTAGTACTATCTTTAGAAAGATCAATGCCTGTTTTTTTTCTAAAATCATCAATTACATAATCGATTATTGCTTTATCCATATCAGTTCCACCTAGTTGTGTGTCACCAGAAGTACTCATAACTTCAAAAACTCCTCCTCCCATTTCCATGATGGTAACATCAAGAGTTCCACCACCAAAATCAAAAACAAGGATCTTCATGTCTTGTTTAGATTTATCCAGACCAAATGCAAGAGAGGCCGCAGTTGGTTCGTTAATAATTCTGGCCACTTCAAGACCTGCTATAGTACCTGCATCTTTAGTTGCCTGGCGCTGGTTATCATCAAAATACGCAGGAACTGTTATTACCGCTTTTTGGATTTTTTCTCCAATAAAAGCTTCAGAATCTTTTTTTATTTTTTGTAAAATAAATGCAGAGATTTGTTGAGGTTTGTACTCTTTACCTTGTATATTGTAAATATGATCAGTACCCATCTTTCTTTTTGTAGCTAAAATAGTGTTATCAGGATTTGTAACAGCTTGTCGTCTAGCTGGTTCACCAACTAAAAGTTCCCCCCCTTTAGTAAATGCAACATAAGAGGGAAAGGCTTTTCCTCCAATAGTAGTTCCTTCAGCAGCTGGAATAAGAGTTGGTTTGCCACCCATCATTACTGCTGCAGCTGAATTACTTGTTCCTAAATCAATTCCAATTATTTTTGTCATATTACTTACCTTCAGATTTTTCTAAATTTGATTTTTTTGATATTTCAACGATGGTTGGCCTAATTAGCCGATTTTGAGAAATATATCCCTTCCTGATTTCTTTTGTAATAGTTCCATCATCAAGAGTTGAATCTTCTATTACTGAAACGGCTTCATGTAGATTAGGGTCAAAAATTTCTCCAAGTGCATTTATTGGTTTAACATTATATTCTGACAACAACGAGTCCATATTTTTTAAAATTGATTCTAGTCCTGATACATTTACTTTTTGTTCTGCAAGAATGGTTTTTGCACGAATAAAATCATCGTAAATTGAAATGAATTTTAACATAAATTGATCGATTTTAGTTTTTACTCCTTTTTCAATATCTGATTTTGTTTTTCGTTCTAAATTTTGATAGTCAGCCAAAGAGTGTTTTAGTTCTTCTTCACATGTTGCAAGAGTTTCTTTCTGCTTTTCCAGTAATTCTTGTAAATCATCTGGTATTTCCTTAGATTCAATTTTACTTTCAGATTCTTCTTGGTTAATATCTGAAAATGATTCCTCTGACAATTCAGAAGGTTCTTCTTCCTTCACTTCAATAGGAATTTCACTTTCTTCTTTGGACAAATCAATGATGCTCTCTTCTTAGCTAATTTTATTTTTATTGAATTATTGAACATAAGGGATTAGTTTTAATCATGATTAGATCTGTGTCTTTTCGTTTTTTCATGATATTTTCATAATCAAATTTAGAACAAACGATAACAACTGTTGTTTTATCGCTATGGAATAGATCGAAATTAGGACCTTCGTAGGTCTCAACATCACCAATGTAATCTCGTAATCTGGTAGTAAGATTTTCAAGCATCTCAATCTTATCACCTCTCATGGTATGTTGATCTAATGTCCAAGATAGAGCAATTTTCGTTCTGCTAGCTTTAAGATCATTTTTCTTGAGAGTTGATCTTATCTCGTCTATTAAGCGCTTGATATATCCATCAATTCCTTTTAAACTTCCATTAATCAAATACATGAGTGTATTTGCACCTTCAAAAGAAGAACCTAAAGAACGCAGATCATAAAGACCATTTATCATATCATCGAGAAATATGTCATTGAATTTGTCTGAGGAAAGATCATTTTTAGTTATATCATCTCGAGCAAATCTACACACTTCAAGAATACTACATAATCCAGAAAATCGAGATAGAGTGTTTATAGCATGAAAATGTTCCGCGGAGGAAAGAGCTACAAATTTTTTTTCTTTTTTGCCACTTGTTAATAATTCTCCTAATTTGCTATCCTCTTTTCCATTGAATGAACCAATTACGGTAGGAGTTTGAGAAGGATCTCCAAGAGGATAATAGAAGTATGATATTGACTTTCCAACTTCAAAACCTGTAACATGTTCTAATAGTGAGATATTTTCATTATTTCCTCCAAATCCAGTAGGGAGATTGTAAATTACAGAGCTTCCTTTTTTTAATGAAGATAATGCCTCTTTAAATTTGGAATTTACTTCGGTCTTTGTGTCTTGACCTGTTTTTCTGATTCTTGGAGTAAAGAATAGATATTTTGCTTTTGAAATTGCAACGTCAATAGGTTCCATAGACAATAAAGGTTCATCTTCTTTTAGAGATGAGACATTTGGATAGGTTTTTGCAATATCTGAATTGATGGAAATTGCGGAAGGAGTGGATTCATCTATTATGTATACATCTGCCCCTTTAATGGCCATCTGACATGCTAGAGCATAACCTTCTGTACTTAGACCAAAAACAACAACTTTTGCCCCTCCCATTTCATTTGAGCTAGGCAAATAGGCCAAGAAAAACTTATTGAACTTCCTAAATCAATCAAAAATACTTGAAAATATGGTTTGATATCCTTACTCCAAAACAATTGCTGTTTTTTGAACCCATGATTAAAGAATTACGAAAAAAACACCAAGTAATTTGTACCTCCAGAAATTATCGAGAAGTAAATAAGCTTGCAAAAATGAGAAAATTGAACCTAATTTTTGTTGGAAAACATGGGGGTGGGGAAAATTATCACAAATTAAATGCAAGTATTCAAAGAATGAATCTACTTTCAAAAATTATCAAAAAACAAATTCCAGACATTACTGTAAGTTTGTGTTCCCCAGAAGCAGCAAGAGTTTCATTTGGATTAGGGATAAAACATATTGCTTTTTCAGATTCTCCTCATGCTCAAGCAGTCATGAAATTATCAATACCTCTTGTTCAAAAATTACTTATTCCATGGGTGATTCCGAAAGAAGAATTTACAAAATTCGGCATTGACTCCAAAAATATTACACAGTATAAAGCAATTGATGCAGCACTAATCGCTAAACATAAAATTCAAAATAAAATTAAACTTCCATTTAATAAAAAATCAAAAAAAATCATTCTGATAAGAGTAGAAGAGGATCAGGCTGCTTATACTTTGAAAAATAAAAGTAAAATAATTCCAATCATAAAAGCTGTTATCAAAGAATTTAGAAACGAAGAGATTGTTATTTTGGGTAGATATCCAGCCCAAATTAAATTCTTGAGTAAAACTTTTGGAAAGAAAATAAATATTTTAAAAAAAGTTGTGGATGGAAAGGCATTATTAACAAATGTCGATATATTTCTCGGTTCAGGAGGTACAATGACTGCTGAATCTGCTTTACTTGGGGTACCAACTATTTCATATAATGCAGTTCCTAATTTTATAGAAAATTATCTTGTAAAGCAGAAATTAGTAAAAAGAGAAACAAATCCAAAAAAAATCGTTCATGCAATTAAACTACTAATTAGAAATTCAAATGTTAAAAACCAAAAAAGAGCTAAAAAGGCTTTAGATTCAATGGAAGATCCTTTCAAGAAACTTGTAAAAGTTATGAAAACAATGGATTAAAATTCCAAAAAAAAATTCAATATTGTTCCTTTTTTATTTATCATCTTCAATAGAAAATAACATTAAGGGACTCTAGACAACCCCTTTCGTCCGGCAGCCCGGTAGAGGATTAAATCCGCCGAATGTAGTGGTCAAGCATAGGGGCCCTTGGAGCCTTTGACCCCAGTTCGAATCTGGGCCGGGCTATTCAATTATTTTACAAAAATTTCTACATTTTAGAAATCTAATTTTATTAGCAATTTTGTTGCCATTATGAAAAATCCAGTAGAGAGTATTACCAAAACTAACATTTCTAATAAGACAAAATCAGTAAATGTATCAAAAATTCCAGCCCTAATTACATCAACCAAGTAAGTTAATGGATTAAGGTAAAATGCAGTGGCAAGTGGTTCTGGTGCACCAGATGCAGGATAAAATGCTGTACTGACAAAAGCAAAAAACAAGAATACTGTATTAATAATTACATTAAATCCTTCACTAGAACGAATTCTAGTTGAAATTATAGACGCAATTGAACCAAATAATAAAGAACCAGTAATAGAAGCAAAAACAATTACTGGAATTGTAATTAAACTAAATTCTGCCGATTCAAAAAAAACTAGAAATCCAAATAACGCAATAAGTGTAGCACTGACTAGACCTACAATTCCAATTGTGCAAACATTACTCAGAATGTAATTAGCTCTGGTAAATGGGCCTGCCAAAATCTGTTCAAACATTCCGTGTCGTCTATCATTCCAGATAATAATTCCTGAAATCAATGTACTATTCATAATGTTAAACCCAATCATTCCAGTTGCCAGATACGCAGGATAATTAAGTTCCCTATTTTCAAATGGCACTTTGTCAATTAAGGAGGTATAAGCAAAGCCGGCCACAAAAATGTAGATAAGAGGAAAAATAACCTGCCAAATCAAAAATCCTGGATTGATGGAAATTGTGAGATTTCTGTTAACTAACCTAATTACTGGATGCATTTGAATCTCCAACTACTTTAAGAAATATTTCTTCTAGGCTTGTAGGCACTGCAGAAAGATCTTCTATATTGATATGATTTGTGTTCAAAATTTGTAATATCTTCATTAAAACAACTTCTGATTCATCAGAATTTATTGTAATGTTTGTTCCCGTGTTAAAATCAATTTTACAATCTTTTACGTTAGATAAAAGATCACTTATTTTCTTTTGAACTTCTGAAATATGTATTTTGATCGTCTTTGCATGACCGAATCTATTTTTTAATTCGTCTGGAGAATCTACAGCAATGATTTTTCCCCTATTTATTATGGCTATTTCATCACAAATGTATTCAGCTTCTGTCAACACATGCGTTGTAAAAAATATGGTAAGACCAGAATTAACTTTGGATTTCAAAAAATCTAAAAGCTGACGCCTTGCATTAGGATCTAGTCCTACTGTGGGTTCATCTA
The DNA here is from genome assembly GCA_016276965.1 of Nitrosopumilales archaeon. GTDB lineage: Archaea > Thermoproteota > Nitrososphaeria > Nitrososphaerales > Nitrosopumilaceae > CSP1-1. Next base: position 32,924 of record JADNRU010000003.1, on the reverse strand, counting down.
AAAATAATAGTTCCATATCATGCATGAATTCACGTGCTACCTGAACCCTGCGCCTTTGGCCTATAGACAAATCTTCATTTCGCTTTTTTCGAATATCTTTTAAATCAAAAACTGAAATTAACTCCTCAACCCTATCTTTTCGTTCTTTTCGTTTAACATCCCACATCATTCCGTATTTTTCAAGTGATTTTTCAACTGAAAGAGTTGGTTCATAGCTTGGTTGTTGCAAAACTACCCCAATTCTATTTCTAACTTGTAATGGATTTTTTATAGCATCAATACCTAAAATGTTCAATTTCCCACTAGTTGGTGGAATAAGAGTTGTCAATAGTTTGATCGTTGTAGATTTTCCAGCCCCGTTGGGACCTAGAAATCCGAATACTTGCCCTGATTTTACAGATAGGTCTATCTCATCAACAGCTTTTACAGAACCATACGATTTGTAAAGTGAGTTTGCAACTATACATGACATGAACTGAGCTCCGATCTACCCACTAATTTAGTTAATGAAATTTTTATTAAGACACTAAAATAACAGAGACTGAAATGTCTGAATTTGAAAATCTTCTTAACAAACTTCTAGAACAAAAACCAGAATTTACACGTCCAGATATTGAATCAAGAATAAAAGAAAAAAAGGAAAAAATTGGCGCGGGATATCTAACGGATCAAGGAGCGCTTTTTCTTATTGCATCTGATCTAGGAATATCACTTACAGAACCTCTTAAAGTGGAAATGGGTCTAAAGGACCTCTATGTGGGTGCTAAAGAAATTTCATTGGAAACTCGTGTGTTAAATATGTCTCCGGCAAAGCAGTATTCGCGAAAAGACGGTTCGCCCTTCTTTTTACGAACAATGACAGTATATGACGGTGATTCAACTGCAAGTGTTAAGCTCTGGGATGAAAAAGCAAATCTTCCTGGAATTGAAGATCTGAAACCAGGTGATTTAATTAAAATCTTAAAAGCATATGTAAAATCTGATCTTGATGGCAGTCCCACAATAAACGTCGGTTCTGGTTCTAATATTGAGACTTCAGCCACAGAAAGTAAAATTCCTTCCATAGAATCAATAACAAAAGATGTTAGTTCAGTTAAAGAAAACGAAAAAAATCTAGTAGTCTCTGGCACAGTGGACGGATTAATTAGTGGAATGGAGTTTACAAATTCACGAGGTCAACCTGGAAAAGCTCTTAGAATGAGACTGAAAGGAACTGATGGAAATACTACTAGAGTGGTTTTATGGGGAAAAGATGAGTCTTCTATTCCTAAAGTAATAGTTCCAGGAGCAAAAGCAAGACTTCTTGGAGTTAGAACAAAAACTGGTAATCAAGGTTTGGAAATTCATGGAAGCGAGGCAACAATTGTTGAAATTGAGGGAAAAGAAGCAGAACCAATTGTTTTAAGGATGATATCTAGGTCACAAAATGATTCAGGTAGTACAAATTTACTTTGTGTTGATAATAAGAAAAATCTTTTCAACATTAAAGATTTAGCTGGTGCAACAAGTGAGTTTATGCTTGGCGATGTCCTTGAATGTATTCCTTCTAAAGCATATGGTAACTCTGTCACAATTGATTCCGATTCACTTGTAAGAAAAATTGAAGATGATGGAACAATACCCTCACAATCAGATCTGCGAACAAAAATTTCTGACGTAAAGGTTGGAAGTGACTATTGTATAGAAGCTATTGTATTGAAAAAACCAGAGAGACGTGAGGTACAAACTAAAACAGGTGAATCAATTTCTTTATCTGAGATGTATGTTGAAGATGATTCAGGTCCAATTTGGATTAAAGGTTGGAGAAATCAAGCAAGACTTCTTGACAAATGTTCTTTGGGTGAAATTCTTTCAATTACTGGAGTAACTGCACGAGCTGGTCTTGAGGACAAAACAGAATTGTTTTTGACTCAATTTTCCATAATTAGTAAGAAAAACTAAGAATCCCAAAACCCTCTGGTCATAACGTACTGCCTCTCAGCTTGGTAAATTTGCTTATAGAGATTTTCATCATCTACCATATTTCTAAGGATTCGTGCAGCAGTATCTGCTCCAATTCCATAACCTGACAAAACAATTAGAGCAGTTTTTCCAAAGTTTTCTATTAAGGAGGATACTTTCCAGGCACGATCAAACCTGTGATTTTCATCTGAAGAGATCTTTTTTCCTTGGTGTTTTTTTTGAATAATTTTTTGCAAATCATAGTCAGAATAAAATGTGGCAGTAATTTGTCTGGCTTTACAATATGGACATGAAAGGGAATTTTTGACATCTTTGGTAGTCACAACTCGTTCCCACCTTCCACATCTTACACACAAAAGCCTATGTTTTGTTTTTAATAGACGGGTTTTGACCATATTCAAAAGTCCTTTATCTATACTTGATGGGGAAGCATAGTATTTTGTGGTGTTATCTAATATGGGCTCTGCCAATTTGGAAAATCGGTCAACATCAAACCACTTTATTTGAATGTCATTATTTCTAATTTTTTTTAATAGAATTCCTGTATTTTTTAGATCATATTTATCATGAAATAATTCACGTAAGGCTTCTTTTACAAGTGGAGTTTTTGAATACCTTTCATAAAGAAATCTTGCCGATTTTCTTTCATAAATTGCTCCCCTTCCAACTACACCAAATTTTTTTGCTACGCACCATGTCCTCCAATTTACATTATGAGTTCCAGTAAGGGATGCAGTTACAATTACATAAAGATCATATTCGTCTCTTAGAACATCAGTAATTTGTTTTTCAGTAATTCTAGCATTGGATGATAGCACAATTCTATACGCATCTGACCTTGATTCAACCAAATATCCTAATCTTGCAGAAAGCATAGAAGAGAGCAATGTTGAAAGTGTTGAATTTATTTTTGTTCCAAAACATGCGTGTAAAACTACAATGCTTTGGCTTTTCAATGATTCAGTAACTATAGTTTTTTCATCGGGAATTGAACTAAGATTAAACTGTAAAATTGCTCGATTAAGTAATGTTGCAGAACCAAGTTTTACTTTTGTTCTAAACAAGCCTACTTTTTGTGCAGTTCTATAATCAACTGGAATGTTTTCACCCTCCCAATAGGGAACCGTTATTCCCGAGGAACGGATAGGTTCTACATTTACTTTAAATGATTTTTCATCTACGTTATTAATTCGCCATTGCATTCCTCTAAGCACAAAAATATTTCCAGGATCTCCAAAATCACCTACAAATCTTTGATCTAGAGTACCGATAATTTTCTTACTAACTGAATCAAACACCTTGAATTTCAAAATATCAGGTATTGTAGAGAGGTTTTCAAAATAATATCTAAAAGTACGACCTTTTTTTCTAAATGTCATTCTTTCTTTGTCAAAAAATAGTAAATAATTCGAATCTATGAGTTCTAATACGCTAGAAAAATCTTCAAGAGTCATGTTTCTAAATGGATAGGCTTTGGTAACCATGGAAAAAGCCTGTTCAACTGAAACCTCACCAAATTGTATTGTCATACCTACAAGATGATGTGCCAAAACATCCAACGAACCATCATGAATTTTACTTTCTTCAACTGAGCCTTCTTTTACTCTTTCAAGTATTGCTTTGCTTTCAAATTCATCATCAGCACTATTTGTTACAATTAATCCCTTAGCTGACGCACTTCGACTATGTTTGCTTCTACCAATTCGTTGAACAAGTTTTGATACCTGTCTTGGAGAACCATAATGAATAACCAATTCTACTGATCCTATATCCAAACCAAGTTCAAGTGATGAAGTACATACAACGATACCAGATTTTCCTTCTTTTAGTTTACTTTCGGTTTCTTCTCTAACCTGTCTTGATAATGAACCATGATGCAGTTCTATGTTGATAATTGATTTTTCTTTTAAAATAGAAGCCAAAAACTCAGCTTCGCCTCGCGTATTTGTGAATAACAGGATTGGAGATTTTAGATTTTGTTTTGTTACAAAATCTATTATATATTCGGCGGTATCTGAAATCGTTCCATCGATATACTTTACTTGTACATCATATTTTCGTAATGTGTTGTCTTGAATGATTTTATACTTTCTTTTGGAACCCACTACAAATTTAGCAGATTCTACAGCATTTCCAATAGTTGCTGATAAACCTATTCTTGTAATTTCTATTTTTGAATTTAGTTGAAGTCTTTCAAGACTTAGAGATAGTTGTGCACCACGCTCATTACCCAACAATTCATGTACTTCATCAATTACAATCCACTCCAAATCTGATAGTGCCTGTAGCATTTTTGATTGAGTCAAAAGAATTACAAGAGTTTCTGGAGTTGTTATTAAAACATCAGGTGGATTGCTTGAAATTTTTTTTCTAGTAGACTGAGGAGTATCACCGTGCCTAATTTCTATTGTCAATCCATCGTTTTTTGCGTATCTAATTATCCTTCTAAATATATCTCGGTTCAGTGCTCTCAAAGGTGTAATATACAAACATTTTATCTTCCCAGTTTTTTTTGACTTTTTTAGATGAGAGAAAATCGGAATCACTGAACATTCAGTTTTTCCTGAACCTGTAGCGGCTATTACCAAAGAGTCTTTTTTTTGGAAAATTAAGGGAACGGCTTTTTTCTGAATTTCTGTTAGTTGTTTGAATCCAAGTGATTTGAACTTGGAAACTAAAAAAGGATCAAGTATTGGTTTTTTCGTCCTGTCTTGTTTTAGCACGCTCATAAACCATAACGCCAACTAAGCCTAATGCAAATAAAATAATTGTGATTAAAGGAATGGAATCAAATATTCCTGCCATAATTAAGATTCTTTTTTTTCATGGTTAAATAGATTAAGATGATTCCGTCAATCCTTCTGGTGTAATCAGGTAGGAGAATTTCCTTTTTCCAAGATAGGAAGGAAATATTTCTCCTACATACCCATTGCCATTTTTTATTAGTTTAATTTTTAGATGAGTAAACATGCTAATTGATTTATCTAAATTTTCTAGTTCTAAATCTCCAATGTTTCTAACTATATTAGTTACAACTATTGGAATTTTTTTTTGAATAGCAATTAATGATAAATCATGCATATACTTCATAAAAGAAGAATTTTTTTCTAAAGTTTGTTCTTTTTTTGAATATTCAAACGAAAATAAATCACTAACATTATCAATAACAACTAATGAAAAATTATTCATCTGGATTAATTTTGATAAAAATTGGATTTGCTCTGCAGTATTGGTAATTCTTCCAACGAATACATTATCCAGAAGGGATGAGTTTAGATTTTGAGATTTAATTATTTCAAGCATTCTTTCAGGTCTAAATTCTCCAGTTGTATCCAGAAATAGAATTTTACCGCCTTGTTTTAGAGAATTAATAGAAATTTGCATTGCAAGTTGGGTTTTTCCAGTTCCATTTGCTCCAAAAATATCTGTTATTATTCCATTTTTGATACCACCATCTAATAATTGATCTAATTTTTTGATACCAGTGTTAATCATTTACTAATAATGTAAAGAAAAACGAAAATTAAAGGAATTTCATTATGAAGTTCAAAGAGGCAAGGCTTTTATGATGGATAAAATCGTATGCAAATTGAATACTCGTTGTCACAATCAGGCGCTAAGAGACCACTAACAACACTCCAAAAAAATGTCAAGAAAAATGTTTTAGTCAGATTGAAAAATGAGGTAGAATACAAAGGAAAAATGGATAATGTTGATTCGTATATGAATTTGATAATGACTGATGCCGAAGAACTCAAAGATGATAAGGTTATAGCAAATTATGGCAGAGTCATTGTAAGGGGAAATAACGTTCTTTTTATCAAGTTAGAAAATGAACTATAGTTCACATTAAGTGGTTCAAATGGTAAGAAGCTTTCTTTTTACGTCTGAATCCGTAACAGAAGGCCATCCAGACAAGGTTTGTGACCAAATTTCTGATGCTATTTTAGACGAATACATAAGACAAGATCCCGAATCACGGGTTGCCGTTGAAACATTAGTAACCTCAGGATTTGTTGCAGTTGCAGGAGAAGTTACCTCCAAAGCTAAATTTGATGAACGTGCACAGGAGGAATTGGTCAGGAAAACAATTAGAGAAATTGGATATGATAAACCAGAGCTAGAGTTTGACGCAAGTTCTTGTGAAATTATTTTAAAATTGCATGCTCAGAGTCCAGATATTAGTCAAGGAATTACTGCAAATGATGACAAAGAACAAGGTGCAGGTGATCAAGGATTAATGTTTGGTTTTGCTACTAATGAAACAGAAGAATTTATGCCCATGCCAATTATAATTGCACATAAATTAACCAAAAAACTTTCAGAGGTAAGAAAATCAGGAGAATTGTCTTGGTTAAGACCAGATGGAAAATCTCAAGTTTCTATAGAATACGAAGATGGAAAACCAAAAAAAATTGAAACTATTGTAATTTCAACTCAACATGCACCAGAGATTTCAAATCATGAAATAACAAATGCAGTGATAGATAAAGTCATCAAACCAGTGTGTGGTAATCTTTGGAGTGATGATATTAAAATTCATGTAAATCCTACTGGAAAATTTGAAATTGGTGGACCTCATGCCGACGCAGGATTAACAGGAAGAAAAATTATTGTGGACACATATGGTGGTCAAGGTAGACATGGTGGAGGAGCTTTTTCAGGAAAAGATCCTTCCAAAGTAGATAGATCAGCATGTTACATGTGCAGGTATATTGCAAAAAATATAGTTGCCTCAGGAATTGCTGAAAAATGTGAAGTTCAAGTGGCATACGCCATTGGTGTTGCCGAACCAGTATCCTTAATGGTTAATACTTTTAGTACAAGCAAAATTCCAGAAGAAGATATTGAAAATTTGGTAAGAAAACATTTTGACATGAGACCGGCTGCAATAATATCACATTTAGATTTGAAAAAACCAATATACAAAAAAACTGCTGTCTATGGTCATTTTGGCAGAAACGAGCCTGAATTTAGATGGGAACGAACTGATAAAGCGGATCTATTAAGACACGCTGCTGGAATGTAAAACTTCTCTATATTTTCTAAATTCAAAGCCAGCAAGATTCTTTAATTTTTTATAATTACCGGCAAAGTCACCTACCAAAATACTTAGATCGTCTGGTCCATACTCACTGTCAGAATTGTGCAAGGCTTTGTAGTAAACCTTCTCAAGGTCAATATTTTGAATTTTGGTTTTGGATTTGTTGTTGAAAACCTTAACAAATTCGTTAAAAGAAACTTTTTCTGGTCCTACTAAATCCAAAATTTTATTTGAGAATTTTTTTGATATTACAGCTTTCCAAATCACATTAGCAACATCGTTAACAAAAATTGGTTGTATATTATATTTCCCAGATCCTGGAATTATTATCAAACCTTTCTTTATTTGTCGATTAAGGTTCTTAGTTAATGGATCTCCATTTCCTATAATGTATGATGATCTAAATATTGTGTAATCTAAACCAGATTTGATAATTTGTTGTTCTGCTTTAAATTTGGAAATAAAATAGCCTAGTGTTGAATCTTTAGAAACTCCAAGACCACTTATGTATACAATTTTTTTTATTTTTGCTTTTTTACATAGTTCAACAATTTTTGTGGTAATTTCTACATTAACACTTTCATAATCAGCATATGAGCTTTGTCTGCCAGAACCTATCAAATGTATTAATGCGTTACATGTTTTGAGTTTTGATAAAAGATTTTGTTCTTTGAATTCAGATGAAATTAACTTTATTTCAGATTTATAATTCTGAAAATTTGTTCTAGCAATGCCAATTAATTCAATTCCCTTATTGTGTAGGTAATTTCTCACATTTTTTGCCACAAATCCGTTAGCACCAGTAATGGCTATTCGTAAATTGGTATGTTTAGGCATGATCGAGACTGCATAGTAGTTAGTTTAACGATATCATATATCTCATATTGAAAATTTTGCCTTGGTACTAGAAATCTTGAGATAAGAGTTAATACACAAAAACGAACAATTTCAATGTGACAGAACAACAATCCAAAAAACTTAGAACTGGTTTTACAACAGGTACTGCATCCACTGCATCATCAATAGCCTGTATTTTAGCAATAATTAATCAAAAAAAAATTGATTCTGTAGAAGTAACTCTTCCAAAAGGAAATACAATACCAATTAAGATTCATAGTTGTGAATTCAGTGACACTAAAGCAAAATGCTCAGTTATCAAAGACGGAGGAGATGATCCAGACGTGACTCATGAAGCAGAGATTGTTGTTGATTTATCATTAACAAAAAACGTTAATCAAATAGAAATTGGGGGAGGAGAAGGTGTTGGAATAGTAACAAAGCCTGGTCTTGGTTTAGAAATTAACCAACCTGCGATAAATCCTACTCCCAAAAAAATGATTCTTGAAAATGTAACTGCTGTAGCTAAAAATATTCTGCAAAAAAATGGAATTAAAATAATAATATCGGTTCCAAAAGGAAAAGAATTAGCTACAAAAACAGATAATCCACGTCTTGGAATTTTAGGAGGAATTTCAATACTAGGTACTAGTGGAATAGTAATACCATACTCTACAGCATCCTTTGCTGCATCAGTTAGACAAAATCTTGATGTGAGTTTAGCAATGGGAAATGATACAGTAGTGCTCACAACAGGAGGTAGAAGTGAAGAGTTTGCAAAAAAAATAGTTGATCTGCCAGAACATTCTTTTGTACAGATGGGGGATTTTGCAGGTTACACCATTCAACAGTGTGCAAAAAAAGAAATTAAAAAAGCATATGTTGCAGGATTTATTGGTAAACTTGCAAAAATTGCAGCAGGAGTTAAACAAACTCATGTGAAGGGTTCAAAGGTTGATACAAATTTTCTTGCTGGAATAGCAAGTAGGTGTAATGCTAATCAAGAAGTTTGTGAACAGGTAAAAAAAGCAAATTCTGCAAGACACGTTCAAGAGATTATCCAAGAAAATAAAATCGAAGGATTCTTTGATGAGGTTTGCTCTGATGTCTATAAACAAATGCGAACCCACTCAGAAGAAAAGGTTCCAATTGACGTCATATTGTTTGACTTTGATGGAAAAATACTAGGTAAACATCCCAAGTAAGGGATTTTATTAAACTGATTAGAATTTCTTCCATGGAAAAAGTATCAGTATTAGCTATTACAAAAAATGGAATACAAATTGGAATAAATTTGAAAAAACAATTTCCTTCATGGAAAATCTATGCTCCTTCAAAATTTTCAGATAATAACTCTGAGATACAATGGTATTCTGAACCAAGTGGGAATAAAATTGCAGAGCTTTTCAAAACAAATGATGCACTAATTTGTTTATTTTCTCTAGGTGCAGTAATTAGGCTAATAGCTCCACATATGAAAGACAAAAAGTCGGATCCAGCTGTAATTGTAATTGATGATAAAACAAATTTTGTAATTAGTACTTTATCTGGCCATCTTGGTGGCGCAAACGCTCTTGCAGAAGAAATTGCAGAAAAATTAGGTGCTACACCTGTAATTACAACAGCAGCAGATGTTAACAAGACCATTGCAGTGGATCTTTTAGGAAGAGAATTTGGTTGGAAAATAGTTGATGATTCAAATGTTACAAAGATTAGTGCATTTATGGTAAATGAAGAAAAAATTGGAGTTTACCAAGAAGTAGGAAATACAGAATGGAGAAAAAAACTTCCTTCTAATGTGACAGTCTTTCCTACATTAGATGAATTAAAAAATTCAAAGTCAAAAGGATTTTTGATAATTTCTGATAAAAAAATTGAAGATAAAGATATTTTAAAAAATGCTGTAGTTTACAGACCACCTTCTCTAGTTGTAGGTGTTGGTTTACATTGGGATACTTCAAAAGAAAAAATCAAGGAAGGATTGAATCAAAGTTTGGAAAAATTCGCACTAGATGTAAATTCAATTGCAAAATTCGTTTCGATAAAAAAAACACAAGACGTTGATGGATTAATTAATTTAGGAAAGGAATTAGAAATTCCAATTGAATATTTTGAAAAAGAAGAATTAGCTACAATTGAGATACCAAACCCATCAAAAACCGTACAAGCCTTTGAGGGAACTCCAAGTGTTTCTGAAGCTGCGGCAATCAAAAGCTCTGCAGGTAGTTTAGTAGTTGAAAAACAAAAATTCCCTCCAGATTTGACAATAGCAATAGCGAGGATCCCAAATTGAGACGGGGATTATTACTTATTGACAGAGGAAGTAGGGAAAAGGAAGCCAAAGAAGAGCTTGATTTAATTTGTAAAAAAATTCAAGAAAAAAGAAATTATGTTTTCTCAAATTATTGTTTCTTAGAGGTAATTCCACCATATATAGAAGAAGGAATAAAAAAATGTCTTTCAAATGAGATTGACTCTCTTACAATAGTACCTTATTTTCTTTATCCAGGAAAAAAAGTAAAAGCTGCAGTAAACGGTGCTATAAAGTTCCAGAAAGATACTGATGTAAAATTTGTCATTTCAAAACCAATGTCTATGCACAAAACAATGATAGATTTGGTAGATGATCGAGTTAGCTCAGCTCTTGCAAAAAATAACATGACAATTCCAAAAAATGAGGTGGATGTCCTGATTATTGGTCATGGAAGTAAAGATCCCAATGCCCAACTATCCATAAAATATGTTGTAAATGGATTACAAAATACATACCGAAATGTTGACCATTGTTTTTTAGAAATTGAAGAGCCTAACATTCAACAAGGAATTGATAAATGTCAGAACAATAATCCAAAAGTTTTGGTAGTTGTTTTTTACTTTTTGCACAAAGGTGCACATGTAAAACGAGATATTTTTGAAGACCTTAATCCAGCAGTTGAAAAATCTAGTTTAAAGAAAGTGCTAATCACAGAACATATTGGCACAGATAACAAGATAATTGATTTAATTATTGAAAGAGCAAGAGAAGTAGAAAATGCAAACTGAAAAAGGTCAATCAATTGAAGAGGAGAGCATGCAAATTATTGAAAATGAAATCGGTTCTCATGATTATAATCAACTTGAGTGGCCGATAGTTCGACGGATAATTCATGCTACTGCTGATTTTGATTTTGCAAAAAAAAATAAAATAATTTTTCACAAAGATGCAATTTCTAATGGAATAACTGCTCTAAAAAATGGATGCAACATAATTGTTGATGTTAATGGAGTTATCGGCGGTTTAAACAAACAAAATCTTAAAGAATTTGGAAATGAAGTGATATGTAATATTTCAAAACCAGATATTGCAAATGAAGCAAAAAAATACAACAAAACTAGGGCTCAAACCTCGATGAGAATGGCTGCTTCGCAAATGAATGGTGGAGTTGTGGTAATTGGGAATGCACCTACTGCACTTTTGGAGGTAATTCAACTGATTAAAGAAGGAATAGCAAATCCAGCTCTTCTAGTTGGAATTCCAGTAGGATTTGTTTCTGCCCCAGAATCTAAGGAGGAATTGCTGAACTTAGATGTACCATTTATCACAAATAGTGGTAGAAAGGGAGGAAGTGCTTGTGCTTCGGCAATTGTTAATGCACTTTTCAAGCTGTTAAGAGAAAATTCATCTTCTTGAAAATTTCGAACAATTTTCAACAAATCTTTTAGCATAATTCGAGCTGTCAAAATAAAGATGACCATACGAAGCAAGAGTTTCATACAGGATTAATCCATCTTTTTTATTCTTAATTCCTTTACCAATTTCCAGATTGTAAGCAAATTTGGAGTCATTTGACACAGAATTTACCTCAGAAAAGTGAAATTCGTGGCCTCTAATGTTGTTAGAAGGATTAGAAATGACACACATATCACATACAGTTCCTTTGGTATAGTTGAGAGTCATTTTTTTTGTCATGTTAGTATCAGCATCAATTAATCCAACCATTCGATGCTTTTTTCCATTAGAAATTGATCTTGTGAGGTACATTAGACCACCACATTCGGCATACACTGGCATACACATTTCAGCATATTTTTTGATGAGTTTTCGCATCTTTTGGTTTTTTTCTAATGAACTAGCAAGAACTTCAGGAAATCCTCCTCCAATATACAGTCCATCACAGTTTGGTATTTTAGAATCTGAAATTGGGCTGAAAAATTTTATTTTTGCACCTTCTCTTCTTAGTGCTTCAAGATTATCTTGATAGTAGAAATTAAAGGAATTATCAAGTGCAACGGCAATTGTAGTTTTGGTTTTTTTTGGTACGTCTTGTTTGATTTCAAGTACAGGAGAAGTATTTTTACTGATTTTAATTATTTTTTCAATGTCAAGAAAATCCGAAATTTCCCTCGCAATTTTTTTTATTTTTTCCTTAAGTTGTTTTTGTTCTGTTACTGGAATCAATCCTAGATGCCTTGAATCCATTCGTAGGTCTGAATTTTGGGGAATTGAACCTAATAGAGGGATTTTAAGGGGAACAAGGGCTTGTCTACAAAGTTCTACATGCTTTTTACTCCCTATTTTATTTAGAATGAAGCCACATATTCGAGAATTTTTATGAAATTTTGTGTATCCTAGAGCAATTGCTGCAATGGAACGCGCAGTTTTACTTGCATCTAATACTAAAACTACTGGAGTCTTTAGTATGGAAGCTACATGGTGTGTGCTAGAATAATTAGAATCCCCTGAAAATCCGTCATAGTATCCCATGACTCCTTCTATAACTGATATGTTAGAGTTTGAATTATTTACAAAACTTTTGTACAGTTCAGTTTTTCCCATTAACCACACATCCAAATTTCTAGTGTCGTTACCAGAAATTGATGACAGATAGCTCGGGTCAATATAATCTGGCCCAACTTTGAAGGGTTGTACTGAATATCCTCGTTTTTTCATTCCATAAATTATTGCTGAGGCAATCGATGTTTTTCCAACACCGCTTGATGTTCCAGCCAAAACTATTCTTGGTATTTTCAATTCCATCAATTGATCAGATTTTAATTTAAATGAAGGGAAATTTGTGAGAACGATTCCTTTCCACCAATGTTTTTAGTTAGTTAGCACAGAATCCAATCAAATGGAAAAAGGTTTGGTTATAGTATATACTGGTGGTGGCAAGGGTAAAACTACAGCTGCCTTAGGAATGGCTTTACGAGCAGTGGGCCATAATCAAAAAATTTGCATAATTCAATTCATCAAAGGTTCTTGGCATTATGGAGAGTTAAATTCATTGAAGCGGTTAGAGCCTGAAGTGGAGCTGGTTAGAATGGGAAAAGGATTTGTTGGAATAATTGATGACAAAAGCCCACGGGAGGAACATGAGAAAATCGCCAAAGAAGGAATCAAAGTAAGTAAAGAAAAAATTCAATCAAAAAAATATGACATAATAATCCTTGATGAAGTAAATTATGCAGTAAATCTTGGCTTGATAGAACTAAATGATGTTTTAGATTTAATCAAAACTAAACCATCTGAGCTTAATCTTGTTCTCACAGGAAATCATGTAAAGTCTGAGATAATTGAAGAAGCTGACCTTGTAACAGAAATGAGAGAAATAAAACATCCCTTCAAATCAGGAATAAAAGCCAAAAAAGGAATTGATTTCTAACCATCAACATTAAATTACACAAGAAAAAAATTTTAGCCATGGCAACAGAAATGCAAGAACTTCCTGAGGTAGGAGAAATTGTTCTTGCTACAATAACCAAAGTTACTGATCATGGAGCCTATGTTACCCTTGATGAATATGATAACATCCAGGGTTTTTTGCACATATCAGAGATTGCTCCAGGTTGGGTAAGAACCATTGGAAGGTATGTAAAATTAGGAGAAAAAAAGGTCCTTTTAGTAAAAAAGATAATTCGGGATAGATCAGAAATTGATCTATCGTTAAAACAGATTTCAAAGGATCAAAAAAAGAAAAAACTCTTAGAAGTTAAAAGATATGAAAAAGGTAGAACTTTAATTCAAAACGTTAAAGATGCAGCAAAGCTTTCTGTAAAAGACGCAGAAAAATTAGAAGAAGATCTTTTTTCAAAATATGATTCTGTTTATGATGCGTTCATTGATGTTGCAAGAAAAGATATCACCGTATTAGCTGATCTAAAATTATCAAAAAAGATTCTTTCTGCTATAGAAACAATTGGTTCTACAATCAAATTACCATCTGTACAAATCCGAGGAATGTTAGAGCTAACTAGTAATAAACCAGATGGCGTTGAAATTATCAAAAATGTTCTTCTTGATGCAACAAAAAAAGATCATGGAACTGATGCAGAAATTACTTACATAGGAGCACCAAAGTATAGAATAAGTATTACATCACAGGATTTCAAATCTGCAGAAAAAAAACTAAAACCAATTATTTCTAAGATTCAAGATTCCATTGAAAAGCAAAAAGGTACCTTCAAATTCATCAGAGAAGAGTCAAAGAAAACACGAGTGATGTAAAATGCGCTTTCAGCTTAGAAAATGTATTAAATGCAATCAATACACCTTAAAAGATGAGTGTCCAAAATGCAAACATAAAACAAAAGGCGCTCATCCTGCAAAGTTTTCACCTGATGACAAGTATATGAAGTACCGTCTTGCAGAAAGTTATCAATAGTAAACTAAATTTTTGTAAAAATTATGGGTTGGTGATTATTACCTTTTCCATAATTGCATCAAGTGACACTACTGGCTGATTTTGGGAATTAGTTTCAAGTGCTGCAATTTTATCAACTACATCTTTGCCTGAAATTACTTCACCAAATACGGTATACTTTCCATCAAGCCAAGGCGAATCATCAAGTACAATAAAGAACTGAGAGCCTGCACTGTTAATGTCTGAACCCCTTGCCATAGATACTATGTATTTTTGATGTTTTATGTTGCTAAATTCTGCATCAATAGAATAACCTGGATCTCCCTTTCCCCATGTATCACGAGTTCCTGTTTTTGTATTAGAATCCCCGCTTTGAATTACAAATCCAGGAATGATTCTATGGAAAATGGTTCCATCATAGAATCCAGATTGGGCTAATTTTTTGAAGTTTTCAACAGTTTTTGGTGCAACATCATCTCTAAACCGTATTGTAATATCACCAAAAGCAGTTGTGATAACTGCTACCTCCGCATCTTCTTTAATTATTTTTGGAGTTTCTACAGGTTTGGGTTCTACCTTACCAGGTTTGTAATCCTTATTGATCTCATAAATGAATACGCCGCTAATTGGACCAGGATCTTCTCTGTCAAAACTAGGAGAAGAATAAACTAGCTTAAGAGGACCATTACCATTTGATGGAAATTTTATATCCTTTAGAAAAATTGGAACAAAACCAGGTTGGTAAGTTTCAGATTGCAAATTCTTTGCAAAATTTGCATAAACTAATTGTGAAAATGGGAACATTTTTCCCAACATGGTATTATCCCAAAAGTAATCTGTACCACTAAGACCATCTGGATGAATATATTTTGAAGTAGGTTCTCCTGCGATTCTCATAAACCACTGTTTTTTGCTCTCATCTGCACCACCTTGAAGAAGATAAATTACAGGCTCTTCTCCTCGATTTGATATTTTTTGTGCTGCTACATATACCAAAACATAATCAGAGTCCAATTCTTGTAATAATTTCCAAGCTTCATCAGGTGAGCTTAAAAACATCTTTGCAATTTTTTGAATTTGTATTGTGCTTAGAGTTGCATTGTCAGCTAAGGAGATTCTACCTCCTAACGTAGTTATCCAGTAACCATAGTCCCACCATGAAGCAACAACTGCATCTTCAGGAGTATTATTTCTTAACCATTCCATTGCATGAGGCCAATCATTTGTTGCAATGTTAAAGTTAGTACCACCATTAAGAAGGGTAGGTGGAGCTTTTATTCCTTCAACCCAGTTAGCTTGTGCTGGTAATGAAATTGGAACCATAAGAAAAATAATTATTACAACAATGAAGGAAATCTTTGTAACAGTTCTGGGAGTATAAGTTGCTTTTTTTCCTTCAACTTTCCTTCTTTTAAAAATTTCACAAACAAGTATGGATAAACCTAATGATGATAATATTATTACAGAAATTGATGCGAAAAGTTCTAACCTGACAAATGCAGAGCTGATATAAACGCCTATTAGACCAATTATTAATGCAAACGCTATCATGTCACTAGAAATTTTTGCTGTTAAATCATGAATTTGCTCTTTACTTCTAAAAATTAACCATACTCCAATTCCGGCAAAAATCATTAAAATAGAAAGAAAGAAGAATGATTGAGCAATAGTAGTGGTTGCATGTTCTGCAACAGAGTCCACTAGCGGATCTGTTGTTGTAAGGAATGGATTAATTGCATTTAGATAACGAAAACTAGGCGATAAAATCACGCCTGATGATATAATGGCTATTCCTGAAATTACAGTCACAGCTAAAAAAGCAAGTCCATTACGGATTCTTTTTTCTTCTTTACTCATTTTTTGAATTATCAAACAAACCACAAGAAATGCAGTAGGTCCAATTAAAGCAAAACCCCCAAGACCAACAACGAAACTAATTCCAGGTCGCTCAAATGCAAGAGATGTGAGTATTAGTGCAGCTGTAAAAAGTGGGACGGCCCAAATAATAAAACTATGATCCTTTCGTAGAAAGGGTAATGCTAAGAAAAAAAATCCTAAAGGTAAAATGAAGAATTGAATTCCTCCCCATGATGAAAGTCCAAAACCTAGGAATATACCAGCTCCAATTAACTTTACAATTGCAACTTTGCGATTAGCAGATTTTATTCCACTAAGAAATAGATAAAGGCCAAGTAAACCATAAAAAAGACCTAATGGTTCTGATTTGAACCAACCTATAGTACCTCTAATTATTATGGGTGCAGAAACTGAAAAAAACAGAGCGGCAAAAAGTCCTGCAGTTGTACCACCAATAACTCGTACTAGTGCAAAAATAATAATTGTAGTTAAGGAACCTATTACAACTGGAAAAATTATTGTAAAACCATAAAGGTCGCCTTCACCACCAAAAATTTGATAGAGTGTTGCAGCAGTTAAATGCAACATTACTTGCGATGTTGCAGAAACATCCCTTCCGAATGGATGCCAGCTCATTTCATCATGCCAGTCAAAGTAGGCACTTAATCCATTATCAACAATAAACTGAGTTGCTCTATAATTAAAAAAAGGATCAAATTCATTTAATTCAAAACCATAATCTGCTGCCTGCGACCTTACAAGAAATGAAATTGAAAATGCTATCATTAAAATTCCAATTATCAGAAGGTGCTGTAAGCGAAATTCAAAATTTCGAACAGTGAATAGAGGAAGATTTGTCAGCAATTAAAAAGAATGGAAATTGTTTAGCTTATTACTCTTTTGTAAAATTTTATCTCACAAGAGCTTATCAAAATTTTAGAATAGAATCATCATAGGATTAGTATTATGGGGCGTAGGTTCCTTTAAGGATCGTTTCATCTAAAATGTGATCTTTCATGGCCTCTTCCACATCTGCTTTAGTGGAAGCATCCGATAATTCTAGTGTTGTATTCAAAGCATATAGTTTGAAAAGGTATGTATGCCTTTTATCAGGAGGAGCTGGTCCACCATAACCAATTTCTCCAAAATCCGTTTTTCCCTGTTTTGATTCAGTTGGTACTGAACTTTCACTAATTTCATTTGTGTTGGGATCAATATTCCATATTACCCAATGAACCCAAACTTTACCAACAGCAGCTTGTGCATCTGGATCATCCATTATTATAACAAATGATTTCGTATCTGCAGGTTTGCCACTAATACTCAAAGGAGGACTAACATTACCGTTTTTGTATCCATGTTTTTTAGGAATTTCGCTGCCCTCAAAAAACGCAGAACTTTTGAGTATTAAACTTCCCATTTGCTTAATCTCTTGCTTTTAGTTTAAGTTAAATTTTACTAGGATTCCAAAACGATCCTGTCGTTTGCAAATGAAATCACAGAACCACCTGAGCTTTTTACCTTATTTTTTAATTCCTTATCCATCGTAGCTATGATTCCCCCATGCTCTTTTATATAAACAATAATTGCTTGATCTGCAAAATCTCCTTTAATTGGAATTTTTTTCAAAGTTTTAATGAAATCTATTGTTGCTAAAACATTTTGCTTTTTTTTGGGATCTTCTTTGAGGTGATGAAGTTCTTTTTCTACAACATCTGGCACTACAAATTGAATTTGTCCTATTTCGGTTTCAAATGTTGAAATATTTTTTATTCTTTTTGTAGCAAAGTGCATTAAAAAACTGGTATCACAAATGACTTCAACCAACTACACCTGCTCCAATTAATCTCCATCTATCAGCAATTCGTCTACTTATTGCAACATTACTGCCTTTGAAAATACATACTGGTCTCCTAAATTCTATCTCTATATTTTCTGATTTTGCCTTTGTAACTTTGGAAAGAATTGGAGCAGTGCCTATGTTTACTCTTAAAGATTCCCCATTTTGTATAGGTAACACCTTAGTTTCACCAGTAGTTCCAACAGCAGATTCAAATAAACTAATTTCCATTTTTGTATTTAAGGAATTTTCAGGAAGCGTTCCTGGTTTTCCAATTACAGAACCGATAAAAGAATCACTTCTAGTCAAAGTAGGGTCTAATTTTGTTCCTATAGCAACAAGACCTCCAGGTTTAACACTCTCTACAATTCCTGCAGATGTACCAAGTGAAACTATTTCTGTTTGAATGGCTTCATAGGATTTTTTTTTCTCGTTAAGGATTCCTGGTTTTATTTCAATTTCATCACCGGTCTTAAGAACACCTTGGGTTAGACTACCGCCGATAACTCCACCTTTAATATTTTTTATTTTTGCACCAGGTTTGTTAACATCAAAAGACCTTAGGACATGCATTACAGCATTTTTTGATGCATCTCTTTCTGGGGTATCGATTGTTTCTTCTATAGCTCCAATTAATGCATCAATATTAAGTCCAGATTGTGCAGAAATAGGAATTATAGGAGATGTTGCAGCTTTTGTTCCTTTTACAAATTTTGTAATATCAGAATAGTTTGACATCGCTTCTTTGTATGATACTAAATCTACCTTATTTTGTACTATAACAATTTGTTTTATTCCTAGAGTTTCTAATGCAAGTAGATGTTCTTTCGTCTGAGGTTTCGGTACTTTCTCATTTACAGCAACGACCAACATTGCTCCATCCATAAGGGCAGAACCTGATAGCATATTTGCCATCAAGCTTTCATGTCCAGGGCTATCAACAAAGCTTACTACTCGAGATAGTTCACTATCCTTAGAACAGTTAGGACATTTTGGAGTAGTAGAGTAACCTAGAGGAGGTTTACAGTTCTTACATTTGTAAAAAGCTGCATCAGAATATCCAACACGGATTGTAATTCCTCTTTTTAGTTCTTGGCTGTGAACACTCGTCCAAACTCCGGTTAGAGCCTGAATTAAAGTTGTTTTCCCGTGGTCCACATGACCTGCTGTACCTATATTCACACACGGTTGATAGCCATATTTTTTAACATACCATTCAGGAAGAGTTTCTCTCCAATGCATTATTGAGAATTTAAAATCGGCTTATGTTAATCTATTCTTTTTTTGCTTCCTTTTTTACTTCTTTAGCTGGTTCATCTTTTTTTGCTTCCTTTTTTACTTCTTTAGCTGGTTCATCTTTTTTTGCTTCTTTAGTAGGTTCTTCTGTTTTTTCAATTTTAATTTCTCCATCAAATTTACAATTTAGTTGATAGATTTCTTCGGAGATTGTATTACCTCTAACAAGTTTGCGAAATCTTTGGCCTTTTTCAGCATCTTGTAAACCAACACCTTTTGATAACAAAATATACTTCCTTGAACCTCCGTGGAGGTCTGATCTCATGGGAACACCGGATTTGTCACTCCCACCAGTAATTTTCATTGTTCCGCCTAAACCAACTATTGCTGCATCTACTTCATTACCTACTTTAAGTCCTAAAAGTGGGTTAGCATCATTTTCTTTAATTTCTTTAGTGATAGATCTTCCTTTTTTGTCAGAGACTGTTAATTTGAAACTAGCCAAGTATTCCAAAAAAAAATTGTATTACTAATTAACCTTTGGAAAAAATGCTTGACTAAGAATGTTTAAAATGAATTAAAAACGAATTGATTTGTGGCAGAAGACATCAAGTGCCCACGATGCGAACGAAAAATGATTACTTTTCAATCTTGCCATATGTTTTGCACTAACTGTGGTGCACATCTTGATTGTTCTGATAAGGGTTCCTTTTGGTAATTAAAATCCGGGCCTATCAGGAATATAATCTACTGCCATATTTACAGCGTTTTCTTTCATGATTTCTATGTAATCATCATAAGCAGCTTCAAAATTACAGTGGGAGCATTTTACTTTGTTCATGTCAATATCAAAAGTCGCTACTTTCTCGCATTTTGGACATCGAGCATCCATGAATCTATTAACTCACTAAGCTATATAATGCTAGTTTCTAAATTCGTGTTGCGCGGAGTTAGTCCAGCCTGGTGGGACGTCAGCTTCCCAAGCTGAAGGTCGCGTGTTCAAATCCCGCACTCCGCATATAGTTTAAGGTTCAAATATTGAAAAAATAGATGAAGAAATGATATGATAAAAAAGTTGGAAATTAAAGTCAATGAGAAGGGAGAAATCACATCACCTTCTTATCCTGACATAGTTTCAAAGATTAATGAATTAATTGAAAAAAGTAATAATGAATTAAATTAAAATTATTAGATAGAAGTAAATGCTTCAATAATTGATTGGCCATCTTTAGTCATTTCTGGATGAAATTGAGTACCAAAAATATTGAGGTTGTTATGTTGGACTATTTCATACAAGCAATTTTCTGATTTGCCTATACTAGAAAGGGTACTATCTAATCTAGAAATTTCGTAATGATGACTCTGGAAAACTTTTATCGTTCCACTACATATTGGATTATCTTTTACTATCTTTACTTCTTGTTCACCTTTTAGTAGTGAGTCTGTTTTTCGAATTGTTCCACCTAGAGTAAGAGCCAAAATTTCAGCTCCATAACAAATTCCAAGAAGAGGTTTTTGTTCTAAAACTGCATGTTTTATAATTTTTGAATTTAAAGCATTCATTTGTTTATTGTTAGTCCTTCTACCAGAAAGGATAAACGATGTGAATTTTGGTATTTCAGAAAGTTCTAAGGTATTATGTGAATACTTAGTGAATTTGATTTTTTTTGTTAAAAGAAAATCTGTTAGGTTTTTGGTGTATACAGATCCATTATCAACTACTAATAACGTACACATGATCAATATTTAGAATCTAATATAATAACAGCTTTTGCAAAAGTTTACCATTATAATTAGTATTATAAAAAAAAGAAAAAGAAAGTAAGCTTCGTTATATTGCAGGAGGTCTCTTTCTTACTTTCTTATGTCAAATACTAGCTTCGTCACAATACCCCACGACAGTAGGGTAAACGCTATTGGATATGCGCCGTTAGATAGGGCCTGTGGAAGTCCTTGAATGTCTGCGCCATTGGTGGAGAGGGCTAGTATTACTGGCATTATGGCCAGTATTATGACGGTCATGTATCGTGAGATACTTTTTTTGCCGTGCTGTTTTTGTACTTGTGCTGTCATTGTTTCTCAAACCAAGAAATAGTTCCCAAGTATTTAGAATGGACCTAACTTTGGAACCACTTTTAGTTCAAAAGCTAAACTTTTTCACAAGAAGAGTTCATGTTTTGAACATCTGGGCATTTTGCCTTATAACAAATTTTATAGTATGATAGATGAGCTTGACAGAAAAATTCTGAATCTGTTAATATCTAATGGGAGACAATCTAGCCGGACTATAACCAAAAAACTAGCTGATGAGGGAATCAAGATATCAGAACGTGGACTTGGAAAACGAATTGCTAGGCTAGAGCGAGAAAAAATCATCATTGGATATACTGCTATAGTAGACATGAAAAAGGTAAACATGGCAATTCCTAGGTTAGTTACTGTAAAGCTATCATCACCAAAAAATTATGTACAAAGGCTTGAGGATATGAAGGAATATCTAAAGGATGCTCCCTTTTGTGATTTTTCTGCAAGATCAAACGGTAGTTTTGATTGGATAGAACTCAAATTCTTCAATAGTATTGAGCAAGCTAATATGGAAGCTGATCTTTATCGAACGTGGTTTGGAGATATTATAGAAGACTATCAATCTTATGATCTTGATGTGTACAAGTTTGGATGGCAATTATTTGAAGAAAAAGATTTTCATATGTTTATTCAACAGATGCAAAAAAAGATAGAAGCAAAACCATTGGAGTTAAATAAAAAGAAATCCAATTATTTCAAATACCAACTACCCGCCTAAAATAAAGCCAAAGTTATAGCTTAATCAAGTATCAATAATTATTTGCCTACTTCAATCGAGATGTAATGCATTTCTGGAATATTTTGAACAAGTACAATGGTACCAAAATTAAGTACATCCTCTTCTTCCCACATGAAAATTCTTTCACTTCGTGGTTTTACAAAATCATCAACAAAGTTTGAAATTAACTCTTCAGTTTCATCAAGGTCAGATCTTGTATAGAATACAATTTCTCCTTCTTTAAATGATAATGGTATCTGGATAGATGAAGGAGTTAAGATTTCAAGTTCCTCTCCTTCGAAAATTGATTTTAAGGCATCAATTCGTCCATCTCTATCAAGTACTAATGCAACTCCATCTTTTGATGCAGATGCAGTAGGAACACCTGATAGTTTTTGTAGATATGCCTCAAAGGCATCTTCTTGTGTTGCTCCTAAACCAACATAGTATTCTCCTGTAAAGGCAGCACCAATAGCAGCAATGGTACCTAGTTGAGCAACTACTCCTCCTGCACCAGCAGTATATACTGGAATAAAGTAGGTATCTTGATCTCCGACACGGTACAAAATATTGTCTCCAATTCTTGGATTTCGCAAAAGTGTCTTGAGTTGAGCAAAGTCTGGGTCTCTATCAAGCGCTTCACGAACAGCAGTAGGACCAATTAACTTAGTAGTTGAATTTAACGGAATTTCATAGAATTGCATTTTTCCTAGATTTGACAAATCGTTTTCAACAATCATGTATCCAGCCAAGTTTCTTCCTTGCGAACCTTTCAGCTCTAATGATAGCAAACCAATGAACTCTATTTTCTCAAATCCTAGGGGTTTTGCTTCTATGTAATACGTATCTAGGCCACGTGGAATTTCATAGAATTCGTTTGCTTGGATAAAAGTTTCAACGTTTGTAATATGGTAAATGTTGTACATTTCTGTCTTCCAGTTGAATAATTCTTGAGGATATCGTACTTGCTCTTCAAGCCATGATGGTATTTCGATAAAATGATCTCGATATTGACTCAGAAACATGTCGGTGAAGAAATCATCTCCTGTTTTAAGAAGAGTAATGTCACCCTGATAGGTATCAATTAGTGCGTATCCGATCAATCTAAGATAAGGGTTTCCAACAGACCAAGGTACGTCACGAGTATCAAAACCGACTATTAGTGGTACTAACCAATACGAGTTTTGTCCGTCAGAAACTGGATAGATGTCTAGTTCCTTACCAAACAAATTGTACAAAAAGTATGGATATAGTATTTGCATTCTTTCGTGAACATCTTTGTATCGCATTATGTGGACTGGTTCTCCTGGAAATGATAACAAAAAGTTAGGTTCAAAAATCCAACTCAATGGAGGGGGAAGTGTTAATCCTCCAACACCATCATAAAATGCACTGTTTAGTTCTGCACTTACATCTCCTCTATTCACTGGATACGCGGACCATGTATCAGCGAGTAATCCGCCTTCACCATAATAGATTTGTCTTTGTGTGAAAAACTCACTACTATCCACAATATTTCCATCAGTTGCAGCTAAAGTGAGAAATCCGTTAGGAACATGAGTGTAAACAAGTTTTTCGTTATACCATATATTTTCTGTACTTACAGATTGAGGCAAAATTGGTTTCATTGAAGTAGTCCAATAAAGAGTATCGTTGAATCTCAAAATATCGTTGTCTTCAAAGTCTACATATGGGATTAAACCAATTTCTGGTTTTAATTTTGCAAATGCAGCTTCCCAATCCCAAACTCGGATTACATCAAGTACATCACTATTTTGTTTAACATAGTTTTTGATATTATTTGGAGAAACTGATTTTAGCACGACTTGATGTGTGTTTTCCTGAATTTTATCTAATTCACCTAGATACCGATTAACTCCAATTTGTTGTGCAGTATATGGTCCTAGATATTCTAATTTTCTTGCATCTGCAATGCTGTTATTTACAGACATTATTCCTCCTACAACGATTGCAATTGCAATTATTGTTAAAATTCGAATATAGACATCCCTTTTAATTGGGTGTGTAAGAATTTTAGCCCTAATTCTATCAAAAACAGAAAATGCAATTAGTGCGAACCCTACAACAAAGGTTCCTGCTATTGCATATCTTGTATTATAATCAATTTGATCGGTAAAGAACATATTAAAAGCAACCCAAATGATTCCGATTCCTATTATTGCTTCCAGTGTTGAGATATAGCTAAGAAAACGGGGTTTTCCTTCAGATGTATCTTGAATATATGACGTTGCTACATTAATTATTGAATGAAATCCTACAAACAAAACTAGACGTAAACCAATTGCTCCAAGAATTGGAGGGATCAAGATTATCAATGCAGGAATCATGGGCACTACGTTGTCAAAAGCGTAAGATGGATCAGTTGGTGGTGTTACAAAAGGAAGTGAAAATAAGGTTGGTAAATTTTCTAATCCAATATTATTTCCATCAATGATGTACGAAGCTGCAAAACCAAACATTACATTAGCGAAAAAGGCACCAAAAAGTAGAACCTTAGTTATCTGCCATATTATAAAACTCGGAGGACTTAGTTTATAGTCTCTAAAGCTTGAGATGTTTTTTGCTACGGGATCATTTACTCCACGGTTAAGAAATGTAATTGCTGTGGTAAGTCCAAACCAAAAAATCGAGGATCTTTTTGTTATGTTGACTCTTACTAATGCAATTGCAGCTAAAATTACTCCTGAGAGGACCATATAATAAAGTGGTTTTGTGAATTTATCTTGAAACTCGGTAATATTCATCGATAGTGTAACGCCCTGATTCGCAACGATCGCGAAAATTATTAATCCGATAGCAGCAATTATTCCTAATCTTATGTATCTTCCAGAATCTGGAGGAGCTTTATCTGGAGGAGCTTCACTATCTTGTTTTGGTTTACTATACAAAGCAACGAACGTTGTTAAAGTCGTACATTAATGTCTTACCTGAAAAAATATCTAAAATACACTTTTGAAATATCAGGCTGTGGATGCAAAACCCTTACAAATCATGTATATAGCGGCATATTTTGGAAGGGAAATTTTTTCATTTTTGTATGTACCAAACTTTCTGTTTTTTAATGTAAACCTTACTGGACAGTTAGCAACAACATCTATTTTTTCATCGTCTATAAAGCAAGCATCTTGAAATGGATCGAATTTTTCAAAATTTTTACAAAAAATTTTTGAAAGACCACTCTTACTATTAAGAGAACCAGCCAATCTAAAAATTCTGTGAGTATCCATTGTGACATTTGGATCTATTCGTACTCCTATGTCAGTTTTCATATTTTCAAGTCTTTGTTGAAAAACAGAATAACCATTAGAAATAATTTCAGTAATTTCTTTTGATCTTTTAGATTTTGATCCAAAAATCTCCTTAGACACTCGTCCTCTCCAACCATTGTCAATAATTTCCGGAAAGGAAGAGCGTTCAGGTTTGTATTTTTTCATTCCAAAGGTTTCTGGAATTGCGCTACGAAACATTATGTAGTCAACCAAGTCAGTTCTTTCTCTAGAACCTAATTTTTGATAGGGTGAATTTGTTACATAAACATGAAAACCTTCGTTACCTGAAAAGTAAACTCGAATGTTTTGTTTTTTTATACCAAGATCTTCGATTAAAATATTCATAAGTTTTTTCACTTCTGTTTTTGCACCTGAAATACAATTTTTACATGTTAATGATTTTTGTTCAAGTTTTGTAGAATTACATTTTGGACAAGTTTGTACCATTAATGCAACTTCTCCGCAGGAATTACATTTCAGGCAAGTGTGCTCTTTTCTACAATCCAGGTGTAAGTCCTTTGAATCAACATCAAATATCAAATCCGCCTCTTTCCAATCCTTTTCTCCCATTGACAGAGTTGGAAAAGAATAGTAAGCATTTGAACAATAAACGTCAGATGGAATTTCTGTGATAAGCATTAAGCGTAAATCTTCATCTGATTTTATTGAAAGATGTCTAATCATTCCCGAATTAAATTTTTGATAACCAAATTCTCTTTCTGAGGTTCTTTCAGGAACATGAATTAAATCAAAATGATCAAAATAATATTTTTTGAAAGAATTCTCGACTAATTTTAAATCTTTTTCATGCATGCAGAGTCGTTTTCTTTTTAAATTGGAGTGGATTTATTATTCCATCGCAATCAGATGTGGCATAACATAGATCTTTACTTTTCACTTTCTCACATGATGGACATTTGTATTCTGTTCCACTACCTGAATTTCCCGCAAGATGATTAAGTTGGTATAGTGTTACTTTTTCATTATAATCTGGAGCATTTTTGAATAATGGAGCAATTTGGCTCACAGTCTGACCTATTGACAAAAGATATGTCCCTAGCATAAATCTACCAGAATGTGATAAATTTTCTCCTTTATTGAGCTCGTCTATTGCATGTTTTATACAAGGTGGATATTCTGTAGATACCATTGTTGGAACTGAAAATTTTTTTGATAATAATCTGAGCTTCTCTACTGGTTTTTTTAGGGCATCAATCATTGATGGTGTACTGACCTCTTGGATTTTTGAATTAATGTAGCTATCAAGTTCTTTTCTAATTAGCCTGACTGACTCATGGGAAGTCAAAAATACCTTGCCATTCTCAATTCGTCGGTTTACAAGTTTCCACTCTTTTTCATGGAAATAAACTGCATGTTTCAGATAATCTGAAACAGGAATCACAAAAAATTCTTTATGTTTTTGAACATTTACGGAAAAAAGATCTTTAATAATCCTAACAGCTAATTGCTCTTTGGTTTTATCTGAAAAATCTGCCAAATCTTTTTCTAAAAATTTTTCAGCTCGCCTTGCTTCGGCAAGTGAGAAACGTTTGATCAATGTATTCATCCCACTTAATTTTAATAAAACAACAGCAATAAGAAATGAAAAAACTTCTACATCAAGTTGTTCCAGATTTTCTAGTTCCGAATGGTAAATTTTTCCGGTAGATGCTTTTTCAATGCGATGATAGGCTTTTTCTATAATAGGCATAAGATCCGGATCTGTGCCAAATTGGTCCAGTGTGAAACCCTTGTCTTTTAGATATTTTCCTGCTTCTGCTAGAAATGGGTACTTGGCCATTTCATCTGTACCTAGGTTTAACATGTCTTCTAATTATAACAACTTGACTTTAAAAATTGATTAGCTCTTAATAATTTGAATTTTTTTAAAAACAATACTGATTTAAATTATGTTAGATCGAGTTTTCACATATGCAGGTTGGTTGCCATGTATCAATTTCTGGTTCAATAGATAAGGCAATTGATAATGCACTTGAAAGAAAATGTTCGGCTTTTCAAATTTTTACAAGAAGTCCACGAAGCTGGCATGCCAAAGATCTTCCTGAAGCTGATATAAAAAATTTCAAAGAAAAACTTGATTCAAGTAAAATAGATAGATTTGCAACTGCAGCACATATGCCCTACCTACCCAATCTATCATCTCCACAACCAGATCTCTATAAAAAATCTGTAAACACTCTGCTTAAAGAAGTTAAGAGATGCGGATTGCTTGGAATTCCATATCTAGTTGCACATCTTGGAAGCCATTTAGGTACAGGAGAAGAAAAGGGAATAAAACGTCTTGTAAACGCATTATCAAAAGCAGGCGAAATAAAAAATGATGTAGCGGTTTTATTGGAAAATACTGCTGGTCAGAAAAATTCTGTTGGATCTGATTTTGAACAGTGGGCATCAATTTTTTCCCAACTTAAACCTGCCAAAAAATTTGGAGTTTGTTTTGATACTTGTCACGCTTTTGCATCAGGTTATGATCTTAGAACTGAAAAGGCAGTTAACGAAACCTTGGACCAATTTGATAAGGCAGTTGGCTTTGAACATCTCAAAGTAGTACATCTCAACGATTCTAGAGGAGAATTGGGGTGCAATGTAGACAGACATTATCACATTGGACTTGGTGAAATAGGGGAAAAGGGAATGAGTAGGATTGTAAAAGTAATGAATAAGAAAAAAATTCCAATAATTTTAGAAACTCCAATAGATAGCAGACGTGATGATTTTGAAAATATCAAAAAGGTAAAACAAATTGCCTAATGAACTACAAATTTATTTTATTAGATAAAAAGAACGATTATGAATTATGATAACTTGATGCAATTAGCACTTGAGCGAGGATTTTATTTTCCTAGTTGCGAAATATATTCAGATGCACAAGCGGGTTTTTGGGAATATGGACCTGCTGGTGTAAGTTTAAAAAACAAATTTCTTGAACTTTGGAGACGTCAGTTGGTTAGACGTGACCAGATGCTTGAAATTGATGGTTCGCAAATTATGTCAAAGTCTGTTTTTGAAGCATCGGGTCATTTGACTAGCTTTGCTGATCCTATAATAAAATGTAAAAATTGCAAATCAACTTTCAGGGCAGATAAGCTAATTGCTGAAACCACTCAAGATGAAATTCTAGAGAGTGCTGACCTTGCAGATTTTGATAAAATAATTACTGAAAAAAATGTAAAATGCCCAAGATGCAAAGGGGATTTTGATAACTGTCGTAAATTCAATTTGATGTTTAAAGTTGGAATTGGACCAGAGGGTGAAGAAGCTTATCTCCGACCGGAAACTTGTCAATCTATTTTTGTTGACTTTCCCAGACTCTTCAAAACAATGCGCGGAAAACTTCCCTTAGGAATTGCCCAAATTGGAAAAAGTTTTAGAAATGAAATTGCTCCAAGACAAAGTTTACTTAGACTAAGAGAGTTTTATCAAGCTGAAATCGAAGTTTTTTGTAATCCAAACAAACTTAACGATTTAGAAAAATTCTCTGAGATTGAAGATACAAAAATTACAGTCCAAGTAGGACAAGAACCAAAACTGATGACTTGTAAGGAGGCTGTTGATTCGGGTTCAATTCCAAACAAGTTTGTAGCATACTATTTAGGTATATTAATAGAATTTTATGAAAAAACTGGAATAGATCTTACTAAATCAAGATTCAGGAAACTAGATGAAAAAGAAAAGGCGTTTTATGCTGAGGTAGCATTCGACTTTGAAGTAGAGACATCGATTGGATGGCTGGAATTGGTAGCTTGTAATTACAGATCAGACTATGATCTAAAAAGTCATTCTAAAAAAAGTAAGGAAAAATTTGAGGTAATGGATAATGATGAAAAGATTTTACCACATGTTTTTGAAATTTCAATGGGGATAGATAGAAGTTTGTATTCTATACTAGAACACAGCTTAAGAGAAGACAAAAAAAATGAAAGAATCGTTCTTTCTTTAAAACCTTATTTGGCTCCAATTCATGTTGGAGTTTTATCATTGGTAAAAAAAGATGGATTGAAGGAAAAAACTGACGAAATATTCAATGAAATAAAAACAAAATACGATGCATTTCTTGATCATTCTGGTGCTATTGGAAGAAGATATAGGAGACTAGATGAAGTTGGAGCACCATTAGCTATAACAGTAGACCACCAAACTTTAGAAGACAATACTGTTACTATGAGAGACAGAGATTCGATGGATCAGGAACGAATTAAACTAACTGAACTTGATTCAATTCTTCTAAATAAAACTGCGTTTCCTTAAATCCATTATCTATCCTGATCAATTTTTATTGTGAACTTGTCTGATTCTATATCAACAGGTCCTTCAAAATGTATCCAGTAAACTAATTTTGTTGCATCAAAAATGAATCTCCAAGGAACTGAACCTGTTAGTACTGCAAATCCCTCACTTTCTTGTGCTTTATCAACATTTAATTTAATAGCAGAATATTCTTCGTACGGTTGACTATCATAAACAAATCTAAGTTCTGCACGCGTGAATTGTATAGGCTTCTTAGTTATTACTGATACGTCAAGTGGTTGTTCATCAAGATATTCATTTGCTGTATCTAATGCATTAATTGTTTTGTTTGTACCAAGATAAACTAACACCATAGAAGGTTCGTTAGGAATAGCATCTCGCAGTTGAATTATAATATCAAAGAAGTTAATTGGTTGTTTTTTCTTCGTTGATTCAGGCTCGATTGTTCCTGCAAATTCAATTGTTTGTGTTTCAGCACGTAACAGATCAAAACCAGTTGTAACTTCTGATGGTTGTGCTCTATACTTTATTTTAAGAAGACTTTCTTTTTCTAGTTTAGCAGCTTTTTCTTTCTTTTTATCTTCTTTTTCGAATCCAAATAGGTTTGCTATGCTGTCTACTAAACTCTCAAAGAATGAACTTATTGGATCTGATCTGGTTTGGTCTAATTCTTGTTGAACCTCTCGTACTGAAAGTCCAACTGCCTCTTCAATTGTATAGTCTGAATAGTTTCTATCAAACCAGTCCTTGTAATTTGGTTCATTGTAATATCTATCAAGATAATACTGGGGATCTTTTTGAGGATCTACAAAAGACAAAATTGGTTTCTTTGGAAGTTCTAATTCCTCTGCACTTACTCCTGGAATTATGCCTGATCTTGCTTCTTTGTTGACTTGCCAGTCTCCAACAATTGGATCTATTGATGTGATAGAGAATCTTTCAATTACATTATCTATACCAGAGTATCTTATTCGGTATACTTGACCATCAACTAGCACACTTTCAAAGTTACCTCGCTTACCAAATGTAGATTCTTGAACGACACATTTTTCTGAACCTCCAATTAAACATGTTCCTTCTGGGGATACCACTTTGAATCTTAAAGTGGGGTTAACTTGGGATGAATATAGAGAGGATGCTCTTGCTACTTTTTCACCTTCTTTATTTGTGAATAGTTTGATGTTTATCTTATCAGATAGAGGTTCTATGACCATACGTGGGAAGCTGCTAAAGTTTACCTCATCAGTTTCAAATACTCTACCACAGAATTCTCCTTTAGCCTCTAATTGGTAGTCTTTTACTTGACCTACTTTTGGAATTAACCACATCAGCTCCACTGCTGTTTCTCCGTTTAGGAAGACTTGTGGTTGTGAAGTGAATACTGTCTTTCCATCAACTAGTAATGAGATTGCACCGGATGATGGTTTTGCTATTGTATTAGTAAAGTAAGCAATTGGTTTTAATTCAGAACCTTCTACCTTTATAGTCACAACATCAAACTCCAAATTACCTAAAACTGAATAGCTTGTTCTAACACTTAGTAAGAATTTTTCTGAATCTGATACTTCAATATCTGCATTTATGGCATGTAACCAGTACTTGATTGCAGTAGCTCCTTTCATTAATTCCCATGGAATCGAACCTGTAATACTGTAAAGTGTTTTATCTCCTAAGGTCATGTTGGTTATCTTCATTCTTATTGCAGTGTATTGGTTTAGCGAATCTCCCTCATGGATAAATCTAAGCTCAGCTCGCTTTAGTGGCGACTTGCTATCAGCAATGGCAGATACAATCAAGCTTTGCTGAGTATCAACACAGTTACCTCCTCCTCTTGAAGCACCTATCTTTCCTCCATCACCTATTCTGAAACTCACGTCATAGAACTTTGTAGATGCTCCACCGCCAGTACCAATACCAGGTGCTGCAGGTCCTACAACTCCACCAATGCCACCAATGGGAGCAGGAGGTGCTGCGGGGCCACCGCCACCGCCTCCGCCGCCTCCGCCGCCGCCAAGGCCGGAGACTATTGGAGTTGGACTTGGGGGAGGAGGAGAAGGTGGAGTAACTTCCTTAACTACAATGGTAATGGTTTCACTATCCGTTAGGGAACCATCCGATACTATAACATCAAAGGTAAATGAGCCTGGTCCTTGCTGCTCAGATGGAGTCCATTTAAAGACTCCCGTATTTGGATTGATAGTTGCTCCTGTTGGCTGTCCTGAAAGTGAAAATCTTAGTACTTGTGGTGGTGATTGTTGATCTGTTGCAGTAGCTGTAAAGGTTACCAAAGTTAATTCATTTACTACTCTATTACCTATTGGATCAAGAACTGGAGGAGTATTAAAGAAGTCACCTAGTCCTACATTCTCTTGTAATTTCTGAAGTCGTCCTTCTACTGGTCTTACCTTATCATCTAATGTTAAACTCTCAAAAAGATGGCGCATTAAACCTCCCATAACAACAAAAGTGTCATCTAATTCTAGTTTTTCATTTAATACAATCTTAGATTGTCTACGATTAGCAGAATCAACTATTAGTAGCTTTTCAGTTAGTCGTATCTTAGTTGATCTATTGAGGTCGTCGAACAGCAACAAGGTTTCTTGTAGTTTTTGAATTCGGGCTGATGATGTTGTGATATCATCATCTAGTAGTAATCTCTCACGTAGCTTTAACTTTGGTGATTTAATAAGGTCATCAGCTAATGCAAGTTTTTCTGATAATTTTCTAATTATGTTTGCAGTGAGTTCAACATCATCGATTAGTGTTAATTTTTCTTGCAGTGTTAGCTTTGTTGATCTATTGAGCTGATCGTCTAGTGAGAGTTTTTCTTGTAATTTAATACTGGATGATTTGCTTATCTCATCAGCTAATGCAAGTTTTTCTGATAATTTTCTAATTATGTTTGCAGTGAGTTCAACATCATCGATTAGTGTTAA
>JADNRU010000003.1:0-225 GCA_016276965.1 Nitrosopumilales archaeon | reverse complement strand
ATTTAATACTGGATGATTTGCTTATCTCATCAGCTAATGCAAGTTTTTCTGATAATTTTCTAATTATGTTTGCAGTGGGTTCAACATCATCGATTAGTGTTAATTTTTCTTGCAGTTTCTGTAGTCTACCTGCAGAGGAGGATAAGACATCATCTAAATCTAGTTTCTCTCGTAGAGTGATCTTTGATGGTATACTGTTGATGTCATCGTCTAGTGAGAGTTTTT
>JADNRU010000002.1 GCA_016276965.1 Nitrosopumilales archaeon | reverse complement strand
ATTCCACGAAGAAATTGGGATGATAGAGTCAAACTACAGTTTCACCCACTAGGTGAAGGTAGGATTGAATGCAATCCCTATCCCTTTGATGAAGATAATCTGGCTGTTCCAGTTGTAGTAACTGAACTGAAAGATGACATACAAAATGAAACACAACAGGTTAGGGAATACCGTGTTCCACAAAAGATTGTAACTTTCACATTTCAGAGACCAAAATAATTACAATTTCCTAAATTCCCCTACTTTTAAAAAAAGTCACACCTTGAAACATTTAGCTTGAATTTCTATACTAGAACAATGGTTTGAATGAGTATCCCAAATTAGAGATTTGTCTTGAATTTAGATTTGTTTTGGTTTTCTGGCTGTACAGATGACACATTTTAGTCCCCTAGTTGAGCGACCACAATGTTCACATTTGAATGAAAACGTTTCAAATTTTCCCAATCTGTTAAATTTGATAAATATGCCAAGGCCAATTATAGAACCTACTGCAAGCAAAATGAAATTCATTGGTTTTGAAGAAGCTATGCTTACGGTAGTTTCATAGCAATTTACAGTGCACTCTTTTTCATAAAGTGGGGCAAGTGATTTCATTCCGAATGCTGTGGTTGGTACAAAAATCAACGCGACCAAAAAAAGGGTCACAATGATTTTCATAGTTTGGTAATATCATATTATTCTTTATTGCCATGTATGTGCAAAATGAACAACTTTAAAATTATAAAAAAATCTAATTTTTAATTTTTTTTATTTTTTGCAAACGATTTTTGAAGCTCATCAAAGGCTGATTGCACCTCACTGACAGCAGCTCCATCCTCCAAAGTGCTAACATCTCCAATTTTTTCATTTTTTGCAATTGCCTTGAGAAGGCGTCTCATTATTTTTCCACTTCGAGTCTTTGGAAGCCTTGAAACAAAGTAAAGCTGTTCAGGAGTAGCTATGGGGCCTACCCCTGAACGGATTTCCTTTACAATCTCAGTTCGTAATGTTTCCTCATTTTTTTTGATTCCTTCTTTCAGTACGACAAATGCAATTATTGCCTCTCCTTTAACATCATGGGGAATCCCACATACTGCAGCTTCGGCCACATCACTGTGTGAAACAATGCTGCTTTCAAGCTCTGCAGTTCCTATTCTATGTCCAGCCACTTTGAGAACGTCATCGGCTCTCCCAAGCAACCAAAAGTATCCATCTTGGTCTTTTATTGCATAATCACCCGTATAGTAGGCATTTTCGTATTTTGACCAATAAACTGACTTGTATTTTTCGTCATCCCCCCACAGAGTCAAAAGCATCCCAGGCCATGGGTTTCTAATTATCAAATATCCCTTGTTATTAGGAGGCACTTCTTTTCCATCTTCATTAACTATTGCCATATCTACACCAGGTATAGGATAGGTTGCAGAGCCAGGTTTGAGAAGAATTGATTCTAATCCTGGTAAAGGAGAGAGAATCATTCCACCAGTTTCAGTTTGCCACCATGTATCAATTATTGGACATTTTTCTTTTCCAATTATTTTATAGTACCATTTCCAAACTTCAGGATTAATTGGTTCACCAACTGTTCCAAGCAATCGTAATGTTGAAAGATCAAATGAATTAGGTATCTCATCACCAAATTTCATAAACATTCGGAGAGCAGTTGGAGTTGTATAAAATATTGTAACTTTATATTTTTGAATAATATCCCACATTCTAGAAATATCTGGAAAATCAGGAGATCCTTCATACATTACTTCTGTAGCCCCGTGAAGTAAAGGTCCATAAACTACATAGCTGTGACCAGTTACCCACCCAATATCAGCTGTACAAAAAAATACATCAGAATCTTTAATGTCAAAAGCCCATTTGTAAGTAGACTGCAGATGAGTCAGATAACCTCCTGTTCCATGTAAAACGCCTTTTGGTTTTCCTGTAGTGCCTGAAGTATACAGAATGTAAAGCGGATGGGTACTGGATAGTTTTTCTGGTTCACAATCAGGGCTGGAATCCTTCATCAAATCATGCCACCATTTATCCTTAGAATTTAGATTAACGGGGGTTTTTGTTCGCTCTAATAAGATGACATTTTTTACAAAATCTAGTCCTTGAATGGCATCATCTACTACCTCTTTTAGTTTTACAACTGAACCCCTTCGAAATCCTCCATCAGCCGTGATTACGATTTTTGACTTGGAATCAATAATTCTATCTTTGAGCGAACTTGAGCTAAACCCAGAAAATACTACTGTATGAGTGGCCCCAATTCTAGCACATGCCAACATCGAAATTGGCAATTCAGGAACCATCGGAAGGTAAATCGTAATTCGATCCCCCTTCTGGATTCCTAAGGATTTTAGGACATTTGAAAATTTTTTGACTTGGAAAAAAAGGTCTTTGTAGGTCA
The DNA here is from genome assembly GCA_016276965.1 of Nitrosopumilales archaeon. GTDB lineage: Archaea > Thermoproteota > Nitrososphaeria > Nitrososphaerales > Nitrosopumilaceae > CSP1-1. Next base: position 72,723 of record JADNRU010000002.1, on the reverse strand, counting down.
AAGTTTTGCTATCTCCATTTTCTCCTTCCCATAATATGGCAGGTTTTTCAGCTTTTGTTGATTGGTGTCTGTCAAGAGCATTGTACGATGCATTAAGCACACCTCCTACAAACCACTTGGCAAAAGGAGGATTCCAATCAAGAGTTTTTTCCCAAGGAGTAAACCAAGATAATTTTTTGGCCTGCTCATCCCAAAATGAAATAAAATCCTCTGAGGCTTTTTTTCGAGTTTCAGTATCCTTGTTTCCTAGGTTAATGTCATAGCTTTCAGAGTCCATCAGTTTGCAGTGTTATTTATGAAAAAGGGATTTCTAAATGTTAAAAATAAAAGAAAAAAAGTAGTTTTAAAAACTATTGTGCTTCCATTCTTGAAAGCCAGTTTGATTCATCGGATTTTTGTTCAGAGTTGTTGCTAGGTGTTTCTTGGGCTGCATCTGTTGTGCCTGTTGTGGGCGTAATTGGTGCTGGGATTGGTGTTACTGGTTCTGCTGAAGCTTCTTGTGTTTCTCCAGTTGGCGCTTCAGGAAGTTTAGATTGAACTTCTGATTCAGTTTGGTTGCTCAGATAAGAAACTGCCGAGTCTTGAATTTGTTCTCTTGGAGCCTCTGCAGTCTGGACTTCCGTTGAGAGATCATCTAGACGCTTTTGTACATTTGAAATTTCTGCTTTTTCATGAGTATTATGTTCTACCAAATCTGTTGTTTGTGTCTTTACTGACTCAAACATACTTTCAGAAATTTCGCTACTCTTGTATTGTACTTTAGCATCAAAGATTAGCATCCTTACTGATTTCATTTGTTCATCTAACTCTGCAATCCTTGAATCTAATTCGGCTTTGATTTCTTTTTCAGTTTCATCCAACTCTATTAGTTTTGATTTGTATTTTTCATGTAGCATTTCTGCTGACTCTTTCATGTCATCATTTTGCGAAACTAAATCCATCAGAGCCTTTAGACGACGAAGAGTTAGTCCTTTTTCTCGCAGTAATCGTTGAGAATCAAGTCTCCATTTTGGAATGTATATAACGACATCATTTTGGACAACCAATTGTTCAAAGCGAATTTGCCTTAGGCCTTCTGAACCACAGTCAATTCCAACAGTTTGGATGCTTCCATCAATGTCAGTTATTGTTCCAACGACTTTACCAATGTATGTGCCATACATGTCTTTGACTTTTTTACCGATAAGCTCGATCTCGTCGTTGCTCATAGGCTTGAATTTAAGGTTGGCTATAACCAACAAAGTGTTAACAAGGTTTCTAGTTTTGGTAAGAACAATTTAACCCACGCATGAGCATATAGAAATTTTAAAATTCCAAATATTTGCTTCTCAGAGGATGATTACAAAACTGGAACTTGAACAAATTTTGCAATTTGTTTCAAAACGATGGATTGACATTTCTCGAGATCCTGAAAACAAAGCAATGAAAACTTTGCCGAGCAGCTTTTGGATGAATTCAGTAGGAGGCCAAGCTGGAAAAGGAAGATGGGTAACAATGTTGATGTACACTGAAGAAGAGGCAGATGCAAATGCATTCAAAGAAGTATTACTTAGATGGCAATCAAAAGGAATGCAAAACAAAGATTCCCCGGATCTAATTCAGATAAAAAAAGAATAGATTATTAATAATTAGAAAACTCTCGATCGGTATTGTCTGGAGAGTTTTCTAAATCTGAGAAGAAGATCTTATCAGAACATTTTTCAAATACAGATGATTCTGTTTTTGCCATAACCACACCAAGACAAGTTGATCGTGGTGCATTGATGTCAAGATATAGCAGGACAGATAAATCAATGCGCAGAGTTTTTCTTGATGAATTTCTAAAAAACAAAAATCGGGGAGAAGAGTTCTACACTCGAATTTTAATTGAATATGGAGATGACTCTGTAGCAGAGCTTGGTGGTGCCCAAATTGCTATTGAAGGATTATCAAATATTGCTGTCAAAAAAATCGAAGATAGAAGATTAGGCTTATCATATTTAGAAAAATCTTCACGATACGTTGCTTGGAATAAAAAAATTAATGGCAACTACAAGTTTTACCGTGAACCTGCAATAATGGATTCAAATTTTGCAGATCAATATTTAGAATCATGCAATTTAGATTTTGATGTTTACTCAAAAAATATTGAACCAATGATTGTGTATGTTAGAGAAAAATTTCCCATAGAAAAGTACAGCTTTAAAGATTCAAAAGGAAACGAAAAACCATTTGCAAAGCTAAAAGATGAAGCAGACATAAAATCTGCTGGAATTATCTATAGAGGATCAACTAAAGCTAAAGCACTTGATATTCTAAGAGGATTGTTACCTGCATCAACATTGACTAATGTTGGAATAACTGGAAACGGAAGAGCTTTTGAATATTTGCTGACAATTCTTTTTAGCTCTAAACTAAAAGAAGAGCAAATTTTAGCAGCTAAAATAAAGCGTGAATTGGAAAAAACAATCAAGTCATTTGTGAGGCGTTCTGATGACAAATACGGCAAAGCCTTACAAGATTACCTAAAATCAATAAAAAATTCAGCCTCAAATCTTTCAAAAAAATACCTAAATGGAAAAACCAAGGAAAAATCTATTACAAAATTGATCCATTATGAAAAAGAGTCATTGGCTCTCGACAAAGTAATTACCGCAATTCTATATGATCAGTCTCCTAGCATTCCCTATCAAAAGGTTTTTTCAAATGTGAAAAAAATGAGCCCGTCTGAAAAAAATGAGATAGTGAGTTCATTTGCAAAACTTCGAAAAAACAGAAGACATAGACCACCACGTGCATTTGAAATGACATATTATACATTTGATTTAATAAACAATTTTGGAATGTTTCGTGATTTCCATAGACATAGGGCACTGACTCTTGAACGACAACTTCTAACAACAGATCACGGGTATGATGTTCCAAAAGAAATATCAATTCTTGGAGCAAACAATGATTTCAAAGATTGTATGTATAAATCAAAAGAGGTTTTTGATCTTATTAGAAAAAGATATCCTGAACAAGCTCAGTATGTAGTAAATTTTGCGTATAATTATCCATACTTTATGCATCTAAATTTAAGAGAAGCTTGTCATTTAATTGAGCTAAGAACGGTTCCTCAAGGACACTTGGATTACAGAAAAGTTGCACAAAAAATGTTTATAGAAATCAACAAAGTGCATCCCAATTTGAGTAAGATTATAAAATTCGTTGATTTAAAACAGTATGAGCTTGAAAGATTTGAGGCTGAAAAAAGAACCCAAGAAAAAAAGAGGAAATACTAATCATGACAGAAAATAATAAAGTATCAAAAACAGATGAAGAATGGAAAAAAGTTTTGACGCCAGAGCAATACAGAGTGTGCAGAAAAAAAGAAACAGAGAGACCTTTTACTGGAAAATATTATTACTCTAAAGACAAAGGAGTTTACAAATGTTCATGTTGTGGAAATGAATTATTTGACTCTAAAACAAAATTTGATTCAAGAACAGGATGGCCCAGTTTTTGGGATCCAATTAATAACGCAAATATCAAATGTGTATCAGACAACAGCTTGGGCATGACAAGAACAGAAGTATTGTGTAGTAAATGCGATGCACATTTGGGTCATGTTTTTGATGATGGTCCAAATCCTACAAATTTGAGATATTGTATAAATTCTGCCTCATTAGACTTGGAAAAAAAAGATGAGTAGCTTTTGTTAATCCTACAAAGAAAAACTCATTATATCAAATGATATTTACCGACGTGAGGTAAATTGAGAATAATACTTTGTGGCTTTGGCGTAGTAGGTCAAAGCCTAGTAAAATTATTGGATTCTAGGTCTGAGGACCTTTATGCTCGATTTGGATTAAAGCCCCGAATTGTTGGTGTCACCGATAGGAAAGGTAGTGCACAGGAATCATCAGGATTAGATTTGAGCAGATTAATAGAGGTAAAGAAAAAATTTGGTTCTGTAAAAAAATATGGTAATGGTAAGAACAAACAAACTGGTTTAGACTTAATCAACAATTTAGATGCAGACGTACTTGTTGAAACTACTACGAGCAATTACAAAGATGCAGAACCAGGAATGAGTCATATTACTTCAGCTATGAAACAAGGTTTGCATGTCATTTCAGTTAACAAGGGACCATTAGCCCTTGCTTTTCCCTCTTTAATGGAGCTTGCCACATATAATCAGGTTTTGTTAAAGTTTAGTGGAACAGTTGGTGGTGGAACTCCAATACTTGATTATGCAAAAAATAGTTTACGTGGAGAAAGAATTTCCTCATTTGCTGGAATACTAAATGGAACTACCAATTACATACTCACTAACATGGCAAATGGTATGACGTTTGAATCAGCTTTACAAGATGCCAAAAAAAAGGGCTATGTAGAAGAAGACGAGTCCTTGGATCTAGATGGACTGGATGCAGCTGCAAAATTAGTAATTTTAGCAAATTGGATCATGGATTTTAAAGTAACCTTACCTGATATCAAGAGAATAGGAATACGGAAAGTAACAACTTCAGACATTCAAAAGGCCAGTAAAAACAATTGTGCATTAAAGCTTATTGCATCTTGTAATAAAGATTTGATTGTATCTCCAAAGGAAATTTCCTTGAATGATCCCTTGTGCGTCAATGGTACCTTAAATGCAATATCATTTACTTCAGAACATTCAGGAACACAAACAATTATTGGACGAGGAGCTGGAGGAATAGAAACTGCAAGTTCCATTCTACGAGATCTATTAGACATTAGACAAGAGATTTCAAAAAATTGAAATCCAATCTTATTTCAAAAAGTGAAACTGCAGAGGTTATAAAAGAAATTGTATCTCAGTGGAAAATAAAAATTCCAAAAATAAAAAATCTCAAGTTTTACTACTTGGAAGATGATGGTATAATTATTGCGGGAGATGGCCTAAATGCAATTAAAAAAGGAGATGATTATCTTCCATTTTTATCACAAAATGAGTTGCTTGAAAAATTCCCAAACGTAATGGTTGACATGGGAGCAGTCAAATTCATGTGTAAAGGGGCCAATGTCATGAGGCCAGGGATTACTAAATATACAGAATTTGAAAAGGACCAAATTGTTTGTGTTATAGAAGAATCCCAACATAAATTCCTGGCAGTGGGGAGATCTTGTGTTTCAAGTAAGGAAATGGAATCGTTAACGAAAGGAGAAATTGTAAAAAATATGCATTACATATCTGATAAGTTTTGGGAAGCTGGAAAATCAATTACGGATTAGTTTATTTTTTCTGAAGTCATTTTTGAACCATTTTTGTCAATGACTAGCATGTCTATACCATCACCACTAAAGGTATCTCTCAAACTTGCCGAACGAATTGCCTTTATTGCTAAATCTTTAGCTTCTTGTTCGGTCATGTTTTCTTTGAATTGAGGATCAAGGATTCCGAGTGCCGTCTCAGCTCCAGTACCAACAGCAGCATAAGTATCTGGAAGAACAGAACCTAAAGGATCAAGTGTAAAAATAGCAGGTTTATCCACAACACCTCCCACTATGACTTGGGTCAATAAAGGAAAGAATCTTCTTTCATACATCATGTTTGACATCATCTTTGCTATAGAATTTGGAGGTATTTCTCGCTTTATCTCCATATTTCTTATCTTGGCCAGTGCAGCAACTTGTAGCGATAAAATTTGCATATCTGCAACTAACCCGGCACACGCAGCACCAACTTTCGGAGTAATTTGAAAGGTTTTCTTTGTAGTCTTACTAACAAGAAAATTACCATATGCTATTCTTTTTTCACTTGCAAAAACCACTCCTTCATTGTAGGTAATGCCTACAGCAGTAGCACCAGGCATGTACATATATGACATAATTCCACTGGATTTAGAGTACAATAAAGTCCTTTCTACATACTTGGTGAAGTTTGTAGGACTTGCTATGGTTTTCCAAATTTATCTAAAATAAGACAGATACACCTTGTTGTCTTTTTGAGAAAGTCTATTCTTGCAAATTCATTTGGGGAATGAATTCTTGCAAACATGTAGGTGCTTCCAATTGAGATACATGGTACATGTAAAATATTTGAAAAAGAATACATCGGTCCTGTTCCTGCGTTTGAAACATTGAGAATAGATTTCCCATATGCTTGATCTGCTGATTTTTTAACTATTGAGACAATAGGGTGAGATGGATCAGTTCTTGCAGCAGCTTCACCATGGTAAATTTTTATTTTGATATCACCAAATCCTTTTGATTTAAGATGTTTTTTTAATCTCAAAACTTGTTTTTTTGGAACCATTTTTGGTACTAGTCTAAAATCTAATTTTGCTAATGCTTCACTAGGAAGAACTGTTTTTGCACCTTGCTCAGTGTAGCCTGAAACAAAACCTGCAATGTTACATGTAGGATTGCCAGCAAGAGCCTTTTTTACTTCTAATCCTTTTTTACCATTTACAAAATTTTTTATGCCAAATTCTTTTTTGAAAGAAGATTCATCAAAAGGTTCTGCATCAATTAATTTTAGATCTCTTTTTGTAAATGGCTTTACTTCTTTGTACCAATCTTTGATAAGAATATGCCCTTTGGAATCTCTAAGAGTCTTTACTGCATCAATTAGTCTCCAAGCAGGATTTTTTATTATTACTGCTAGACTAGAATGCGCATCTTGGTTCGATTCTTTTTTGGATAATTCTACAAAAAGCAATCCTTTCATTCCAAGTCCAACTATAGGTCTATTTTTAGAATCAACATATCCAAATTCCCAAATGACGCCGTCGCAAGAAAACTTTTTTTTGTATTTTTTTAGATATTTTTCTATATATGCACTACCGGTTTCTTCCTCTCCTTCTATTACAAACTTAACATTGCATGGGACACCCCCAGTCGTTTTTAAAAAAGCTTCAACTGCTTTAATTCTAGTAATTAATTCCCCCTTATCGTCTGAAGAACCCCTACCAAAAATTTTGTTACCTTTTATCTTTCCACTAAAAGGCGCATCATGCCATAAATTGAAAGGCTCAGCTGGTTGAACATCATAGTGATTATAGAATAGTAAAGTTTTGCTAGAGTTTTTTTTGGATTTTACCTCACCATAAACCACAGGGGCAATTCCTTTTTTTATTCTAAGAATTTCAGTTTTTATTCCAGAATTTTTCATTGTTTTGGCAACTAATTTTGCGCACTGTTCTATTCCTTCATTTTTTGCTGAAACACTGGGTTGACGTATTAAGGTTTGTAGATCCGAAATTAATCCCTTAAAATTTTCATCAACCCATTTGAGGACTTTTTTCGTCTAAATCACCTAATTCGGTCGAAGGGTTTTAACACAATTGGAAGAACATCTAGAAGATCACTTGCAGTAATATGCAAACCAAATTTTCTCTGAACTAATTTTCCTGCTTGACTGTTAACAAATGCTGCAGCAGAAGCTGATTCTAAAGGATTACGATTTCTTGCGAGAAGGCCGGCAACTATACCTGATAGAACATCTCCTGTGCCTCCTACAGTCATTGAAGGAATTTTTTTTGGGTTTAGAAAAGTTTTCTTTCCGTCAGAAATTATATCTGTAGGTCCTTTTAGAAGAACAGTTACAGAGTTTTCTTTTGCGTGTTTTTCTACAGTCTTTATTCTCTCCTTTATGGAATCGGAAGGAATTTCTCCAAATAATCTTTTAAATTCACCAGAATGTGGAGTCACTACGACGTTTTTGTTGGGGAGTAATGGAAGTATTCCATTAACTAAAGCACTTGCGTCAAGAGAGAGTCTTACATCTTGATCTAATAATGAAGAAATCAGTAACTTTAATGCTGAAATATCTTGAATTGCCAAACCCATTCCAATTGTAGCAGAATCTAAGTTGTGGGGAATTTGTCCTAAAAGTTTGTTTACTGCACCACGAGTAAGCTTTGAATCAGCTAGTGGCAGCACGATAAGATTTGGTGATGCAGCTCGTGTTGCTTGTGCATTAATTTTGGGGACACATGTGTAAACTAGATCGGTTCCAGTTTTCAAAGCTGCAATCGATGAAAGTATTGGAGCCCCATGATAGATGTAACTACCACCAACTACTAGTACCGTTCCGTTGTCACCCTTTCTTGAGTTGGCTTTTCTAGCTGGAATTAGTTTTTTAATAAATGAGGGTTTGAGTATTATTGCATTCAATAAGATCTACTTCTTTGTTAGACGAATAAATATTCTTTTTACAAAAATTGTTTTGAAATTCTAACTTTTGGCATTTTCTGCCTTTATTAGCTGTTCAATTGTTCGTATAACCTCAAGTGATTTTTTCTCTACCTGTTCAGCTAACCAATCTCTTTCTACTTGAAGATGTAATTCAGCATCACTCAATTTTTTTAATGCCTTCTTTAATTCCTTGTTTAAAGCATCAGAATGGTTTTTTTCCTGCTTTAGTTTTTGGTTACTAACTTCCAATTGAGAAACCTTTTCGTTTAATGCCGTATTCAAATCAGACAATACCTGATCTTTTTCTTCTAATTCCTTTATCTTGTCGTTAAGTAGGGTAGACAGATCTTCTAAGAGTCTCTCTCTATGAATTTCCTTTAGCTTTGTCAAATCTTCTGCAAAGTTTAATTTTTCAAGATCTTCTTTTGTTACAGGGTTTTGGAATTTTGATACGCTTTCTTTTTTTTCAAAATCTTCTTTAGTTTTTACTAAATTCTCTATTCTTTCATCTAGATGACTGATTGTTTTTGCAGAAGCTGTCTTATCCGTTTTGTATGTCGACAATATATGTCACAAATTAATACTGATTTTATTCCTATTAGGATGTGTTTGTGTGAAACGTACAGACTTGATATGATCAAGATTTTCTTTTTGATTTTTTCTTTCGCTTATCTTTTCCAAAAAAAGCTTTTCTTGCAAAGGAAAGGTATGCAGTATGCCCTATTCCTTGAAATGAATGTCTAGTTTTTCCCTCTCTTGCTTCAATTGTTCTTAGTATATGTTCAGTACATTCAATGTCAGTAAACTCATTTTGTACTAATGATGATACAAACTTTTCAAGTTGATTCATTGTAGGACAAACTGCAAGAATTGCACCGCTTCCTTTCAACATTTTTCTTGCAGTTGGAATTACTGTCCATGGATCACCCAGATCAATGACAACAAGATCTACATCAGAAATTGGAACTTTTTTTGCATGTTTTAGGTCAAGTTTTTTCATAGTAACGTATTTTTGCATATCAGCTTTTTTGATATTTTTTTCAGCTATTTTCATAAATTCAGAATTAACATCAAAAGTGTAAACATGCCCTCTTGGTTTAACTATACTTGCAACGAAAATTGATAGTGCTCCACTACCAGTTCCGATTTCAACAACTATTTGACCATTTTTAAGACCGGTTCTAGATGCGATATAGCCTAGGTCTTTTGGATATACTATTTGTGTTCCATGTTGGATTTTCATAATAAAATCATGGATTGTAGGTTCAAGCATGTAGACGTATTTGTCTTTATTAGTTACAAGTCTAGAACCAAATTCTTTTCCAATGGCATCGGCGTGACGGATTACTCCAATATGAGTATGAAGTACGTTATCTTTTGAAATCTTGCTTAGCCATTTCTTAGTATTGTTATAGAAGAACAAAACGTACGAATTTTGCTTTATTTTACTCACAATTTTTGGCTATAATTTTTTAGATAAGAACCTACTGATTTTTATAAAATTTCAAATAAGAAAAATGATAAAATTAAAAGGTCCTGCCTTTTTGTATTTTTTTCAGAGCATCCAAGTAATCTCTTACTTGTACATGGGTAGGCTCTAAATCTTTGAGATTTTTAATATCTACATTTAACTTTTCTAATTCTTCATAAATTCCCTTATCTTCAATGGTATCTACTAATGCTTGTAATCCAAATGGTTTTTGCATTAATTCAACAATTTGCTTTAGAATATGTATAGAATCTTTCAGAGTGTTTTCAACATATGCTGAAGCAAAGATTATCCGTTGCTTGGGAGCTAAAGCAAGAATTTCTTGAGCTGCCTCAAGACCATTCTTGTTTGGCATTTGGTAATCAAGAATTACAACATCAAAAGGAGAAACAGTACTTGTGTCTTCAGCTTTACTTGCAGACCATTTTTGATATTCCTCACTAAAAACGGAAACACATTCTTGCCCATCTTTAGTTGTTATGGGCTGGTGATTTTTTTGTTCAAGAAAATCCTTGTATTGGGTTCGTAAATCATCTTCGTCTTCAGCGATCAGTATTTTCATCTAATATCAGCCAATTTTATTCCATATAGTATTTACTAATTTTGTATAATGACTTAATTGTTAGTTGAAGGTGGCGAAACAACTACATTTTCTTTGCTTACTCGTTCAATTGTTTCAATAACACTATCAATTTCATAGGGTTTGTAGATCATTGCAGTAGCCTTTAACTCAACCAATTTTTTTTCAGTATCTGAAGTTAAATCTGCGGTTACCATAATCACTTTGGCGTTAGGATCAATTTTTCTTATTTCTTTTAGAGCATAAAATCCGTCATATTCAGGCATCATCACATCCAAAAGTACAATATCTGGTTTTAGTTTTTTATACAATTCTACTGCGGTTCTACCATCATAGCCTCTACCAAGAACTTCGATATCTTTTATGGCAAGATATTCACAAAATACTTCGACTGTATCACGATCATCATCAATAACACAAACACTAGTCAAGTCTTTCCACCTCTTGTTGTTTTTCAAAAGAACCCCAGCATCCATCATGATACCATCGTTTATCAAAAATCGTGACTCCTTCTTTCATCTGTAAATCGTTACCACAATAGGCACAATTTTTTGATTGAATTGATTCAGGTACTTGAATAGTACTATTTGCTCCTGTGACCATTGCGATTTATAATAAAAATCGAATATTATCCTCTTGTATGTCCACGGTGAACAGACCGTAAATACAGAAAAAAATTAGGTTATTTATAAAAAAATTTACATTTTGTCTGGAGCAGTAATTCCAATTAGATAAAGTGCTTTTTGTAAAGTTGATTTGAATGAAGTAACAAGACACAATCTAACATTTGTCAATGTTTTATTTTCAGGATCAAGAACTCTTACTTTCTCATAAAATGCATTAAAAGCTACAGCAAGGTGATAACAATATTTGGATATAACCTTTGGAGAAAGATTGTTAGCTGCATCTTGAACATGTAAATCGAACTTGCCAATTAGTTTTATCAAGTTTACTTCGTATTCGTTTTGTAGTAGATCAAAGGCAACATCAAAGTTTGGAGAAAAACCAGCTTTTTCTAATATTCTAGAAGCTCTTGCATTAGTATATTGGATATAAGGTGCTGTATCACCTTCAAGGCTCAAAGATTTTTCGTAATCAAAAGTGATAATTTTATTTAAATCTTGTTTAATCATTTCATATCGTATGGTACCAATTGCAACATCATGTGCAATTTGTTCCAGAGATTTATCATCAAGTTCAGGATTTCTTTTTTTAGTTTCATCTAAAGTTTTTTGTTTCAGTAATTTAATTACTTGATCTGCATTAACATACAAACCTTTTCTTCCAGACATTTGTGCTTGTTTACCTTTAGTATCTAATCCAAGAGTCTTTGCAGTGTCTGCGCTAAGTGTAACAGATTCGTAACCAAGATGAATATAGGAATTTTCTTTTGAGGTAAATTTTGACATCAATAACGTAATTATTTTTTGTAACCTTGATTGCCTGGAATCAATAACAGTAATTACCTTTTCTCCAAAAAAATTCTGTTTGGTTTCAGAACTTTCGTTAAGTGTAGTTTGCCATAAGGTCTTACCATCTTTTTGGACTGTATATTTTTGGTAATTAAATGGGTCATCTAATATTCCTAATTTCCATGCAGCGTAAGGGATATCCTTAGCAATGTATGTTGCAGTACCATTGCTACGTACCAATATTTTGTCATCTTCATTTTTCTCTCCTCGTATCACCCAACAGTTTGCATTTTTCCCTTCTTTTTCAAGCAAAACTAATTTCAGTTCCTTCATTTTTTCAAAAATTTTGTTCCATAAACCTGAACGAATTATTTGAGATTCAAAATTTAGACAGTCATATGTAGATCCTAATTCCCAACAGGTTTCTAATTGATCCGCTAGAATTTTTTTTGTAATTGTTTCAGCAAATTTTGCTATGTCTGAATTTTGATTTTCTAAATCTTGTAAAATCTCCGAACGTTTTTTTTCTAGAGAGGGATCGTCAGAATATTTTTCGGTGGTTTTTACATAAACTTCATCACCACAATACTGCGCAAATTTCTGATTTGAATGAGGATTGTCAGAAAATCCACAATGCTGGAATCCAACAATAATATCGGCCACTTGAAGACCAGAATCATCGACATAATTTAGAACTCTTACATCATAGTTTGCCTTTCTCAGCAATCTTGAAACTGTATCTCCGATTACTACATTCCTAACATGCCCAATATGCAGTGCTTTATTTGGATTCACACTTGTATGTTCGACAATAATTTTAGATTTTTTTCCTAAATCAATATCCCCATAATCGTTTTTCATGGAATCTTTCAAAATTATTTCGTTAAGGTAAGTCATGTTTGCAAAAAAATTGATATATCCAGAAGGATGTGCCTCTACTTTTTTTACTTTTTCTCCAAGAAATTTTTGATAGTTTTCCGAAATTGACAGTGCTATATCATGAGGTTTTTTCTTGAGATGTTTTGAAAGTAAAAAAGCAATATTGCATGTTACATCTCCGAAATTTGGTTTTGAAGGTTCGACAACAAAAGAAACACTTGGAAAATTCTGCTCATCAATAATTTTTTGTAAATTTGAATGAATTTCTTCTATTAGAATTTTAAAAGTCATTTACTAAACCTCGGAAAGTTTTGGTGCCAATTTGTCCATAGCTTCAATTAGGCCATCACCTGCTTTTCCAGATACAACAATTTTAGCTTCGGCCTTTACAAAATCTGCAGAATTCCCAAGTGCTACACTTGTTTTTGCTATTTTGAAAAGAGGGATATCTGTTTCACTGTCACCTATAGCGATAACATCATTTTTTGATATGGATAACATCTTCATTACTTCTCGAAATCCCCGTGCTTTGTTAATTCCCTTTGAATTAATATGAAACGCGTATTGACTATCAGCAAGATCAACATTCAGATTATTGTTAATAACAAGTTTTTTTGCTTCTTCAATATCGAAAGTTCTTTCGAGAACCACTTCGGTCAAACGAGGAAAAACTGGTTTTTCTTTTACATTGTCAATTTTTGATTTTATTACTTCAAATGCCCTAAAACATTCTTTCTTATTTCCCAATAAGATATGATTATTGGGTCCATTAGTTATACAACCTCCATTTTCACCTACTGCTAATCTAGTTGTTCCCCCAAAAACCGATAATAGATAACCTTCTACTGATGATCTCCCAGAAACAAAAATTACATTATGACCAATTTTGGTCAAATGTCTCAATACACTAAGGGCGTCAAGATTAATTCTTCCTCCCCCATTTTCAGTAATTGTGCCATCAATATCAATTGCAAATGTTTTAGGCTTCAACAGGATTCATATTACATTCTAGATATTAATTGCTACGAAGTAAAATATTAGCTACAAAACAAAAACGAAAAAAAAATGTTTTATGATATTGAGAAGTTTGTAATATGACTAAGAAGGGAAAACTCGAAGAAATATTTAGCAAAGCCCAGTATGCCGATGACCCCTTTACTTATAGGATATTTTATAGAGATTTTGATAGTTTGAAAGAATTAACCCTTCCAGATTTTCTTAAGGAATCAAACAATTTTGAAACAATACCAGTTACTAGAATTGAGTTGATCAAGAAAAATAATAAGATTCTATTTAAAAAGTCAAAATTGTGAGTTGAGGATAGTTGGGAATTCCTGAAAAAATAAAGGCTATACAAGAAGAAATGGCCAGAACTAAAGTAAACAAAGCCACTGAACATCATCTAGGATTACTAAGGGCCAAAATCGCCAAGCTAAAAAGAGAGCAAGAAACAAAATCAAAAAAAATTAGTCTGCATGATGGATTTGATGTCAGAAGAGCTGGAGACGCAACAGTTGTTTTTATTGGATTGCCCAGTGTAGGAAAGTCAACATTACTTAACATATTAACTTCAGCAAAATCTTCTATTGGAGCTTTTCAATTTACAACTGTTACAGTTGTTCCAGGTATGATGGAATATCGTGGAGCAAAAATACAGATTTTAGATTTGCCTGGAATTATAAAAGGAGCGTCAAGCGGAAAAGGTCTTGGAAGAAGAATTCTTTCGGTTGCAAGAAGTGCAGATTTAGTTTTGTTAATGTTTGATGTTTTCCAACCCTATCATCAAGATGTTCTGATAACAGAATTAGGGAACATTGGGATTAGGTTAAACCAAAAACCTCCCAATATTTTAATAGAAAAAACTGCAACGGGTGGAATTTCTGTTGCACAACAAGTCAAATTAACGAAAATGACAGAAAAATTACTAAAGGATATTTTGCATGTTTACGGAATAAACAGTGCAAGAGTTGTCATTAGAGAAGATATTGACTCTGAACAATTAATTGATTTTGTATCAGGAAACAAGACTTATGAAGAATCTCTTATTGTAGTAAATAAAATAGATTTAGTAGATGACGAATTTTTAAAAGAATTAAAATCAAAAATCCCATCTGAATTTATCCAAGTCTCAGCTGATGCTGGGATAAACATTGAACAGCTAAAAGAAAGAATTTACGAAAAGTTGAGATTCATCAGAATCTACATGAGGCCTAAAGGGGGGGAGACCGATTTTAAAGAACCTTTGATTGCAAGAGAAAATTCAACTGTTCTAGATATTTGTAACAAACTTCATCGTAATATGAGAAAACATTTCAGATATGCCCTAGTTTGGGGGAAAAGTGTAAAATTTGGGGGACAGAGGGTCGGTATAAATCATGTTTTACATGACGAAGATGTACTTACAATCATAAAAACTCGTGGAACATAATTCTAGTGATTCTATGAAAAAGGATTTTGAAAACAGATGGTGCAAATATTGTATGACAAAAACTAAGCAAGAGATCGTTTTTCTACCAAAAATTCCCACTTACAAACGTAGAAGACAGTACAAATGTACAGTTTGTGGTCATAAATCCTGGATGCAGGGAAGAAGACCCTCTGCTGAAAGTGTTTATTGAAAATTCCTTAGCTAAACATTTGACCTGGCGGCGAAGATTGCTTTCCTTTTATCGAAGTCTTTTCCACTGAGAACTTTCTATTACTTGGTATTACTGTTAGCTTTACTGAAGTATTGATTGCATAGTGAGGTGTTCCGTCTGGGTTGCTAAAGTTAGTTGCAATTCCAACTCTATCAAGGTCGACCTTAACTTTGACCACAGTTCCATCTTCTAGTTTAAAGGAAACAAATTCGTTTTCAAGTCTTTCAAAATCCAGCATTTTGAATTCAATTTTGTTTGGTTTTTGGCTCATTTGCAATTATTTTTAGATTAGACCATATTTGAACATAATCACTAATACAAACGGCTCATCAATTTGATTTGCTCTTCAGTTGTGATTATGTTCTTTGTAGTAAGTATCTCTAACAATTCTTTAACCAACATTTTATTTTCTTCAGACATTCCAGAAGTTCCTTTTTCACCTGGCGGACCTGGTGGACCTCGTGGTCCAATTGCTCCTGGTGGACCTTGTTCACCTTTTTGACCTTGTTCACCTGGGGGACCTGGATGACCCGCAGCTCCTCTTTCTCCTTGGGGTCCCTGGATTCCTTGTGGACCTATTGGACCTTTTTCACCTGGCTGACCTGCTGGACCTCTTGGACCTAGTGGACCTTGTGGACCGCTAGGACCTTTATCACCAACTGGGCCTGGAGGGCCTGTTGTACCTTTCTCTCCTTGTAAACCCGGTAGACCACTCTCACCTTTTTCTCCAGGTGGACCGGGAATGCCTGTTAATCCTTTGTCGCCTGCTTTTCCTTGTGGTCCCATTGGACCTTTTTCTCCAGGAGATCCTGCGTCTCCTGCTCTTCCTTTTTCTCCTTTAGAACCTTGTTCGCCTGTAGTTCCTTTGTCTCCGAGAGGACCGTGTCCACCACGTTCTCCTGCTGCTCCTTTGTCTCCTTTGTCACCAGGTGGACCTTTTGGACCTTTGTCTCCTTTGTCACCTGATGGACCGGGGGTACCCTTATCGCCTTTGTCACCTTTATCTCCGGTTAATCCTTTGTCTCCTTTTTCGCCTCTAGATCCTGCTGATCCTTTGTCTCCTTTGTCACCGGGTGGACCTTTGTCTCCTTTCTCTCCCTGTAGACCTTCTGGACCAGCGGGTCCGGGATCTCCTTGTGGACCTGGTGCCCCAATGGATCCCTTCTCTCCTAATTCTCCAGTCTGACCACGACCACCTCGTTCACCAGATAATCCAGGTAAGCCACTAGGAGGAGTTGGTTCTTTTTTAGGCTTTTTTAGAGTTGGAGCCACTTCAGGCTCTGGAATTTTTGGTGCAGCTATTGGTTTTTTCCCGGCTTTAGGAAGTTGAATATCAAAAACAGTATTCATAGAAGAAAATTGATCAGTAACTATTACCCAAACACTACCAAGATCAAGTACTGATTGTGGTAAAGGATTCTCATCAGTTCCCAGAATTTCAGTGAACTTTCCATCACTAACATTCAAATGAAAATTGTCTTTCCATAATGAAGGAAAATTTTTCTCTGCAATACTGGACGCCGAAGGTTTTTTATCTGAAAGTGCAATTTGAACCTCAAAGACTCCAGAGGGTAGTTTGAAAGGAGAGGTGCCATGAATTTCAATTTTAGGATTAGTAGACACTACCGAAGATGTAATTATGAAGTATTTTTGTATTTACAAAGGGAATTTTGAGCAAAACAGGTTGGAACTAGGCCAAAATCAGGAATAGTATTTATCTAGAGAAAAATGCCTATAGAGAATTATAGATGAAAAAGCTATTCAACAAAAAACCAAAGGACAGAAAAGAAGAAACTAGTCTTACAGATGCAGATTACAATAGAAACAAACTTTTCAAAAAAGGCATTAATTTAATGGCAGATGAAAAACTCGAAGAGGCTACTAGAGTTTTTGAGCAAGTTTTAAGAATTGATCCAAATCACGTTGAGACTCTAATAAAATTAGGATATGCTAGATTTCATTTAGATGACTATTTAGAAGCCCAAAAAGTCTATGACCGTATTTTAGAAATTGATGTTACAAACGCTGAAACATGGAATTTAAAAGGTCTTGTATACTATGAGCAAAAAAATTATGCTAAAGCACTTGATAGTGTTGAAAAAGCAATTGAATCCGAACCAACTTTTGGAATGGCTAGGTACAACAAGGCGTGTTTTCTTTCAATTCTAAATCAAGTTCCTGAATCAATTGAAGCATTAACACGAGCAATTGAAATTGATGTGAGAAATGCTCGAAGAGCAGTTAAAGACAGAGACTTTCTAAACCTTAGATTTGAAGAAGGTTTTAAACGAATTGAAGAAGTTGTTGTTTTAGAATCAATTAAACAGGGATATCACACAATTGGTGCTATAGTTTGGACAACTTTCATGAATAGAGCCAATGCAGAAGATGGATTGAAAAAATTATTAGAAAAAGGACTAATTGTCAAACATGAAGAGAGAAAAGGATTCAGTAAAGTAAATACTTATGACCTAGCTCCAGAGATGGTCAAAAAGATTGGTGCTGAAAAGAAAGGATTACATGGAATTAAAATGAAAAAACTTCCGCCATCAGTTAAAAATTTAAAAGAAATAAGCCATGCTATTCAAGCTGTTAAATCCTCTATTAATGAAGAAGATGTTCAAAAAACAATCGATAATTTTGATTCCTTTATTGATCCTACAAAACATGGACAACAAATGATAGAACAATTTTTCGAAGAGCATAGAGAGATTAGATTATGGAAAATTAGATTAAAAGATAGAGGACTTTATTATTTGAAAGATAACAAACAAAAAATGTTAAACATTTTTGAAAATATTGAAGCTGCAGTAACTCGGAAATTAAGAAGCGAGATAATTTAAAACAAAATCAAAATTATTCCGCTGAAAGATCCCAATAGGTTGCATGTTCTTGTTTTTGAATGGGTTTTTTTAGATCCTTCCATTCTTTAAATGAACGAACATACAATTTCACATTTGGAAGATTAACAGACTTTAGTGCATAATAAGCCAAGCCTGATAAAGTTCCAACACTACCACAATAAGTAATAATTTCTCCGTTTGATTTTATTCCCCTGTTTTCTAATAATCTCTTTATTTCTGTTTTTGGTTTTAGTATTCTATCAGGGGCACCAAGTGTTCTGTAAGGAATGTTAATTGCACCAGGAATATGTTGTTCTAAAAAATTTAATCTCTCCCTATTATCCAATAAAATTACATTTTCTTTTTCCTTTTCTTTTTCCAAGTAATCTGCTGTAGCCATTATTTCTGGATGCAGATTTATCGAATGTGTTTTGCTTTCATATGAAGGGATTTTTTGATCACTTTCAAGACCTAATGAAGTCCATTGTCCATATGTCATATCTAGTAATGAAACGTCTTCGTGCCCCAAATACTGAAGTGTCCAAGCAACCCTAGATGCCAATGCTCCAAAAGTATCATCATAAACTATGACATGAGTTTCATCGTCTATTCCAAGAGATTGTATTAGTTTTAGGACTTTTTCAGGACTATCATCAGATAACAAATTTGCAAGTGGAAGATTTACTGAAGATGGAATATGGCTTTTTTTATATTCTTCTTCTTTTCGTACATCTATGACCCTCACGCTCTTATCCCTAATTTCCGAACGAAGCGAATCTGCATCTATTGTAATATGCAAACTTTTTCCTTACTCAAGCAGCACATTCGCCTTTGCCAGTAATTGTGTGATAACTTGTATCAGTTCCATAATCTTGGTAGAAATCCTCATCTTCTGCTTTTGTTGGGGGAACAACTAGCGGAGACAGAATTTTCTTCAAATCATTTACAGATTTGATTTCAGAATCTTCGTTTCCTTTAACAATTCTGTTTATCCATGAGGATAGGGTATCTACAGATTTTTTATTTTTCTTAAATATTTCAATTATTTTAAAGATTACTGGCATCACTCTCTTTACAGGAACTCTCATACAATTTGCTCCCAGCATTGCATCACCGTCAGATCGACCACCAAGTGACATCACATAGTTTGGATACATGTCCTTTCCTAATCTACCGCCTCCTCCGTAAAATCCGATCGTAGCTATTTCATGCTGCCCACAAGAGTTTGGACAACCACTTATTTTGATTGAAGCGTCTCTTAATTCTTCATCTTCATCATATTTTAGTTCAAGAAACTTTCTTTGGATTTCTTTTGCCAAACGATGAGAATTGGTTAGTGCAAGGTTACAAGATGTTGTTCCAGAACAACCTATTGGAGAAGCCATAGTAAGCGAGCCTGAATTGGCTAATCCTCCTTCCAAAAGTCTAGAGTATAATCTAGGCAGATCATCTTCAGCAACCCATCTTAGAACAATTTCTTGATTAAACCCATTCCTTGCAAATCCTTCAGCAGAAAAATCTCTACAAATTTGAGCTAAACTACGAAGTTGATTCGATGTTATATCACCGGCTTCCAATGTTACAAAGACTGAACGAAATCCATCTTGTTTTTGTTTAAATGTAGTTGTTTTGTACCAACGAGAATATCCGTCTGGAGTTTGTTTACCATCTGTTCCAGAGACACTGATTGGTCTTTTGATTTCATTTGGAGTGTCATCTACCTCAAGTTTAACAATAACTGATTGTGTTGCACGAACAATCGCTCGTTCTTTTAATACAAGGTTTTGAAATTTATCCCATCCCATTTCATCAACAAGATATCTCATGCGGTTTCTTGCCATATTTTTTCTGTTTCCCATTCTATCAAAAATCCTAAGCACAGCTATTGAAGTATACAACAAATCCTCATCTGACGTAAAATCTTCTAATTGATGACCAACAAAAGATTTGTTTCCTAATCCTCCTCCCAAGAATATTTTAAAACCGCGTTGAGTTTTCCCTTCTAGCTCCCTTGTCTCAGGGATTAATCCAACATCAGCTATTCGTGCCATTCCATGTTTTTCACAGCATGTAAAGTTGAACTTGAATTTGCGAGGAAGATTTTGATTTAATGGATTTCTTAAAAGAAATTTTGCAGTTGCAATTGCGTAAGGCGTTGAATCAAATTTTTCATTATCACACACACCAGCAAGAGGACTACACATCACGTTTCTGACAGTATTACCACAAGCTTCCCTTGAAGTTAGCCCAACTTCGGTTAAACCGCGCATAATTTCAGATACATCTTCTAAAACAACCCAATGCAATTGGATATTTTGTCGAGTTGAAACATGTGCACTTCCTATTGAAAATGTCTCACTGAGTTGAGAGATTTTTTCTAGCTGAGCCGGATAAATTTCTCCTGCAGGAATTTTTATTCTTACCATAGCGTAATCATCGGTCATTCTTGTACCGTAAGCCCCGTGTTGAAGTCTAAATCTTCTAAAATTGTCTTTGTCAATTTTTCCTTGACGATAAAGCTTTACGGTTTTTGCAAAATTTTCAGCTTCTTCTATTTTTGCCCAGTTGACTCTAGGTAATTTAGAATCCGGACTAGATTGCTTAAGGTCTGCTATAGTCATTTTCAAAGCAATTTCCTTGAATTTAGATATAAATTTTTGATAGTAGGAATTTTACCCATACATTGCAATTTTGCAGCCATATTTTGCCACAACAATAGAAAATGTGTTTCGAGGTTGCTTATTAGCAATAATTCATTTTGAAATCGATTAGTATAACCTAATTTTTTGAAATCATATTGTCTAAGAATTTTTTCCCATTTTTTTTATTGTAATTAGTTGAACTTATTTTATGTCAAAGACATGTTACGTATGTAGGGAAGTTTTTGGCCCAATGAGCTTGAAAACGTCAAGATCAAGATTTAAAATTATGGGCCTTCCAGCACCCGAGGGAATGGGTGAAGTAGATAGAGTTTGTGCAAAATGCATAAAAAAAATTCATGCCGAACAAATGAAAAAAATTCGCTTAGAACAATTTAAAAGAAGAATTATTTCCTAGTCAAAAGTAATTCAAAAACTGATTTTTGGGAAACTATTAATGTGTTCTAGGACGGGTTGATGTAATGCAAGAATCAGTCAATGAAGAACGACCAAAGAAAATTTTTGCAGATGTTAGAGAAGTCGAAATTACAAAAGCAATAGCTAATGAATTTCATTCCGTATTGATTGATCGGGCAGAATCAGACGTTATAATTATTGGTGCAGGTCCTGCGGGTCTTACTGCAGGTCGTGAATTATCCAATATGGGATTCAAAGTATTGATTATTGAACAAAACAACTACCTTGGAGGAGGATTTTGGTTAGGAGGTTATATGATGAATCCAGTTACTGTTAGAGCACCTGCTCAAAAAATTTGGGATGAATTGGGAATTCCATACAAAAAAGTTTCCGAGGGTTTGTATCTTACTCCTGGCCCTCATGCTGTTTCAAAGCTTATTGCCAGCACATGTGATGCTGGAGTAAAATTCCTAAATCTAACAAAGTTTGATGATCTTGTCCTAAAAAATGGCAGAGTATCAGGAGTTGTTGCTAACTGGATGCCAGTCTCTGCTTTACCAAGAAACATTACATGTGTGGATCCTATAGCATTTGAATCAAAAATGGTAATTGATGCATCAGGTCATGATTCTGTTGCAGTAAAACGTCTAGTAGATAGAAAACTTGTAGAGTGGAAGGGAATGGATCCTATGTGGGTAAATGAGGGAGAAGAGCATGTAGTTGAAAAAACAGGCGAAGTGTACCCAGGTTTGGTAATAGCTGGAATGACGGTTACAGAAACTCATGGTTTAGCAAGAATGGGTCCAACTTTTGGCGCAATGTTGTTTTCTGGTAAAAAAGCAGCAGAAGTGACAGCTGCAAAAATCAAACAGTTAGGAAGATAACTAACTTTCATCCAAATCTGTTAATGCAAATTTCAAAAATTTTTCTCTATGATGAGCCTTCGGTTCCAGAATTAAACCTTGAAAAACTAGCTAAATTTTTAAAAAATACCTTCAATCTAAAGGTCGAAATACGAAGGAATGTTTTTTCAAAAGCTTCACATACAGATGCTGAACGAATGGCATCTTGTAGAATATTTAATGTTAGAAAACCCTTTGAAAAACATTCTCCTACTAGGGACGAAATTGATTTTGAAAAGTTATCTTTTGCAACTACCTCAAAAATGGAAAATATTGTAATGTATGATGGATTTGAATTTCAAAAAATTGTTAATGATTTGATTGAACAAGACGAATCAATAACAGACTACTTTCATGTTGCGTTTAGTAACAAGTTAACATGCACATATGATGACAGTGATTATAGGTTTCATGGAAGAGCCATCATCTGCTCAAATCCAACAATTATTTCAACAACAGGGATCATTGAAGCTCCAGCAAAACCCAAAGAATACTATATGGATTTGATTTCAAACATGGCTCAAGGGCTTAATGTGGATTCTATTAAGAAAAAGTATCATGGAACATATCTGGAATATCATGATCCACGTCTTTCCACTATAGTTGAAGGTTATCTTATGCAAGCAATATTCTATTACCTCACAGGCGACCCATTTTGTGATTCACGTGAATGTAGACTGTACAATCCACACTGGCAAAAAGACCTTTTCTATTCACAGATTGAAGTTGGAAAGCTTTGTGAAAAACATCAGAAAATTCTAAAGGATATGGTGAATAATTTAAATTATTGAGTAAGAAGTTTGTTCATGATGGCAAGTACTGCTAGTGATACTCAACTCGTAGCTAAAGAGCCATCAGAACCTCCCAAAAAACCTGATGAGAAAAAAACAAAGTTTGATGTTATAATTATTGGAGCAGGTCCCGCGGGATACACGGCAGGAATTTATTCATCTCGAGCACGACATGAAACTCTAATTCTCTCTGGAATACTTCCAGGAGGACAGTTAGTAAATACAACTGATGTTGAAAATTATCCAGGTTTTGAAAAAGCGATAATGGGTCCAGATCTTATGATTGCAATGAGAAAACAAACTGAAAGTATGGGCACCAAAATTGTGGATGATGAAGTAGTTAACGTAGATTTTAAACATAAACCATTCAAGGTTCTTACTGCTTCAGAAGAATATGAAGCAAAAGCTGTGATAATCTGTACAGGTGCAAACCCACGAAAACTTGGTTTGGAGGGAGAGAAAACTTTTGGTGGAAAAGGCGTTTCATATTGTGCGACTTGTGATGGTCCTTTCTTTAGAAATCAAGAATTAGTCGTTGCAGGAGGCGGAGATTCTGCAATAGAAGAAGCTACTTTCCTAACAAAATTTGCTTCTACTGTTCACCTTGTACATAGAAGAGATAAACTTAGGGCCAGCAAAGTGATGCAAGAACGTGCTTTTGCAGATCAAAAAATAAAAGTTCACTGGAACAAGAGGGTTGAGGAGATTTTAGGTAATGAAAAAGTTCAGAAAGTTGTTCTCACAGATACGAAAACGAATGAAAAAACAACTCTAGAGGTTGGTGGAATATTTGTAGCAATTGGTCATGACCCTAACACAAAACTATTTGCAAATCAAATTGATTTGGATGATCAAGGATACATAATTCTAAAAGAAAATACAAAAACGAATGTACAGGGTGTCTTTGCTGCAGGAGATGTCCACGATCGGAGATACCGACAAGCAGTAACTGCTGCAGGTTTTGGTTGTATGGCAGCTATCGATGTGGATAAATACCTCTCTGAAAACTAAATTAAACAAGATAATACAATAGAGTTTTTCCAAGCTTGTTCATTTTGAACAAACGTTTACAGATACAAGTTAGATTGTAATCAAATTTTAGATGTCAGAAATTGATTCTGAAAGTAAAGTCGTCATCATATATGGAACAGGTAGATTGAATATTGCAATTTGGTGAAACAAAAACAAGTTTTAAGATAGGCGGTTTAGTTGGAATTATAATTCTACTATTAGGAATTGCCGTTTTGTTTGGAGTATATCAGATGTCAAAAGTAGGTCAAGAAGTTGTTGCAATCTCTGAAGAGTATGTTCCTCTAAAGGAAATATTAACAGATATCAGATACCACCAAGCCAATCAAGCATTAAATTTTGAAAAAATCCAAAAATTTTATCAAATTGATAACCATGATGCATTAGAGAAAGCCAAAGAAGAGTTTTGGTCAAGTGGTGGAAGAGTTGATTCAGATATTTTAGCTGGAAAAAAAATTGCACAGGCGGGATTTGATATGGCAACTTCAGAAAAAGTCGAATCGGGATTTCAAGAAATCTATAGTAAAATTTCCGAAATCGGTAGAATTCATGAAAACTATGAAACTCTGACTAGTGATATTTTCTTTGGACTTGAAACAGGTAGCCAAAATTCGCAGGATTTGTTAGTAGAACAAATTAAAGAAGAGGAATTTCTTTTTCAAAATGAACTTGGACAGACGCTAAATGCTATTACATTACTAACGGATGAATCAACAAGTAACATTGTTACAAACGAAATAGATTCTCTTATTGGACAAATTATAATCATAACATTTGTTGGAGTAATAGCTGCCTCTCTAGGATTTTTCATCAGTCAAATAAACAAAGATTTGAAAAAAGAAGTTGATGTTAAAACCGAAGAATTGAGGCAGGCAAATGAGAAATTAACAGAATTAGATAAAATGAAAGATGAGTTTATCAGCATTGCATCCCATGAATTAAAAAGTCCGTTACAGCCAATTTTTGGTTTTGCAGAATTAGCAAAGTCTGGGGATATTGATCAAAAAGAGGCATGGGATGGCGTAATAGAACTTGCAAATAAGCTACAAGATTTGGCAAATGCCATACTTGATGTAAGCAGAATTGAAAGCAATAGATTAAAGCTGCATTTGGAAAAAGTTCGAATTAATGATTTAATTTTAGAAATTCTAAAAAGTATTAAAATTAATCTTCCAAAAGAAATAATCATTCAACAAAATCTTGATGAAGACATAGAAATTGAGGTAGATAAAGTAAGAATTTCGCAGGTATTTAGAAATCTTCTAAGTAATGCAATTAAATTTACTCCTAAAGGGGCCATTATTATAGAAACTCAAGTCAATAGAGGAGACAATATGATTAAAGTAAAAGTTTCTGATTCAGGTGTTGGAATTCCTAAAGAAATTCTCCCAAAAATTTTTGGAAAGTTTGTAACTCAAAATCAAAATCAGGAAAATAAAAGTGGAACGGGACTCGGTTTATTCTTGTGTAAAGGGATAGTTGAAGCACATGGTGGAAAAATTTCTGCATATAATAATAAACATGGAGGTGCTGCCTTTGAATTCTCTTTACCAATTACCAATAAATTAAAAGATCAAAAAGCTCCGGAGATTTTTACTAATTAAATCAAAGAGAAGAGAAAAGAAAGTTTACATGTAGACAATCTTTGACATGTATTATTTCACTTTTTTAATTGAAAATTCTAAGACGTTGTCATTTTTTTTCATTTCTAAAAGTTCATGTCCATTTCTTTTAACCCATCTTGAAATGTCATCTTCTGCAGCAGGATCATCTGCAAGGACAGTTAATACTTGACCTACTTGCATTTTTTCTATTGCAATTTTAGTACGAAAGACAGGTTCTGGACAAAACAATCCAGTAGCATCTAATTTTGTGGTATCTGTTTCTGAAATTTCAAGTCACCTAATTTTTGATCATTGTTCTGTTATATAAAAAAACTATTTGAATAGCTTGTCCTATTTCTGTTGAATTACCACAAGCCCATTTTAAACATGGTAAAGAGATTTCGATTTGTCATAAATTCTCCATCTATGTTTTGAAAATTAATCTTGTTTGAAATTCGTTTCATGTAGTAAACAGCTATTTTGTAAAATAATGACCATAGGTAACTATTTTGATCAAGATTATACAGTTTGTACAGCAATTTGAAAGCCCAAACAAAGTTTGGAAAATGCTCTTGAACATATTCAAAAATATAATTTTTGGAATTATTAACTTTGTATTTCATATGTTCCATTATTTCATTTTGTAAAGCATAACCTGTTTGATGAATTTTTATTTTATTATGACGCATTGCATACAATACATCATCTAATTTATTTTCAGATTCTATGACATTAACACATCTTCCAATTGTTGAAAGCACATGTGAATCACTGCCTGCAACTTTAATCTTGTTATATTCCATTGCAAATTGTGTTGCTTTTACGTTAGAAATTACATCAATATTATTACTATTGAAAACTTCAATCATATCACATTGTTTGGCTTTTTCTCTTAGTGCATCAATCAAACTAAATGGATGAGGTGCCGAAGAAATTCCATTTTGAGTTTTTATTTCGTCAATTACTTCTTCTATGGACAGACCACTTTTGATTTCTTTATGTATCCCATATGCCAAAACATGAGCACCTGAGTCAATCGAAATTTCTTCAGCTGGGTAAATTTGGATTTTTTTGAATTTGTAATGATCATTTTTGTATTGAAGTAAATTAGAGTATCCGTCTAAAGTATTATGGTTTGTTACAAAAAGTGCTTGGAGTCCTAAATCGTTAGCTCGTTCCAGTTGTTCTCTTATAGTAACATTGCAATCATAGGGTGTTTCATCATTTCCTAGATGAAAATTTGAAAACTGGTTATGAGAGTGTAATTCGGCTTTAACTTCCAATTTTAATTAAGTGTTTTCGTTAATTATTATATTTTTGTCTTAAATTATTTTTAAAACACTTATCGAAACAAGTCCTCATTTTTCGGACGAATTAACGTATTGATAGTGTCTTGTTTGTTTTTGAATTTGTAATTTCTAACAATAATTGCAGGACAATTGAGAGTTTTTCCCATAACCAGTTCTGCAGCAGAACAAATCTCATCAGCTACGGCAATAGCAGTGATACGTAATGTCTTCCCAAAACTATCTTTAGTTCCCGCGTAGTCAAGGATGGGATTTATTCCTGCAACGCCTATTGCGCAGTTTGTTTGACCCATTCTGAATGGTCTACCAAAAGTGTCTGAAATTAAAATTGGGATTAATTTACCTGTTTTTTCAAGAATTTGTTTTTGTATTTGTTGGGCGGATTTATCAGGATCAAGTGGAAGTAGGATAGCATTACCTTCCTCGATGTTACTTTCGTCAACTCCAGCATTAGCACATACAAAGCCGTTATTAGTTTCAACAATTATTACTTCATTTTCCATTCTAACAATTCGTTTGGATTCTGATAAAATTACTTCAACAAGTTTTGGATCCTTTCCATATTCTGCACCAATTCCCAAGGCAAGAATTGATGGAATAACTAGTTTAAGATTAATTGTTCTTCCCTCTTGTTTAGAGATAATTTTTTGAGTAATTACAATAATGTCTCCTTCTTGGATCTTGGATTTTGCTGAAGAAACAATTAGGTCAGCAATCTTATCATTTTGATGAATTTCTTTATTGATCTTTATTGGTATTATTTCAAGAGCCATTACTAAATTAAAAAATCAGTTATTTATGGGTGTTAAGAATTTGAAAATATCTTGTGAGGTCATACCATAGTTGGGCATTCAAGTTTTAGATTATAATGGCTGTTAATGATGCCTATAATCTTGGCCAGATTCTTTTCTTCAAGAGTTTCTGTTGCTAAATCTTTGACTAAATCTTGAGCTCGATAAGCTATTCCAAGTCCACAAATATCAAATAATTTAATATCATTTGCGCCATCGACTACTACTACAATGTCTTCTTGTTTTTGATTCCACTCTTCAATTTTTATTTTAGCCGATTTTGCTTTGTCAGAGTCAATGGAAATTTCTACTCCTTCCAGTTTGTCATCCTTGAAGATTAATTCATTAGAATAGACATAATCCAAATTGAGTTCCTTTTTTAGTCGATCAGTCATGATTGTAAAACCGCCGGATATGGCTAATATCTTCCACCCTGCTTCCTTTAGGGCTCTACAGGCCTCTTTAGCTCCTGTCATTATTGGTAAGGAATCAGCAACTTCCAAGCATGTTTTGTGGCTTAATCCCTTAAGTAGATCTATTCTTTTTTTTAGTCCTTCTTCCCAATTGATTGTTCCTTGAATTCCTTTCTTTGTAATTTCCCAAATGTCTTTTTCTTTGTTTACCTTTTCAGCAAGCATTGGCAGATATTCTGCATCAAAAAGAACGCCTTCTACATCAAAAATTATGAGCAATTAGTTTCTGCCTTGAAAGCTCAAAATTGATTATATTAAAGTTTAAAAGATTTTTGAGATCTCTTACCGGTATCAATAAATCAACCATTGTAAGTTAACTCTGCATGGGAGAACTCGAACACAAATACGAAGTAGAAATAAAAACTACTGAGAATCGCCAAAAAATTCCTGAAGATGTTAAAACAGAACTAAAGGCAGCAGGTATGATGGATGAAAAGGGAAAAATCAAACTAAAGGGAGTTAGTCCAAAAATGTTAAAAAAAATGAAGCAAGAATACGTTGATTGCCCGGTCTTGAAGGCAGATATTCATTTTGTACAGTGTTTTGTTTGCCCAAATTTCCAAAGCAGAGTGATGGGCAAAGTACTTTGTAAAGGAAAACCTCTCTAAATCAAGAAAAGCTCATTAGTAAAGATTTTCTTCAAATGGTAAATTGAGTAAAGAAATTGGCATAACTGTTTCAAAAAAAGACGATTTTAGTGAATGGTATACACAGGTTGTACTAAAGGCAGAACTTGCCGACTATGCTCCAGTTAAGGGATTAATTGTATTACGACCTGATGGATATTCAATTTGGGAATCAATAAAATCTGTAATGGATCAGAAATTTAAAAAAGAAGGAATTAGAAATGGATTTTTACCACTTTTAATTCCTGAATCCCTTCTTAGTAAAGAAAAAAAGCACTTTGCAGGTTTCAACCCTGAGGCATTCTGGGTAACACTTTCAGGAAATAATGAGATAGGAGACAGGTTAGCATTAAGGCCTACTTCAGAAACATTGGCTTACTCACTATACTCAAAATGGATTAAAAGTTGGAGAGATTTGCCTTTGAAAATTAATTTTTGGAATTCTGCACTACGAGCAGAAATCAAATCTACAAAACCGTTCATTAGAAATTCTGAATTTTTGTGGCAAGAAGGCCATACCGTACATGCTTCAAAAGAAGAAGCTGAAAATGAAGTAATGAAAATTTTAGACATCTACAAAGATACCGTCGAAGGGGAACTTGCTATACCAGTAATTACTGGTAAAAAAAGTGAGAAAGAAAAATTTGTTGGGGCAGTTTATACCACAACTATGGAGTCGTTAATGCCGGATGGTAAAGCACTCCAGATGGGAACATCACATTTTTTGGGGCAAAACTTTGCAAAGCCATTTAATGTAAAATTTTCAGACAAGGACAATGTTGAAAATTTTGCTTGGCAAACTTCGTGGGGTGTTTCTTGGAGAGTGATTGGGGGGATGATCATGGTTCATGGAGATGACAAGGGTCTGGTTCTACCGCCAAAGGTAGCACCAATTCAAGTTGTGATAATTCCAATATATTATTCTGAAGAAGATGCAAAAAAAGTAGCTGAAATGGTAAACGAGATTGAAAAAAGATTACTTACAAAAAAAATTCGTGTACATGTTGATAGAAGAAATGAATTGACTCCAGGTTTTAAGTTTCATGATTGGGAGATGAAAGGAATTCCTTTAAGACTTGAAATTGGTCCAAAGGACATTGCTAAACAAAAAGTGGTCATGGCAAAAAGATTCAATCAAGAAAAATCGGATCTTTCCTTTGACCAGATAGATGATGTTCAGTTGGTTTTAGATAAAATTCAAGGTGAAATGTTTAGTGCAGCAAAAAAAATGCTTGAAGAAAACACAAGCAAAGTTACTAATTATGAGCAGCTCAAATCAAAGTTAGAAAAAGGAGGATTATTCTATGCACCTTGGTGTGGAAAAGAAGTGTGTGAAGAAAAAATCAAAGAAGAAACTGGTGCCGACATTAGAGTGATTCCATTTGACAGCAAAAATGAAGATACCAAGTGCGTGTATTGTAAAGAAAAAAGTGTTGTAGTTCCTATTTTTGCAAGAGGCTATTAATTGGAAAAAACATTAAGTATATTATTTAAATAGACTTGGTCGGAAATAAGACATGACTGCAATCTCAGAACAAAAGTCACAAAATATGTTAGATGATTTTAATGAAACTCGTTTTAGAACTTTAGAACTAGTAAAAACACTAGAAAAAGACGATTTTGTAGTTCAGACTGCGTACTATATGAGCCCACCAAAATGGCATTTGGGCCATGTCAGCTGGCTTTATGAGGTAATCCTTAGCAAAACTGTAGAAAATTACGAATTTTATTCTAAAGAATTTTCAAAATACTTGAATTCCTATTATCTACAGTTTGGCGAGCCACACGATAAGGCAAAACGGGGGGTATTATCAAGGCCTACAGTTGATCAAATTTTTGAATATTTTCAGACAATTAATCAAAGGGTGACAAATTTTCTTAAAAATAATTCGCTTAGTTTCAAATCACAACAACTGCTGATTATGGCATTACATCATGAATGTCAGCACCAAGAGCTATTAGTGTATGACTTGCAACATTTACTTGCAGACCAATATAGACCAGTTAAAAAAAATTCTCCGCCAAAACATTCACCGGTAGAACCAAAGTCGGTTAAAGTTAATGGTGGTTTGTATCAAATGGGTTATTCAGGCAATGAATTTTGTTACGATATCGAGTTACCAGAACACAGAGTTTTTCTAAATGATTACAAAATTGATGCGTATCCTGTTACTAATTCTCAGTTTTTGGAGTTCATTGAGTCTGGGGGTTATGAAGATTTCAAGTATTGGTTATCAGATGGTTGGGATAAAGTAAAGGAAAACAATTGGAAAGCACCAATGTATTGGGAAAAAGAAGATGGACGGTGGATGATACGAGATTTTATTGGAAAACGCAAAATCAACCCTAACGAGCCAGTATGTCATGTTAGTTTCTACGAAGCAGATGCTTATTGTAAATGGATAGGAAAACGATTGCCGACAGAGGCTGAATGGGAAAAAGCTGTCTGTTGGCATGAAGAAAAACAGAAAAAAACAATTTTTCCTTGGGGAAATGAACCTCCCTCACAAAATCATGCAAATTTGTTAGAATCGTATTTGTGGAGCTGCTCTGAGATTGGCTCATATCCAGAAGGCAAAAGTCCATCAGGATGTTTCCAAATGATTGGTGATGTTTGGGAATGGACATCGTCTGAATTTAGTGGGTATCCCGGATTTAAAACAGGATTTAGTGAATACAACGACAAGTGGTTTACAAACCAGAAGGTACTACGAGGGGGTTCATTTGCAACTCCAAAGATGTCAATTCGAGGAAGCTATAGGAACTTTTTCAGATTAGATGAAAGATGGCTCTTTAGCGGCTTTAGATGTGCTGAAAACGTATAGATTATTCTAATTTTGAGGCTAAAACCAATACATAGTGTTGGTTTTGATCTTGCCAGATATTATGTATTTTAAAATTTGTAGAGTGTAACATTTGTTTAATTTGTGGAATAGAATATTTGTAGGAATTTTCTGTATGAATCAACTCGTCTTTTTCAAAATTCAAACTTAGGTTGGCTTTATGAATTGAAACTGATTGTTTTTCCACAGAACGTAGGTACATCTCAATTCGCTGTTTTTCTTCGTTATACTTTGCATGATGAACAAAGTTTGATAAATCAAAGTCACCATCAAGCTCATTATTAATTCGTGATAAAACATTAAGATTGAATTGAGCTGTAACTCCTTGAGAATCATCATAAGCGTCTTCTAATATTTTTTTTTCTTTAATCAAATCCAAACCAATCAAGAAAAGATCACCTTCTTTCATTGTGGAATTGATTTTGTGTAAAAATTCTAAACCCTCAGCTGGAGAAAAGTTTCCAAAACTGGAACCTAAAAAAGCAATAAGGTTTTGGCCTGAATCAAAGTTTTTGATAAATTCCAAACCTCTTTCGTATGTGTCAATAATACTAGTAATATGCAAATTGTCATAATCTTCTTGAAGTTCTTTTGAGCTTTCTTTTATGATTTCTGAAATGTCAATTGGAAAATATTCTATTTTGTCTTGAAATGAATCTAGGATATCTAAAAGCAATCTTGTTTTGTTGGATGAACCACTTCCTAGCTCTATGAGTCTAATTTCATCTGAAAAATGTTCAGTAAAATCCTTGTTTAGTTTTTTTAAGATTTCAATTTCGGTTCTAGTTAGATAGTATTCAGGAAGTCTGCAAATTTTTTCAAAAAGCTCAGAACCCTTTTCATCATAGAAGAATTTAGGATTAATGGATTTTGGTTCTTGTTTTAGGCCATGAGATATTTCATCGGCGAAGCTTTGGTGTGATTTTGTTTGAATTGGTTTAAGATAACTCAGTTTAGAGTCTATTACGTATCTTTCATATCCTAGGCTTCTAAGAACCGTTTTTGAGCTCAAAGTGTACTAGGGGCCTTTTTTTATACATAAATGCTTTATCCCAAATTATGTCTGAAATTCTCAAAGTTGAAGGCCTCAAAAAATATTTTGTAAAAAAAAGTCTTTTCAGCTCAAAGTCTTCGATTGTAAAGGCTGTCGATGATGTTTCATTTTCACTAAAACAGGGCGAAGTCTTTGTCATTGCTGGCGAATCTGGATCGGGAAAATCCACCATTGCAAGGCTCATTTTAAAGTCAATTGAGCCAAATTCTGGAAAAGTGATTTTCAACGGGGAAGAAATCAAAAATGATTCTAAAAGTCTTGAAAAAATCAGGATGCAATGTCAAATGATCCACCAAGATCCATATGATTCCATTAATCCAAGAATGAAAATTGCGGATATTATCCTAGAACCTTTGGATATTCACAAAGTTGGTACAAAAGAGGAAAGAAAGATGCGAGTAATTGAGGCCATGCGTGAAGTAAGATTGGAACCAGCTGAAGAGATAGCAAAAAAATATCCACACATGTTATCTGGAGGACAGCGTCAAAGAGTAGTTCTTGCCAGAGCTTTTGTGTTAAAGCCCAAAGTTATCATTGCTGATGAACCAGTTTCAATGTTAGATGTATCAATTAGAGCTGAAATTTTAGAATTAATGCATGAAATGCAACAAAAGCATGACATCTCCTTCATTTACATTACTCACGATCTAGCCACTGCTAGACATTTTGGACAGAGAATTGCAATTTTGTATTTGGGAAAAATAATGGAAATGGGTCCAATTGGTGAAGTGTTGTTACACCCAAAACATCCGTATACCCAAGCATTAATTGATGCACTCTCAGAACCAGACCCGGAAAATCTTCATAGAGAAAAAAAAATTCGAATCAATGAACCTTTAAACATAGATGTGTATGAAGGTTGCAGGTTTCGTGCAAGATGCCCTTATGCAATAGAAAAATGTAAAGAAGAACCTCCTTTAGAAGGAATTGAAAACAAAAGAGATGTAGCTTGTTTTGTTAAACTAGAAAAAAATAATTCAGTAAACTAATTTCAACTTGTCAATGAGGGCATTCTTTTATCTTTATAGATAACAACATGAGAAACTCCGTTTTTTGGATAAACTCCATAAATTAACTTGGCTTTCTGTACTACGGAATCCTTCAGTGAAACCATCAGAAATTGGCTTCCTTTTGAGCGTTCTTCAATAATTTTTGCGAGCTTTTCGGAGTTTGGTGCATCCAAATGAGCATCTATTTCATCAAAGAGATAGAATGGAGAGGGTTTGAGTTTTTGAAGTGCAAGAACGAAAACTACTGCTGCAAGGGTTTTTTCACCACCGCTAATAGAAGTTGATTCTCGTTTAGGTTTGTTTGGAAATTGAATTAGATATGATAAGCCAGAGGAGAAAATATCATCCTCATTTTGTAATTCAAGCCATGCATTTCCTCCTGTCATCTTTGTGAAAATTTCGCGAATTTCTTTATCCACTATATCAAAAGCATCCAAAAAGGTTTGGCGTTTGTCCTTGTCTATTTCTTCAATGAACTTTACAATGGAATTTCGTTCTTCTTCGAGTTCGTTTTTCCTAGTAGACATTGATCGATAACCAGTTGAGAGATCAACATATTGTTCTGCTGCTTTGCGATTTACAGATTCTGATAAAATCCTCTGTTCAGCAGTGAGTGCTTTAATGATCGGTTCAACTTCGAATGTTTCAATAGATTCTGAAAATCCAAAATTGGTTATTAATTTTTGAATTTGAGATTCTTTTTCTATAATTTCTTTCATATCACGATTAAGAGAATCAGATTGTCTTTCGCGGGCACTAATTTCTTTGTTAAGTGAGTTTTCTTTATCGTGTAATTCTTGTAGTTTGTCATCAAATTCCTTTACTTGAGTAACAGAAGTCCCAGAAGTTGAAATGAGTTTTTGTTCTTTTTCTCTTAACTGAATGAGTTTTTCATTTGAAATAACATTTTCTTTTTCTAGAATTCTTAATTTTAATTCTAGTTCATGTTTTTCATTATTTAGTATTACATGCTCTTCATGTAGAGTTTTTGATTTTGATTTTTCTGTGGTTTCTGAAGCTAATAATGTTGCAAGTTTTGATTCTTTTTCTTTGAGTTCAGTTACAACTTCAGATTGTTGGATCAAAAGTGTTGATTTTTTTTCATTTAACCTCGATAGTTCGTTTGCAATTCTTCCTTGTTCAGGATCTGCATAGTTTTGTTGCACTATAGATATTCGTTCGTCAAGTGAATGAACGTATGACTCTTGTTTTGCAATTTCGGTGAGGAAACGTTCTTTTCTTCTTTGTAACTGAGAAATTCGTGATGTTAACTGATATGACATTTTTGAAGCAGATAACACTTTCATTTTTAAATCGGAATAGTTATTGTTAGTTGTACCCAGACCAGTTTCAGATACAGAAAGCCTGTCTTTGTAATTTCGCAAATTGTTTTCGACTTTTTTTAGAGAATGTCTTTTACTTTGAATGTATTTTTTAAGTAAAGTTATGGAGCGGTTAAGACCTTCAACTGAGGTGCTCATAGAAATTATTTTGGTTAGTTTTGAAATCTTTGAGTTAATATCGATTATGACAGCACTTGCTTTTGCTTCGAAAAATTCTCCATCTAAGGTAACTGTCCTATAGCCATTCTTTGATAATTGAAGTGCAATCCGTCTAGAATTAACCAAAAGTACGTTCCCAAAAAGAAATGTTTTCAATGCTGAAAATTTAGAATCACATTTGACATAGTCAGATAAAGGTCCAATAATAGAGGGATCCTTTGGTAATGAAATGTTGAATTTTAGAATTGCGTCCAGTGGAATAATTTTCAGTTTTGGTAATTTTTTTGCTCGTACAAAATCAGCTAAGTTAAGAAGAGTAGTAAAATCTTTAACAACTATAGCTTTGATCATATCCGAACTAACTGCTAAAATAGAACGCTCATATTTTTTATCCCAAGAAAGTAATTCATATACTAAACCTTCTATTCCTAATGATTTTGAATCATCTTTAAGCTGTGCAATGGAATAGTCTTCATGCATAATATTTTTGACAACTCGGATCTTGGTTTCATATTGAGCTGTACTTTTGGTTGCTTTTTCTAAAATGACGCTTACGTCATCAATGTCTTTTTCAAGCTTATCACGTTTTGAATTTAGTTTTTGTATTCTTGATTTTAATTCATCAATTGTAGCTTTATGATTAACTGTTACTGACTCAAGTCGTCTTTTTAGATTTTGAAGCTTTTCTGTTTGAAGAATAAATTCATTATTTTTTATTGTATTTGTATTTATTTTAGCATGAACCTCTAATTTTTCTGATTCAAGTTTTGAGAAAGAAAGTTTTGATTCATTGAGTTTATTATAAAGTACATTTAACTTCTTGTCAGTTTCCAGTTTTTTTGATGAAATCTGTGATTGTTGTTTTAAAACTTTACTTAATTCAGAATCAAGGGTCCTCATTTCTTCGTTAATATTTTTCCTAGTGTCATTTGTAATTTGCATTGATTCTTTCATCTCTGAAATTTGAGATTCCAATAAACTTCTATCATTGTGTAATTGATCAAGTTCTGTTTTTATTTCAGGAAGACGAGGTTCAATATGTTCCAGTCTTTTTTTAGCTGTACTTATTTCACTTTTTTCCTTTTCTGCTTTCTGAATGGCTTCACTCAATTCTGAATCGATTGTGGCTTTTGCCTGGTTGTAGGCATTAACCTCATCCATGAATTTTTTTTTCTTCATGTTAAGTTCGTGAATCTCCTTTCTGAAAACAGTCCTTTCTTCTTCGAATTTTTTAATCTCTGAAGAAATAGCATGAAGGTTTCGCTCTTTGGAGACCTTTTCGATTTTGAGGATTTTCAGCTTATTTGCTGCCTCCATAGCATTGAATTTGTTTATCTCCCGAGTGAGTAAATCGTTTCTAAGTTGAAGATTTCTTTCTTCTTCAAGTTCATCTATGCGTTTTTTGATTTCTCCCATTTTTGCCATGGCTATTTCTAATCTACGATCCGCCTCATCAAGTTGCTTTACTGATTCGCTTTTTTTCTCATCAAAGTATGATAAACCCATTAGTTCCTCAATTGACTCTCGTTTTTCTTCGGGGGTAAATTCAGAAATTCTAGTGACTGTACCCTGCTGGACATTATTTAATTGATGAAGCCCAGCATTTGCCATATCAAGTAAATCCAAAATATGGCTACGATGGGTCTTTTTTTTATCTAAATAGTAGATATTTTCCCCCTTATCGTCCATCTCCCTTGTAATAGTGACAGAATCTGAATCAAGTGGAATTTTTCTGTCAGTATTATCAAAATGAACACTGACTCTAGCCATCTTTGGTCCGTGTCTTCCTCCTTCAATATCATGAATGAGTGAACGTAGTTTGTCTACTCTCATGGTTTTAGGTCTGTTCTCACCCAGTGCAAAGATGATCCCGTCTAAAATGTTGCTTTTACCAGAACCATTTGGTCCAGATATGGAGACTAGTCCAGGTTCAAAATTTATTGCAGTGTTTTTAAAGCCGAATGATTTGAAACCAAAAAGATCTACTTTACTAATATGAACCAATATCTAAAATTTTAAATTCGATCGAATAATCGAATACGAACAAGTTTATTTGACTATGAACTAGAATTATTGTTATACTGCAAGAGTGAAACTACAAGGCCAAGGGACATAGCATTCATAGTTTGGTATGGAAAGAAGAGGTTTTTGATACTAGAAAATTGTGGTAAGATTTTTTTGTTTCTTAATTTTTTCCATTAAGGTAATTCTCGAGTTCATTTCGTGCATCAGGATCACTCATTTGTTTGGGAGGGTGTTTCATCAAATAGGCACATGCGGGAATTATCGGTCCTCCTAAACCTCTCTCAATTGCTAGCTTGGCCAACCTAATAGCATCAATAACAATTCCTGCAGAATTTGCCTTATCGTCAACTTCTAGTCTGACTTCCATATTATATGGAATATTTGCCCATTGCCTTCCCTCAATTCTCATAAACATTAGTTTTGTATTTCCTAAAAATGGAATAAAGTCCGATGGGCCAACATAAATTTGATCATCATCGAGTCTTTCAGATAATTGGCTTTGCACACTTTCAGTTTTTGAAATTCTTTTACTAACCAAGCGGTCTTGTTCTTTCATATTTAGAAAATCAGTATTGCCTCCCACATTGATTTGATAGGTTCTTTCAATCTTAGTTCCGCGATCATCACACAATCTTGCAAGGGTTCTGTGCACAATTGTTGCTCCTACTTGTCCCTTAATATCATCCCCAACAATTGGAATATTTTTTTCAGCAAATTGTGAAGCCCATTTGCTATCAGATGCAATGAAAGAGGGAATACAATTTACAAAAGCTGTATTGGTATCTAGGCAAATTTGTGCCCAAAATCTGGTTGCTTTCTCAGAACCTACTGGTAAATAGGAAACAATGACTTCTACTCCACACTCTTTTATTTGATTTTTAATTTCGTCTGTTAACTGTTCTTCGGTTTTGTTGCTTTTGATTGGGTTTACTTTATTCTCAACCCAGATTCCTACTCCATCTAGAGCTGGACTTTCAAATACTTTGGCTGAAGTTTTTGGCATTTGATCTTTTGGAATCCAATTTACCATGTTTGGAGATTCATAGATTGCTTCATTGATTTGTTTTCCAACTTTATTTTCGCCAACATCAAATCCTACAACAAAATCAATATCGTGAATGCCAAAATTCCCTATTTTATCATGCATAATACCAATAATTTCTTGCGCGGGATTCTGTCTGTAATATTCAATTCCTTGAATTAATCCAGAAAAACAATTTCCAATTCCCACTAATCCCACTTTGATTTTATTGGCCAATCAAATTTGATGTTTTTTGTGAGTTGTTTATAGCTTCCTAATAGGATTAGAATCGTTTTTTATTTTTCTTAAGACAGAATTTTATAACCGATTTTTAGTTTTTATGATGTGATTAAACCAGGAAGACCCGTTAAGGATCTTACAATCAAAGGCAACACAAGTATAGTAAAAATTTTTGAAGAAATGTCACAATCTGGAGGATTTGAATCAAGAAATCTTGCTGATGGATTGAATATACTGACGTCAATGATTTCAGATAAAAAATGTTTAAGATTTCTTTCATTTATCGGTGCAATTATTTCTACAGGATTGCGTGGAATCATCAAAGATATGATTAGAAACCAGTGGTTTGATGTTGTAATCACTACGTGTGGTGCATTAGATCATGACATTGCAAGATATTATTCTAATTACAAAGAAGGTTCGTTTGCACTAAATGACAAAGAGCTAGCAAATCAAGACATTCATAGATTAGGAAATGTTTTAGTTCCATTGAAAAGCTATGGCCCATTAATTGAAAATAAAATTCAAACATTTTTAGAAAAAGCTTACAAAGAAGGTAAACGAGAAATGTCAACTGCAGATATTACAAAAATGATTGGAAATCACATGGGAGAAAATTCTTTTCTTTATTGGGCATTCAAAAATGAAGTTCCTGTGATTGTTCCTGGAATAATGGATGGTGCAGTTGGTAGTCAAATTTGGCTTTTTACACAGAAACATAGGGACTTTAAACTAAACCTGACAGCAGATGCAGACCTTCTTTCTGGACTGATTTTCAAAGCAAAAAAATCAGGTGCGTTCATGATTGGAGGAGGAATCCCAAAACATCACACATTATGGTGGAATCAGTATCGTGAAGGTTTGGATTACGCTCTTTATGTCACTACAGCACAAGAATTTGATGGAAGCTCAAGCGGTGCACTTGTCAGTGAAGCAATTTCATGGGGAAAAGTTAGTCAAAATGCAAAACAAACTACAGTTCATGCTGAAGCAACAACGATTCTGCCCTTTTTGTATTCTGCATTACTTTCAAAACTAAAGTAATCAAACTTGACATAATGTTATATTCGCCGATAACGGAATTTATATGATTTAGTTTGTTTCCACGTATTAGAATTAAAGAAATAAAACCAATTAACATAGAAGGAGGTTATTTGATTGATGGATTTCCTTCAACAGGTTTTACAAGTGCAATTGCTACTGAATCTTTGATTCATACATCACAATTTGAGTTAGCAGGAATAATTGATTCAGATAGCTTTCCACCAGTCAGTATAATAAAAAATGGGATACCAAACTATCCTACGCGAATTTTTGTAAATAATCAGTTAAAAGTTGCTGTTTTTTCTTCATATCTTACCTTACATGAATCATTACACAAAACCATTGCCAGAAATATGCTCAAATGGTCAAGAGAACACAAATGTTCTCTTATCATAAGTAGTGTTGCAGTAAAAGGAACAGATAATCAAAAACAAATTACTGCGGCTGCAAGTACTGAAGCTGCTAAATCAAAACTTAAAGATGCAGAAATCTCAATTTTAGAACATGGTACAATTCCAGGAATTCCTGGTTCGTTGTTAAACGAAGGAATGTTATATAATCAAAATGTTGCTGTGATTTTATTCAATTCACAACAGGTTGCTCCTGATTTCAAGTCAAGTGTTCAACTTTGTTTAGCAATGTCAAAACTTATTCCAGGCATCTCATGTAATATAGAAACTCTTCAAAAAGAAGCTGAAACTGCAGAACATG
Source organism: Nitrosopumilales archaeon (assembly GCA_016276965.1). GTDB lineage: Archaea > Thermoproteota > Nitrososphaeria > Nitrososphaerales > Nitrosopumilaceae > CSP1-1. The sequence continues at coordinate 32,725 of JADNRU010000002.1, read as the reverse complement.
ACATAAAGGAAACTGAAGAAGAAGCAAAAAGCCTCAAAGACCTAATGTATCGATAAAAACATCAACCTTTTTCCTATCGAAAATTATTACAATATAGGTTCAGAAAAGAATGGAAGAATTCCTGGCATTTGCTCTTGCAGTAATTGTTATTTCAGCATCAGGAGTTATGGCACCCGGACCGCTTTTTGCAGCAAACATCTTTTATGGATTAAAAAGCGGTGCAAAAGCTGGTCTGAAGATGTCATCTGGACATGCAGTAGTTGAATTACCACTAGTAATTTTGCTAGGAGTTGGTGCATTTTCTTTAGAATCTTTTCCGCAGTTTCGAATAATGATTTCAATCCTTGGAGCAATAGGACTTTTTTTGTTCGCTGGTTTACAAATAAGAACTGTTTTTACGCAAAAATCTAATCTAGTTTTTCAAACAAAACACGGCCCGTTTCTTGCAGGAGTACTTTTTAGCGCGTTAAATCCATTTTTTATAATTTGGTGGTTTACAATTGGGTTCAAATTAATTTCAGATTCTATTATTTTATGGTCAGTTTGGGGTGTTGGAATAATGTTTTTGCTACATATTTGGATGGATTTTGCATGGTTATCATCAACGGCAATGATCTCATCAAAGATTTCAAAACTATTATCTAACAAAAATTTCAAAATTTTATTAATTGCCATTAGTGGAGCTTTAATTTACTTTGGAATAATATTCTTAATAGATGCTTTTGTTTAACCACAATCTAAAATCTCAATATCTGCATCACATTGTTCATTGAATGTAAGAATATTCTCTACAACTTCTTCACAAAATTCAGGATCAAGTGTTTTTTCAAAAGTCTCAATATCGCTAATTAGATTAAAATGTTGAATTCCACAAGTGTTTCCAAAAGCCGTGTTTAAAAGAAATGCAATAATTGAAATTCCAACAATGGTAATAATTAGATTTCTAATTGTTTTAGGTTTTTGTAATGTCAATTTCCATTGTAGAAACATTTCTCATTTTTCCATCTTGCGAAGTCAATGAATCAGATGAAATTCTAACATCACTTACTATGTATCCAACTGTATTCATCCTTTTAACAATCATTTGTGAAACATCAACTGCTTGAGTAATTCGTTTTCCTCGAGCCTTTATCGTTACAGTAGGCTCACTAGAGAGTTGTGTCAAGGTAGCTGTAACATATGTCATAATGGGTTTGAGACCTACAAAAATTACATTACGAACTCTGCTAGAATCTTCTTCTTTTTCAGATTTTGATTCTTTTGTAGAAAGCTCAGGGGCAGGTGTTGATTCCTGAGGTTCAGGGCTGGATGATGGAGTTTGTTCTGGTTCAGTCGGAGTAGGTGATTCTATTTCTGGTTTTGGTTCAGATTCCAATGAAATCTCAACTGGTTTTTCTTGTTCTTCACTATTTTTTTGAAATTCAGATAGTACTTCTTCTGCGTCAGTTGGTTTGTCTTCGCTCATGTCTTTTGCCTATCGCACAGAATGGAACATATCGTTTTATTTAATGTTTAAGATCTTTTTCTTTAATGTATTCTTCAAAAATTTTTTCGGCATCATCATGACTACATGTTCTCACTTTTTCTACTAAGTCTTCTTCTTCGATTTCATAACAATTCAAAATATCTTGATCATCTTTATAGAAAACTAGTATTTTATTTTTGAAAATACAGTAATACAGTTTTTCTTTTTCCATTTGTTCGGGTTTTATTTTTACTCCATTTTCATCTGTTGATATAGGATATGCCACATTTTTTGTAAAATTAAATAATATTTAGATGATCGTATCCCGATATAATAATAAACATTCTCAAATTATAATCACTGTTGGGACAAAGAATAGTATTCCATATTGATTTTGATTATTTTTATGCACAATGTGAAGAGGTACGTTCGCCAAAATTGAAAACAAAGCCGGTAGTGGTTTGTGTGTTTTCTGACAGAGGAGAAGATAGTGGAGCGGTTGCAACAGCAAACTATACAGCAAGAAAATTTGGAGTAAAATCTGGAATGCCTATAAGTTTTGCAAAAAAACGATTAGAAGAAAGAAAAGATACCGTTTTTTTGCCCACAGATTTTGAATACTATTCTGATGTTTCATCAAAAGCAATGAACATCATGAAAGAATATGCAGATATTTTTGAATATGTTGGCAGAGATGAAGCATATTTGGAGGTTTCAAAAAAAACTGAGGGCAGTTTTGAAAAAGCAAGCCACCTCGCACAGCAAATAAAAAATTTAATCCGAGAAAAAGTAAAACTGACTTGTTCAATAGGAGTTTCTCCTAATAAGTTGATTTCAAAAATTGCTTCCGACTACAAAAAACCAGACGGCCTAACTATTGTTAATCCAGAAAAAATTGAAAGTTTTTTGGAACCACTAAAAATTAGAGTAATTCCTGGCATAGGAAAGAAAACAGAAGAAAAATTTTCTGAAATGAAACTAGAAACTATTGGTCAGCTAAAAGAACTAGATGTTTTTACACTAAATCAACTGTTTGGCAGAAAGATTGGGACCTACATATACAATGCTGTAAAAGGAATTGATTCTGAACCTGTTAAGGAAAGAGAACCTCGTGTTCAATACAGCAAAATTGTTACCCTAAAAAAAGATTCTAAAGACTATCTTTACCTGGCTGAAAGCCTAAAAGAAATTTGTAAAGAACTTCATTCTGTAGTTTTAAAAAATAATAGAATGTTCAAATCTGTGGGAATTCAATTTGTGCAATCAGATCTATCAAATAAATCCAAATCAAAAATGCTTAGAAACCCTACTATTAGTTATGACGAATTAGAAAAAAATGCAGAACAATTGTTGCGTGATGCACTTGAAAATCAGGAAAAAACAATCCGTAGGCTTGGTGTAAAGGTTTCTGAATTATCACAAGTCGAGGGACAAAGCGATATTACAAGCTATTTCTAATTTAACTTACCTTATTTTTTTCTATTTTTTTTAGACGCTTAGTTTCGATATACATTACCACGAATAAGAAAACAAAAAGCCATGGAAGAAACATAATTTCCCCAGCTACAGAATGAAATTCCTCCCATTGTTGAGCATTAGTTGTTACCTTTAATGCGTAAACTGACAATGAAAAAATTCTGATCATGTTTACTCCAATAGTTCCAATAATGCCAATTCCGAAATAGATTGCCTTCCTATTGCGAGGAATGTTCATTTTTAGTAAAAATGCCATCATTACAAGAGAATAGATGATAACACTATGAACGCCAGCTGAAGGCCAGAAAACCTGTAGTGCCATTGCACCATGGTCACCTTTTAAGAATAGCAGGTTGTCTCTTGTAGTTGCTATTCCCAAATCAAGGGAAGTAATTACCCAAGCATTAATTTCGAGAAGTGGTGGAACCACATATTGTAAGGGTCCTAAAGTGTCGTAAGGAAAGAATGCATCAAGGGAAAGTATTACCGCGCTACCAGTCAAAAATATTGGTCCGGCAGGGGCAATTCGAATCCATTTTTTTCCAAAAAATATGAAAAGGGATACCACTACAAATATTGCCATTATAATAAAATCCCACATCCAAGTCCATGAAAATATCAGTTCAACAGCATACACTTTTGCAGATTCCTCAATGTATTCACGTAATCCATATTCTAGCCCTACCAAGTATGCAATAGTTAGGGCTGCAAGTGGAATGACTGCAAGTAGACGTTTCGTTGGAATCTGTATTTTAAGACCTACAAGCTCAGCTACCACAAAAGCTAATGCAAACAAATAACCGCCTCTTCCTTGGTTCCAGCTTAAACTAAAAGTGTCAGGAAATGCAACTAGTGCAAATAAAATGGGACTCGAAATTAATGCAATTCCAAAAATCAAATTTCTATTTTGCATTATTTTATCTGGATAAAATGGCAAATAAATATTCTATTTAAAAAAAGTCTGTAAGGCTCATCTGTTTTATTCGTTTTAAGATACTTCCTTTTGGCATCCATTCTGACTTGGTGATACTCATTTTTTTACAAGCAATATCAATAGCTTCATCCAAGATAGAAACTTCTTGTGGTTTTTGCGTCATAGCTGCACGAATTCCTTCGCGGATTTGCCACACGCCCACTGGAATAGCATACTCTGGTCTAATTTCTCGTAAAATCAAAACACCACTTTGTATTTTGTTTTTAACAAGATATTCAGCTACTGCTAATTTTGCTGCAAAGTATGCACCTGCAATTGCGGGAGGGTGATTAATTCCTCTTGCGTCTTCTGAATCAGAACCAAATCCAAGTATTCCGTGTGAATACCAAGCTTCAATCATTTCAAAGATCCATCTGTGTGGGAACAAAATAACAGAAAACAAATTTCCGAGATGTTCAAATGAAAAAACTTTGCAAGCGTCAATCAAGGAATAATTTAAAATTTGGTCCACCAAATCTTTTGAAATAATATCATCAGTTGCAGTTATACTCCATCTCGTTGGGACAAGTTTTCTTTTTTTGCCCATCATTCCTATGCTAAAACATTTTTGAATTTTTGATATCTCTATTCCACTGTTGTAAAGAGATAAAACCGCATCTTGAGCTTTAAGATCCTTGTCATAGAATACTTTTTCAATCTGTTTTTTTGGGGATGAATTTGAAAATTTGGCAGATTTTATCTCTCCAATTGGCCCAAATGGAGCGCTTTCTCCATCGATAGATATGATGGGAGTAGTTGATTTATGAAATTGAATGTCAGAATCAGTGGGTTTTTCTGCCATTGCAATTTCTTGCAAATTTTCAATGTATCTTCCAGAAGGGTCTATTACTGAGACCTTTTGAATTCCACGGATTAGGTTTAGTCTATAATTTACAATTTCTTCTAGGCTTTTTCCTAGCCAGTGTTCTGGGGCATCTAGAAGAGAAGTATCGCCATGAATCGGTGGAACCATTGGTCCTACTGCAACTTTTGGATAATTGTAAGATCCAACAAAAACTGAAGGTGGACTAGAGCCACTCACAAAATCAGATGAAAACAAGTTACCATATTTTGATAAATATTCTCTCCATTTTGCCTCTATTGCTTTTCTGATATCTTGGGAGTTTTGAGGCAATACAGCTATATTTTCATTTTATGGTATTAAGGTGTCTAATGTAATGGTTTGATTAATTGTCAACGCATGAAGTTTAAAGCAGAAAAACTTACACAATGGATATGGGGTTTGAGAGGATCGTCTCACTTTTACCTAGTGCAACAGAACTGTTGTATGAGCTAGGTGAAGAAGACAAAATTTATGGAGTGACCCACGAATGTATATATCCCAAAAGTGCTAAATTAAAACCTCGTATAATTAACTCTGTTTTTGATTCTGAAAATATGAATAGTAAGCAAATTGATGAGACAACTAGCACTTTACTTAAACAAGGAAAAGAAATTTTCGTTTTAAATGAAAATAATCTCATTAAAGCAAACCCTGATCTTATTATTTCACAACAAACATGCGAAGTTTGTGCAGCTTATACAAATCATGTTGAACAAGCTCTTAGAGTTTTAAAAAATCCGCCAAAAGTTCTTTCAATGGATCCACACAATGTTGAAGACATCCTGAATAGCATTATTGATGTTTCAAAATTAATTGGAAAAGAAAAAGAAGGTGAAGATTTAAGGTATTATCTTCAAAAAAGAATCGATTTCATTAAAAATCAGAATTTTGAGAAGAGACCAAAGGTTTTAGCAATTGAATGGATCGAACCATTCTTTACTGCGGGTCATTGGGTTCCAGAAATGATTGAAATTGCTGGAGGAAAAAACCAAATTGGTAAAATTGGAGAACATTCGAGAAGAATGACTCTGGATGAGGTCATAAAATCAGAGCCGGAAATCATAATTATTATGCCATGTGGGTTTGATGCTCGAAGAACTATTTCTGAATATCAGAATTTTTTGTTGAAAAATAAAATATGGTCGGAACTTGATGCAGTGTTAAAAAATAAGGTATATGCAGTTGATGCAAATTCTTTTTTTAGCAAACCAAGTATTAGGACCATAACAGGTATTGAAATTTTAGCAAAAATAATTCATCCCAATGTATTTAAAAAATTAAGTGTCCCAGACAATTCTTTTGAGCAGATAAGATCCGTATCCTAAAATAGTTTTATTCTTCTTCGGCTTCTAAATCATCTGCATCAGAATTTTTTCTGCTTGGCCTGATTGGAATGAACATTATTGACATTTTCTGAATTTATTTCATGTAACTCGGTGATAGACCTCAAGGTTACAAAAATTTGCCCTTTTAGTAATTTCGAATCAATTTGGTAAATGGATCCAATCATAACCAAGGTGTGTCAACAAACCTAAAAAAATACAATTCAAGAGTAAATAAATTTCAAAAGCTTGATCAAAATAAACAAGCGCTTCTTCAAATCCAAAAAAATGTCATTATTTTTCAGTGACGGCTGGATCTCCTTTCCACACACGTCCTATCTCGGGGTGTTATTATGGGATTCAGGCCGTCTCTAAATTAGAAAATTAGTTTTTTATCTTGCATTCAATTGAAAGAGATTTCGAAGTAGTATAGAAAGTAAAAACCAAAATTGCAATAGCTGCAAGTCTTAGGGGAATTTCATAATTTGTCAAAAATGCAGTTGCAACTCCACCTGCTGTACCAAATGTTGATATTACTGCAAAACCAATTGGGCCACAACTACACGCCCCAGCTGCAGCACCAATTATTGAACCAAAAACCCCACCACTTATCTTACTTTTTGTACTACGACGGAATAATTTGATTCGATAAACATTCATTGCAAGAACTAAACCTGACAATGCAGATACGATAACAATTAAAAGAAAACTTAACTCGCTACCACTAGGAAGGTGTGCCACAACATATGGTTCAAGAAAAATAAATTCTGAAACAATAGAAAGTGGGATAAGCATCCCAACGAAAATTGCTGCAGCTAAAATAATATATTGATAATTTAAAAATACCAGTTTTACAGGTTGTAGCATTCTATATCATAGAGTCTAATACATTCTTAAAAACTGCATAGGGTTGTGCTCCGCCTATTTTTTGTTGTTGGCCTTTATCATTAACTATAATGAATGTGGGAGTGCCAGTTGCACCTTGTTTTTTTGCTTCATTAATATTGAATTGAACTCTTTTATTGAATTTTCCTGAATCGAAGCAACTCTCAAACAATTCCATATCAAGTCCTAAACTAAATGCAAATGCTTTGAGACGTTCAGAATTTGCCCAGCCGTTGTTAATTGCTTCTTGGGAGTTATACAAAAGATCATGATACTCCCAATATTGTCCTTGTTCTTCTGCACAATATGAAGCAGTAGCAGCTTTTAGTGAATCACGTCCTAAAACAGCAAGATCAACGAAAACTAAATTTGCCTTTCCTGTTTCAATATAATTTTCAAAAATTGCTGGTTTGGTATTGTGAAACCAGTTATAACATTGATTACATTGGTAATCTCCGAATTCTATAATTGTGATTGGAGCTGACTCTGAACCAAGTATTGGTGAGCCCATGGCAGTAGATACAGTACCATGACTTCTGCCCATGTCTAGATTTAACGACTCTGAACCTGTTTGCATTAAGGCAGCAGCCCCTATAATTCCAATAATTACAGCTGCCACAATTCCACCAAAAATAATACCTTTTTTCTTCATGAATTCTTCTCATTCTTCAATAATTTAAAAAACTTGTTCCAAATTTTGTATTCTCGAATTTTATAAAATTCTATTTTGCCCTTTTAAATAAATTTGCAAGTTTTTGGACAACTGTATCAATTGGACATGATTCACAATAAACTCCTGATGAGTGCTTTGAGAAATGTTCATCATATTTTTTCCTAGATTCAAATATTGAATCACATTTTTCACAATAAATTTTTGATGTGTTTCCTTTTTTTTGTGGCTTGTCCATAATATTAATTCGTATTTAGTATTTATAAATTATCATCTAATTTTCATTAAAAAAATAGGTTTATCCTTACAAGTAATGGATCTTTACATGATTGTTATGTTCAACTTCATATTGTGTTAAAAATCCACAGTGTGGACAAGAAAACATACGTTGAGGAGCTTTTGATTTTCTTTTTATTGTTTTGCCATAGATTGATTTTATCAAAATAACATCTTCCTTAGAAATTACTGCAAAATTTCTTCCCTCACCAATTGAATTTAAAAATTCTTTTATCACGCTAATTACCTCCGTTTTATCAATAACATCGTCATCTTCTATTGGGGATAACATGAATTCATGTAGCTTTAATGCAGGAATGGCAGCTACTTGATCTGATACATATACTAGCAATTCATTTTTTATTGATTCAACATCTCTGCAGTCTATAGTTATCATATATGGGATTCAATTTGAAACTATTTTTAGTTTAATATGAAGGTCTGATTCTGGTTTTCCGAAAAATCGGTTTTTTATTAATAGCCTTTTCTAATCTTTTTTACTGGCAATTCTGCGGATCGCTTTAAATTAACAACCAGGAATATGGGTAGGTTCAGTCACAGTTGTTCAAACGGGGGACGTTCCAATCCCAGAACCATTACCATCCGATACATCTTTAGACGTATTTCAAAAGGAAATTACTTTCCTTTCTTTTTACTTTGTATTCAAATTAATACAAGATTTTGTTTAACAAAAAGAGAATGGTTTATGACTTGATTATTCATGTAGTATGATTTGAAATTAGAATTATGAGGGAATCAGAATCTTTTGGAGTTGAGGAAGGATATGGATTAAAGATTGTTGAATGGTTAAACGAAGAAGCTGCAAAGCAGAAATTAAAATTCGAAGCTAGGTTGTATGGATACAATCTTACAACAAAAAATTTTGGAACCTTTGAGATGTTCTCCTGGATTGGCAATGTTCCTTCTGCTCGGAAGTTAATTATCAAAGCCAGTAAACGATTTAAAATCAAGGTTATTGAGGGAGGATACAAAACCAAGGAAAAAATTCTCCATATGAAAAAATCAGATTATGCTTTGGTAAGAAGGGGTGATAAGGTAATTGGGCATTTAGAGTTAGAAGCTTCTCGATTGGGAACTGAAAAGTGGAAAATTAAAGCCGAGGAAAGAAAATAGCCTTGGCTTAATTTACCCAACGAGTAAAATACATAATCATACTCCAAACAAAAAACGTTGTGACTAGGATAGGGATTATTGGAACTGGCATGTTGGGCAATGCCGTGGGATTGCATATTTTAGAATCAGGATATCAATTAACAGTATTCAATAGAACCAAAAGTAAAACAAAGGATCTAGCAAATCATGGCGCCAAAGTTGTAAATTCTCCCATGGATGTCTCATTAGCATCAGATTTAGTTTTCACAATTGTAAAAGATGCAAATGCTGTAAGGGATGTTTCTTTTGGAGGAAAAGGCATAGTTGAAGGAAAACACAAAGATTTGATAGTAGCAGATATGAGCACAATAAATCCAAATGCATCAAAAGAAATTGCAAAAAAATTCAGCAAATACAACATTACAATGCTAGATACTCCAGTTATGGGAGGACCAAATGTAGCAATAAAAGGAGAGCTAGTGTTAATGGCTGCAGGTGACAAAAAAGCTTTTGAAAAACATAAAAAAGAATTTGAAACAGTTGCTAACAAAACATTTTTTCTTGGACCAAATGGTACTGCCCATTCTGTGAAACTTGCAATGAATCTACAAATTGGAATGTTAGCACTGGCAATATCTGAGGGGATAACCCTTGCAAGAGGCGCAGGAATTGATCCTGAAGTATTTTTAAAAATTCTGAATTCTACTTATTTCAAAACTGGAATGAGTGAAAATAAAGCATACAAAATGGTTGAAAACAAATTTGATCCAACCTTTACTTTAAAAAATCTAAAAAAAGACTTGGACACAATAAATGAAGCAGCCAAAGATTTTGGACTTGAACTTCCAATGACAATAAAAGCTAATGAACTTTACAAAAATGCAGTTGAAAATGGATTAGGAGATCTTGATTATACCGGAATTCTTGCCTTCCTAAATCAAACAACAAAATTAGAAAATCAGCATAAATAATTTAAGATGATCAAAATATCATAAAAGCATGCGTCTGAAGGACAAAGTTGCAGTAGTTACTGGGGCATCAAGCGACATTGGAATTAGTATTGTCCAGAGATTTGTTGAGGAAGGTGCTAAAGTCGTCCTTTTGGGTCGAAAACTTGAGACGTTAAAGATGGCCCAATCCACTGTAAAAAATCAAGATGCAGCAGCTTCAATCCAGTGTGATATTACAAATGAATCACAAGTGCTAAAAACAGTAGAACAAATTATCAGCAATTATGGAAGAATTGACGTTTTGATAAATAGTGCTGGAGCGATAAATGATCCAGTACACTTTCATGAAATGCCTGAATCTGAGATTACAAAGTTGATAAACATAAACATGCTAGGAACTTTCAAAATGACAAAAGCTGTTTTACCCAGTATGAGAGAGAAAAAAAGTGGTTGCATAATTAATTTAGGTTCAATATCGAGTGAGCGTGCAATTCCAAGAGTTCACCTAGCTGTTTATTCAGCTACTAAAGCTGCAATTAGCATGTTTACAAAGTCAATTGCAATAGAATATGCTAGAAGTAATGTTAGATGTAACTGTATTAATCCTGGAATAATAAACTCAGGCATGATAAAACCATACCTTGATGACCCTAAAGCTAGAAAAGTTCTGGAAGATAGATTACCATTAAACAGAATTGGAGAACCAGTTGATGTTGCAAATGCAGCTGTTTACTTTGCTTCTGATGAGGCTAATTGGATTACTGGAGCAATTCTAAATGTTGATGGTGGAAAAACAGCCTCAGAGGGTTAAGTTTCCTCAAGAATGGTTCTTGCAAGCAGTTGAGCGACCCTCAATGGTTCTGGAAAAGAGCCCTGCAAAGTTAATTCATTTAAAAGATGTTTGACATCAGAAAGGCTACAACCTTCCCTTCTCACGTATACATCATATGAAGTATCAAGTGTAATTTTTTCTCTTTCTTTCAATTCTTTGTAATCTTTTAGTTTTGATTTATAGGAGTCTGGGAAATGATGTTTTATAGCTTCTTCAATTCCAGTTGAATCTTGGTAGGTTACTCCGATTACAGGTATGCCAAGAGAGTCTGAAATTTTTTTTAGATTTACAATATTATACATCGAAATGACAACTCCTGAAACTAATAGATAGCTAATGTCGGGTCTAGCAAGTTTATTGAACATTCGCATAATTTCATCGGTTGCGTCATTTCCTTCAAGTGTTGCTTTACCTAATACAAATCCATCAATTACAAAATCACGTCGCATTACAATTCCAGCAAGAATGGATTTTTTTGAATTCTGAGTAAAACTCTCTGCAATAGCTAATCCACGCAGGCCTTTTTTTTCAAGGTGAAGAGTTCTCATCACGTTTTCTCCTAGAAAAAATACGGTAAGATATACCCGTTACCGCCACTATAACAATAGTAGTAATTGACCATACTGTAAAGGGGATAAGATCGGGCTCAGCCATACAAAATAATCCTTAATGGAGGTATTAGAAGTGTAGTTTAGAAATATTTTGGCTTTGATTTCGGAATAAAATAAATACATTTGAAATCACTTGACTCCATGCCAGAAATAGTCTGCCCGGATTGTGGAAAAAGAATGTTTCATGAAAATGAAGACACTCTAAAGATAGAAGAATCTGTGCATAAAAAATTCTGCCGTAAGAAAGAAGGTGCAACCCAAAGTTACATGCACAGAGAATTTAACCAAGGCCCCATGGACTCAGAAAGAGAAAACGATTCAAAAGGAAAACCTGTACTAAAAAGATAATTTCTTTACAAACCATGATTATTATTAGAATATTTCGTTGGAATAAGAATTGGTCAAAGAATTTGATTATGATATTGTAGTAGTTGGTGGGGGACCTGCTGGAAGCTCAGCAGCATATTCAGCAGCAAAAAATGGCTCAAAAGTAGCACTGTTAGAAAAAGAAGAATCTATTGCACAAACTGTGAGAACTAGTGGAGTAACTTGGATTGAAGATGCAAAAATGTTTGGAATTCCATCTAATTGTTACAATGAAATAAAAAATTACTCTTTTGCTTCACCGAATAATCAGGTTACCATTAGTGGTACAGAACCAAAGGCTGCAGTGTTAGATGTAAGAAAAACATTTCGTTGGTTAGCCGAACAAGCTGCTAAAGAAGGGTCCGATGTATTTGTTAATACTAATGTATGTGATATCATAACAAACAAGGAGGGAAAAATTGTAGGAGTAAAAGCTGTTTCATCAAAAGAAGAATTTATCTTTAATAGTAAAATAGTAATTGATGCAAGTGGATTTCAATCAGTAATTGCTAAATTGTTAGGATTAGCTTCCCAGTGGAAAAGATTTGGCGCTGGTGCAGAATGCGAAGCTTATGCAGAAAATGTCAAACAAGATACATGGTGGTTATTAGTAGGAAAAGAATATTCTCCAGCAGGATATGCATGGATTTTCCCGGTTGGCAAAAATATTGTTCGTATAGGAGTTGGAGTTGGAAAACCAGAATCTACAGTAGATCCTACTGAGAGACTAAAAGAGTTAATAGAAAAAAAGATTGGACCTATTAAGGAATTAGGTAAAATTACTCCAATCGAGTTTCATTATGGCTTAATTCCAAACGAGAGACTTTCTAGAAAAACTGTTTATGACAATTTAATTTTAGTTGGGGATTCAGCAGGTCAGGCTAATCCTCTCATACTAGAAGGTATTCGTTACGCTATAAAATTTGGAAGAGTTGCAGGTCAGGTTTCGGCTAACGCAATAAAATCCGGAAATACTTCTGAAGAAAAATTATTACCATATGAAGAAAATTGGAAAAAAGATATCCAATCAAAAATAAATTCTGCATCAAAAGTGCAAAGTAGGTGGCTAGGATTGTCTGATGAAGAGTGGGATAAAGAAATTGAAATTATTAGCCAATTAAGCGATGAAGAATTTCTTGATTTTATTAAAGCTGATTTTAGGTTATCAAATATTGTTAAACTAGCAACACATCATCCAAAATTGGCAGTTAGGCAACTGTTCATGATTGTAAAAGGTATTTCAAAGAATCTTGAAAAACCTTAATTGACATTATAAGAAGGAAATTATCTAACATAAAAAAAATCAGATACCATTAAATCATGATACCATAGTTGTGCAACATACATTCCTGGTTCATATGGTTTTGATAAAATTTCATAAAACTTTCCTGCATAACCTTCAGGAGTATCTTTTAGGAATATTTCATCAATACGTTCTCCTTTTTGGTTATAAATGTCAACGAATAGATCTTCTCTAAAAGCTAAATAGGGTTTTACAACTGAACCAGAGATAGATAGCTTATCGTTATCCATATGAGCTTCTATTACTGCTGATTTTGATCTGACTGGAAGATATCTTTCAATTAACAGGTTTAGTTCTGATAGTTTATCTGAAACTTTTTTTGAATCTCTGTCTGCAAGTCCTTCTTTAATATCATTTAACACTGGTTCAAAATAATAATTGTTCTTCTCTAGATTTTCTCTTCCAAAGGCCTCAATGAATGTAATAAGCTCCTCAAATTCTCTAGCCAATTCTAAACTGTCAAGTGTTTCTGTTCTATGAGTAACGGCTTTTTCTTCTACATTTACAATTTGTGATGCTTTGGCATCTTGATACTGTAACATCACTATGTATAATCCTGGTTTAGTTGGAGCTTTCCATTGTGTATAAAATTCTCCATCACGAGTATCTGTAAATTTTAAGTTGCTGTGAACCTCTCCATTCATGTCATAAACTGTAAGGTATAATCTCTCTCGTCTATCAAATACTGGTTTATCTACAGCACCACTCATTATCCAAATATCATCTTCTTGGTCGTATGAAATGTCGTAAATTATTCTTTTATTATTTAGAACTAGATAATCACTCAAGTATTTTCTTATTTCATTGAACTTTAATTCTGCATCAACAAAGTTTCCATAGTCAATAAATTCTGAAGCTTGATCAGACATTTTCACATATTCATCGGAGTATGGTTCAAAATCTGCAGTATAGAAATTTGAAACAGCGTTAGATAAAGAGTCGAGTTTTTTTCTATACTCGATTCTTTGCAGTTCTTCTATACTATAACCTACATCTGAACCATACGGATCATCGGCGTAAGCTAGTGTTACTTCTTGCCAATCTGCCATCAATTGTCGTACCATATCATCAGCTGCATCCAAATCATTTTTTATTACAAGATCTCTTGCCTCATCGACTTTTTCTTTCATCGAATCAGTAAATTCAATGTAATTTGGCAAGAACTTATTTTTACGCAAACTCAAATCTACTAAATTTTCTATTGACTTGGCTCTTTGCAAAATGTCACTAGCCCTAATCTTGTATGCGTCTTTTGAATACGAATATAGATCTGTTTTAATTTCTGGTGCCTTTTCACTTGCCCATGTAAGTAATACTTCAATTCTGTCTATTTTCGTTAAAGAGGGACTTCCTTCCTGCATCTTTTGTGCAGTATCAATTATTCTCAATGCATTGTTAATATAAAATAGATTTTCATAATCTGCTTGAAGCTCAGCTCTTGCCTTAAGTGCCTCATATTCAAATTTCAATATAGTCAGAGGGTTTCGTTTTTCTCGTAACTCGGTAATCGAAGTATCAAATTCTAAAACAATTTCCAATATCTGGCTGACGGAACCCGCATTCTCTACTTGCGTAAGAAGAGATTCCCAGCTTTGTATTAATTCCGAATTAACATTACTTTGTTTAGAAATCTCCACTGTTTTTGAAATTCTTGATGATGCATCTACAACATTTTTCATATTTCTAATATCTGTTTCCGAATTGAAAATATCATCGGCCGAATGTGCCAATTCTAAATTTAATTGAAGGTCATTCCATTCTGGCAAAATCAAGTTTGCAAGATCTGAGTTTTCTTCTGCATCAGATGAAAGAAATTGGTCAACATCATCAAGTTCACGTAACAGAAGCGCTGCCTGATGAAGCTTATCCACTTTTTCCTTTTTAAGAAGTAAATCTTCTATGCTTTCTTGATTAATTAATGAGGATTTTGTTGATTCCCAATCTGTATGTACAAGCCGATATAATGGGTCACTATTTCGCAAGATAACATCAAGATATCTTGACTTTGACAAAAGGTCAATCATTTGGTTTATTTCTTGAGTATAGATTGGACCAGTTCCCCTAGCGAAAATAAATGCGACTTCTTCCTTAACATCTCTACTCATGATTGAATGGGTTTTTTTCATAATATTTAGGAGGGTTTCTTCTAATTCTGCAAAACTAGGTGTTTGTTTTGAAGTAACTTTTACGGGATCAACATTAGTTATTGAAACAAAAACATCATTTAATTTTTCAACGGCAGTTTGTGTATCGCCAATTTGTGAATAAAATATGGCGCCAAATGTTTGTCGGTCAATATCCCTTGCAACTTGAAATGGAAGTTTGCCTTCTTCAATTAGTTCAGCTGTAGTATCTAATGCAGCTTTTGTAGCAGGTCGAAGACTTGTATCAATTTCAAACAATTCTTCTTCAATGAAAAAGTCATCCCATAAATCAGCATAAAGTTCTTCAAGTTGCGCTAATGTATCTTCTGATGGTTGCGATCGAAGTAATTCTAATCTCTCCGAGTAAAGAAGTGTACCTGCACCAGTTTGTTCTGCTATAGTAATTATTTTTTCAGAAATAAGGTCTACTGCAGAATCAAAGTAATCTCCCCCAGTTTTTTCTTGATATTTTTTAGTAGTTAAAGTAAATTTCGAAGTCGTAGAATCACTACCATAAAAAACTTTGATTTCATAATCTCCAGAAATTCCACATACTCTACCTTTTAGTGGAATTGGTTCAGTTAGAAATAATCCATTTGAAAGAGGGGTTAGTTGTTGGATTTGACACAAGTCTCCTTGAGGGTTTATGATTTTTAGAATCAAAAATGAATCTGGTAAAACTCTCGGTAAGCTTCCAAAAACAAACACTGATTCGCCTTTATCAAATTCACCAAAAGTATCAAGGAGTGAAATGCGGTCGGAGCTTTGTGCCGTAGCATAAATTGGCATTAAAAGCATAATTGACATTGCTAATACCCAGGCAGGCCTTTTCACAAGGATCCAAAGGAATCTGTATCTTACTTAAGCGTTATTCATAATTTGTCTGCAAGTTTTATTTATTATCAAAAATGGAAAGGCTAGATAACTGATAAAATTTTTGGAGTATAGTCTCCATTTTGAAATCCTAGTTCAGATTTAGTCTGAATATTTTCTACATAATACATGCAATAATCATGGAATTGTTCCAAAGTCCTTTCACCGCAAATTGTGCAAATCATGCTGATTACTTCTCTACATTCTGCACACAGAGTGCATTTTGTTATAACTCCTCCACATTTCCTACATGATTCGTCGGGCAATTTTTGTCGACTTTGCTTTACGAGATTTGGATTTAAGCCTTCAGTAGAAATCGTTCATACAAAAGCTACGTGTCAAAAATAAAACTAACATTGAAATTGAAAAAAAAATCAATTCAAACTAAATGGATAGAGTAAAACTTACTTTTGATGAATGGGCTCTTTCAGGCAGATCTGAATTAATGGAAAAAGAGCACACAAAAACCGTGCTCAAGTTTTTAAAATCTATTTCGTTCAAATCCAATTTTTCATTTCTGGATGTTGGTTGTGGAAATGGTTGGGTTGTCAGAAAAATGGCCCAATTTAAAAATTGTAAAAAAGCAATGGGTATTGATAAAAGCAAAAACATGATCAAAAATGCAAAAACTAAAAAAAAATCCTCAAAAGAATTTTACTTTCATACTGATATAAAATCTTGGAATTATAGAGGAAAATTTGATTACATTTTTTCAATGGAATCTTTATACTATTCAGTACCAATGGAAATTACATTAGAAAAAATTTTTCGATTACTCAAACCTCATGGAAAGTTCTTTTGTGGTACAGATTTTTATCGAGACAACAAAGCAACAGTAAGGTGGTCAAAACAAATGAAGATTCCATTGGATTTAAGATCAAAATCTGAATGGAAGAAAATGTTTGATGAGACTGGTTTTGAGACAAAAACTAAACAAGTTAAAGATCCAACAAATCGTAAAAAGTGGAAACGTGAATTTGGAACTTTATTCGTAATTGGAACTAAGAAATCCTAGTTTGTGAACGTTGTAATTTTTTTCTCGAACGCCTAAAGTACATTATTGTTACGACTATTGCAATTCCAATTCCAATTGAAATATAGCTGAAATAATTTTTTTCAATTTCACTTTCTTGGAATTCAGTTAAAGTTACATCTGGTAATTCCCGAATAGAGTCACTAACAGCCAGAAAACTAGTTGTATAAATATCAGGTCTTAAAACTGATTCAGAAATTGCAAAAATTTTCAAATCGTTAGCTCCATCTTCCAATTTCAAAGTTTGTTCTTCGGAAAAGGAAAGTAATGCAGTATTTTCTTTAACTTCTTTTATGCCAGAATCAACTGTTTCCCCTTTTGAATTAGTCAGAAAATAATGAATTTTTGTTGCATCTTCTGTCTGAACTGAAATGGAAAGTGTTCCTCCAATATTTACTACCTCCGGCAGTTCCACTTGAGTAATTTTTGGAAATTTTACATCCTCATAATCCTTCCAATGACCTGCCTCAAATGGATAACTTGCGTCTTTAAACGACTTAATCGTTATAGTCCTAGATTCTGGAGAATATCTCTCAAGATAAAATGGTCCATTGCTAATTACTGCATGATCATTATCAGAAATCCATTTTATTGAAACATCGTATCTGGATTGAATATATCGAGGATTCGTATCTAATGACTGTAAAAACGGTGGAACAAAACCAGTGTTTTTGAAATCTTCTAGATATTCTTGAATAATTTTTGCATCATGAGGCACTAGCAATGAAAGCCAGTTTACACTTTTGCTTACAGCCCCTGAACGAGAAAATGAAACCTTACCATCAATTACAGCCTGCTCCATAGCAGACATGATTTCCCATGGCATTGAGCTCCATATACTTGCCCAATCAGCAATTTCTGCTTCATCAAAATGCCAATAATCAACATAAACTTCCATAGTATTTTCATCAACTAGTCTAATACCCAAAAGAGTACTGACTACTTGTGAAGCTCGTGGAGTATATTCAGTATCAAATGTTTTGTCATTTTCTTGTTGTTCAGAACCCCATTCATAGGTAAAATAAAGAGAATGCAAAATATCATTCATATCCATTGGTAATCCATGATGCCAATTACTAAATTCTAAATCAAATGTTACTTTGCTAGTTGCATTAGTTCCTTTTTTTACATTTACCCATTTTTGTTGCTTAGTATCCCATGTAATAGCATCTGTTGGCAAATCTAATTTTCCTGTAGGTCCGGCTGTTTCTATTACCCAAGTTGTTCTAATTGGAATTGTATCACCTGTGTAGGGGTGTTTGAAAACTCCTGGGTCAGATAGAGTATCCCAAATGTAACGACTGTACAAATCACTAATTCCCATTACAGGATTCCATGCTCCTTGGTAGATTTGTTTTACACCTATTGTTAGAGAATTTGAATCGGTTCTAGCGTTTATTGGAGTAAATCTCGTTGGAACGCCAGCTCCAAAATCATTGATAACACCATCTATTTTTTCATTTACAACATATTGGTCAATTTTACTTGCAAGAAATATCCTCACAGATTCTTTAACGCCCTCGCGTGTTGCTTCCCTAATTAGATCAACTCGTTCTTCTGCAGTCGTAAAATTTCCGATATAGATGTTTTGTGTAATTGAATCCAAGTAATCATTTTGATAATTCCAATAACTCGGGTCGTTAAATCCAGGCATGTTTGAGAACCATGGAGAGTACATCTGTCCTAGTCCTAATGGATCATATTTTACAAAAGCTGACCTTCCTCCCCATCCCTCAGTGTAAAAATTCCATTGTACATTGGCAGGATTTGAACCATAAACTACTACGAATGCCTTGTTTAGATCACCAAAGTCTTTTGAAACTTTAAAACCAATTTTTTTTAACTCAGAAGATAGAATTTCTCCAATTGATTTTCTTACAGGATCATCACTACGTATGAATGCAGTAATTTCTATTTCTTCTCCATCAAAAGTCCAAATGTCTCCAATTTTTTCAGCTCCAGCTTCCTCTAGTGCTTTTGTGATCATCTCATCTGCCAAAGATGGATTATATTTGAAATGAAATGATTCCAATTCATCAACAATAAACAAATAGTCTGGGTCATAAGGACCGTAATTTGAAATCATGGGGGTTCCATAGCCGCCCATCAATTCGTTGACAATCAACTTTCTATCTACCAAATAATTTAGTGCAAATCTTACCTCCTGTATTGAAAACGGATTAAACTTTTCAGATTCTGAAGGATTAACAAGTATGCTGTACGAACCGCCAGTTGATTCAAAAATTTTTAAACCCTCACGTGCTTTTACATTATCAATCCTGTCTGAAGATATTCGAAAATAATATAAATCCAAGTTTCCGTTTTTCACTTCTTCTAATGCTGTATTTTCATCAAGATACTGAATAAATTGAACCGTATCTACAAAAGTTCCTTCTTCTGCTAATGCTACTTGTATGCTAATGATTGATAGAATAATTACTACCAATTTTTTCATAAAGTGTTTTTACAATTGTTGTAATTTAAGGTTCGTTGTAGATGGTGCTAGTTGATTGCTAATAGGTGTAATTTCAAAAAATACTATAACCTTAAAACTAAAGCCTAAACACAAACGAATTATGCTAAATCTAAAATCACTAGTACAAGGATTAAACGGGATTATCCCTGGCGGTATTTCTTTTTTGGATTATTCTATAGTTGCAGAAACCGATCAAATATCTGCAAAAGAGATCCTAAACACTTTAGTTGCAAACAAAATCGGTACCCTTCATAATAATACAGTAAATTTCAAACAAGCAGATAAGCTAAAAGCATCTCTTTTTGCCCTACGTGAGGGGGCGCCCATAGAGGAAGTCGCCACATATTTGAATTGGAAGGATTTTGAAGGCCTTGTAGGGGAGATTTTAGAATCAAGGGGATTCAGTGTAATTCGAAATCTTGTTTTAACTAAACCAAGAAGGGAGATAGACATAATTGGAATTAATCACGGAGTTGCTATACTAATTGATTGCAAGCATTGGAAGCGACAAAGTTCATCACTTTTAAGAAATATTGTAAAAAAGCAGGTTTCTCGAGTAAAGCATTATGTTGCAAACACTGAGGGGGCTATAGCTGTTCCGGCAATAGTAACGTTGTTTCAAGAACAGTTAAACTTCATCGATAAAGTACCAATAATCCCAATCATACAATTTTCTTCGTTTGTAGATGAGTTTTATGGAAATTTGGATGATTTGAAAACTATAGAAACATAGTCAACATAAAAAAACCAAGGCATCCCAGGAGGAATCCTTTTGTAATTTTCATAGAGTTATCCACTGCCTTGGAAAAATCTTGTAAAATTGTTGAACCCATAATTTTTACATTTGTTTCATGTTCTAAAATTTCAAAGGAACCTTGTTCAATATTTTTTTCGGCTTTTTTTGCTATCTGAAGATACCAATCTTCCATTTGTCGGGGTTTGGTAATAAAACCAAATTGATAATAGCCTTTCTTATTTCTAACACGTGTATGTGAATAATGAGTGTCGGATGTACAAATTTCTAATAGTTCATAACCATTATTAGAAAAATGTTCTACAACTTTTTCTCTAACACCATTTTCCATGTTGTTAGCATCTGCCCATCCAAGAAAGTATTTTTTGTTATTTATTCTCAAGCAAAGTACTCCAATTCCTCCCATTGCAAGATCAGGTACATCCAAATTCATTTCAGATGAATTTGCATAACCAAATTCAAGTGGAAAAGCATCTTTTGTAATTAATGAATCCAAACATGATTTGGAAGCAGCAAGAAGATCTTCGAAATCATCTTGGGAAATTTCTTCACCCATTGCATTGTGGCAATCTACAATTAAGACACGTTCAAAGTTACGATTTTTTGAAAATTGTTCAATTTCAGTTTTTACTTGAGAAGGAAGATCCTCCATTCCATGTGGTGAAAGAGACAAAAACAAGAGAGCTGTTTTTCCAAAAAGCAATCCGATTGCTCGAGTTTTGTTTACCTGGAAAATAATTGGCTCTGTGCATGTTAAGCCTTGTTGTGATACTGAACTTTCAGACAAACTTTGTAAATATTGCTGTACTTCTTGTTTTGATGGAAGATTTAGTGAATGATTTGAAACTCCATGCATGATCATTGCTGAAGACCCCATATTCTTGTACATCAAATACGGAATATTACTTCCACCTACAGGATGAAATGGTCCTGGATGGATTTCAGGAATTACTAATCTAAAGTCGGTGTTTTCACTTTGAGAATGAAATCTGATTTGGGAAGTTGACACTTTAGATGACCTAGATCGTTCTGAAAGGATAGATTCAACTTCAGTTGGATCATCTTTTGATAGTGAAGACAGATATGCTTGTACCATTGCATGAGTGCTTTTAACACCCGGTCGACCTGCTCTATCAGTCAGAATAGACCATATTGTAGCAATTGCCAAAAAGGTGGCTCCAATACCCAAAGCTTGAACATCGGTAAGAACTTGATACCACATCTCAACAGGAGTTAATGCCAAAAACATTGAAAGAGGTTGAATAAAACAAACAAGCCAAGCTTTCTTAATATCAGCACCTAACACAGTAGTGAAAATGCCGATTCTAAAGCTTGCAAACAAAAACATTCCTTCTGTAATGAATAGAAAAGGTATTTCTGTTCTATTTAGTACCAGGTATGACAAAAAGCCAACAAATGCAGTTAATAACCAGAGACTATTCCCGAATAAAGACATGTGCAAAGCTTTTGAGTATTCTTTGTTCTTTGTAAAACGAGAATCAATGTATTGAGTAATTAATAATGCAATAATCACTGGAATTAATTTAAAAACAAAATCTTCACTCTCTAAGTAAACAAAAACTGTAATGGTTACAAGTAATGATGTAACAATTACGGAAATGATTAATGAATGGTAAAATGAGGATGGATTAATTAGAGTAAGTGTATATCTTTTATGTATCTTTGAAACATCACTATGAGGTTCAGACATTTAAGATCACGGTATAAGATATGCATCCATTAACCATGAGACAACTATAAGGGCAGAAGGTATTGTAACAACGATTTTTGGATCAACTTTAAACCCCTTGGTTTCATCTTCAAAGAATCTCAATAATCCAGCGCTTGATGCTGGTAATGGTGCACCCTTGTTTTTACTACTCATGTCTGTTTTTGAAAGTCAGTATATGTACTTAAAAACTTTCTTGTCACTTTTGCAATTTTTCTATAATCTCAATTATGGAATTAATCAATTTTAAGATATCTTGCTGTTTTGCGTGATCTTTTTCATTCTCAAGTTCCTTTGAAAGTTTAGCAAGTTTTTTCTCTAATACAGCTAGAGGAGAATTAGGGGATTCGCCGTGTTTTTTGATATTTTTTTCTAGTTCAGAAATTTTAGATTCTGATTCAATTTTTGGTTCTTTTCCACAATTAACACATAATGCATGACCATCCTTCATCACTCGAACTCCTTTGCAATATGGACAGGGTTCTCCAAGTAATGTTGCCCCTTTGAGAAGCATATCAACTGCCTTTTTTGTAAGATCTTTTGACATGATTTTTTTCTGGCGTTCTCTGTAAAAAAACCTAATCTTCGGATTTTATGGTAATTTGAAAAATTTCGCTTTATTCAGAGAAGGCTTAATAGTGTGTGAAAAGCAATATGTACTGTTTAATGGCGGTAATTTGCAGCACTTGTGGTCTTCCTGAAGATTTATGCGCCTGTAGTGATCTCGATAAAGACAGCACTCATATTATTATTAGATTAGAAACTCGTCGCTTCAGAAAGAAAGGTACGATGATTGAAGGATTGGATCCAAAAATAAATAATTTAGAAAGTGTTGCAAAGGAATTAAAAGCAAAATATGCATGTGGTGGTACTGCTAAAGATGGTTACGTCTTTTTGCAAGGAGATCATAGAGACACTATTAAAGAGACCCTTGTAAAGTTAGGATTTGCAGAATCATCAATAGAATTACACTAGAAAAATCGTGTCTGAGCAAAACAAGTCCTTGCTTGCACTCGGGATTCCATTTTCTGCTCTAGTCTCAGTAATTTTTGGTCTTATGATACTATCATTTCCAATAGGGGCATATGTAGTTTTTAATTCAAGTATTGAAGATAAAATAAATTATGATTATCCACTTACAGGAAACGATGTTTTTCCTGTAGACGTAAATTTTGAAATTCCTTTTGAATTCCAACTTGGAGACATCTTCATTTTTGTCTGGTGTATTTTTATTATTTTGTTTACAATTGCCATGTTGGGTCCAAAAAAAAATTTTCTCAAATCACTTTCTCCTCTTATGACAGAAGGAAAATACGATTTGAATTCAAACTATCTTGTTTCAATTGTAAAGTGGTTTTCAATTTTAATAGTCATTTCCATCTTAATTGATTTTATACAAGAAAGTGTTGGCGTCCCAACAGAGCCTCCAGAAGCAAAAAATCTTTTACTTCAGTTTTTTGATGTTACAACAGCACCAATTATAGAAGAAATAGGATTTAGAGTTTTTTTAATTGGCCTCCCCCTTTTTCTTGTTTATTCTCATAAAGCATCATTTCTAGTATTTCTAAAGTCATTATGGAACCCAACAGAAAATCTTCATATTTTTGAAACAAAAAAAGCCTTGATTTTGATTATTCTAGTAGGAATATTTTTTGGGGCAGCCCACATTTTTTCTGGTGAACCGTGGACTGGGGGAAAGTTTGCGCAGGCTTCTGCAAGCGGAATTATTTTAGGATGGGTTTATCTTAAACATGGACTTGTGTCGGCGATTTTAGTCCACTGGTCAACTAATTATTTTATTTTCTCATACATCTATTTTCTTGCAGATATTAATGAAATATCTATCCAGAATGCTTTTTCACATTCACTTACCAACACATTTGAAATCTTGCTCATAATTAGTGGAGTCTTGTCGATTGGATTATTATTGTTAAATTATCTAAACAAGAAAAAAGAAGAGAAAATAGATTCTTCTATGAGTGATCCACAAGAAAAACTGGATAATTTTGATGTCCCGTAATATCAAATCTATGAATTAGTTTAAAATCAAAACCAAAATTATCCGAATATATTGTTATGAGCTTCTTTTTGATTCCTTCTCTAAAATCTGACATGAAATTTGCAAAGAGGTCACCTCCCACGACCATTTGATCTGGCTTTGCATGATGCAAAATGTTTGTTGGTTTGTTGAGTGCATTACCAAATAAATCTAAGGCAGAATAATCACATTGTGATTGTAGTTGAACAACTTTTGCTTCACCAAAATCTGCACTCACACGACAATTTATTGAAGGTAAACCAATCTCTTGAAAATCCTTGTTCATGTTTTTTACCATATCTATTGCATTTAGTCCACATGTTACCACGCTGTCATGATTTTCATTGATGTAGTTTCCTGTTGGAAAAAAACCTATAACACAATCACCTACATTTTTTAGTACATATCCACCAAATTGTTGGATTATCTCAGCTGATTTTTCTATAAAGGTTTTGTAGTAATGTTCAACGTCTTGTGATGAAAGTGATTTGACTCTTTCACTAGAATTAACAATATCAATATTAATTACATTCATGTTTACTGTTTTTCCAGTTAATGATTTGAGAATCCACATACTTTTTTTGGATTTTGTTTTAAAATCATTTTTTTCTCGTATAGCATTATAAACATCCATGTTAATTGGATAATTTTTAGATGAACGTGCTAATCCGCCATAATCATCAGTTAGTTCTAAAATTTCCAGTAATTGTTTTTCAATGAAGTCTCTAAATTTGGATGATGAGAATATTCTACCATCTAGGTTCCCATTACTTCCCCTCACGACACAGCCATAAAAATTCAAATTAATAAAGTGATCGAATAAATTCAAACCTAGAAAAATATTGTAATATTATCAAAATTATTGTAACGCTTCAAAGTTTTCATGTTACTGAGGTAAACTAATAATTATTACAATGTAAATTTTCTGTTAAATGCCTTGAAAAGTTTATGAATAAAAAATAGTTTTTTTTTATTGATTATTATTGTAAATTGAGAGCTATTTTCAAACCTTTGTATCTATTTCTTATTGTTACTTCTGTAACACCAGCAGCTTCAGCAACATCTCTTTGAGTTTTATTTTCACCATTTGTTACACATGCAACATAAAGAGCGGCAGCTGCAAGTCCCATAGGATCTTTTCCAGCAGAAATTTTAATTTCTTCTGCAGTTTTAAGAATTTTTGTTGCTTCACGTTTTGTTTTCTCTGAAAGGCCTGCTTTACTTGCAATTCTAGCAACACATTTGATTGGATCTACAACCGGCATTTTTAGGCCAAGTTCTCTTAATAGTAATCGATAACATCTGGCAATATCCTTTCGTTTAATATTGCTTGAGTTTGAAATGTCTTTTAGTGTTCTAGGTGTTTCAGTATCACGGCAAGCAGCATAAAGAGCTGAAGCAATTAATGCAGAAATTGAACGTCCTCTGACTAGACCTTTTTCAAGAGCTTTTCTGTAAATATATGCAGCTTTTTCAACGACAGCATCAGCTACTGCTAATTTGTCTTTGAGTCTATCAAGTTCACTAAAAGCTTGCCTAAAGTTTCTGTCAACTGGTTCATGAACCTGGCTTCTACTATCCCATGTTCTTAGACGTTCAATGGTGCTTCTCATTGAAGCAGAAAGAGGTTTTCCTGTAGCATCTCTGTCAGTTGGTCCAATTATCGTTGCAAGTCCCATATCATGCATTGCTAAAGATGTTGGAACCCCAGCACGACTCCTACCTTCATGTTCTTCTTTTGAAAATGAGCGCCATTCAGGTCCAGTTTCTACGGATTGATCAGTTAGAACAAAACCACATTTACCACAAAAATTCTCACCAGTATTAGTATCAGTAACTAAGATACCTTTACCGCACCTTGGACATTTATCTTTTAGATTATTAGCCTTAACCAATTCTTAACACAACTCACGAATGCGATTAATTCTCGTATTTATGTATTGCTAAATCATTACTTATAAACTTGTTGCATATTTTAGTAATTAGTCAAAAGGCCAAGTTTTTTGAATTTATTGTAAAGGTATGGTTTGTCAATATTATAAAAAAATTCAAAATCGTCTGGATTATCAACATCTAGCATTATTCTTCTAATTAGAATCATTGAAGTTCTAGTGGTATAGGATTTTCCTACATCGATATGAATTTTGTAGCTATCCTCATCATAATGGGTTTCCATAATGTCTAAAGGAGTTCTTACTAGAGCATTGGTTCCATCAAACTTCATTGAAGGAACAACTAGGACGTTTTTTGATGAGTTTTGAAATTTTAATAAATTTTCAATATCTTGTGTGTGCATAAATGGAATGTCTTGAGGAAAAACAACTGATGTATTAAAGTCCAACTTTGTGAGATAATCGTCTGCAAGAGATACGGCGTGGTTTACTCCCGATTCGTCATGATCAAAAATTTGAGTTGCATTATACTGTTTGCTTATTTTTAGGGCTTCTTCGTCTTTTGATACAACAACGATTTTTTCAATTTGTTTTGAATTTGAAATTGTGGTCAATACTTCTTCTAACATTATTTTACATAGATCTTCTTTTTTTTGTGAGGATAAATTTAGTCGAGTTTTTGCTTTTGAGAAAGTTTTTACTGGAATAATTGCTGATACTTTCAAATTATACGTGTACTTGATTAAGAATAAAAGAGGCCAAAGTTTTTTCTCCTTCCTTATTGATCATCTTGATTTTTGTTTCGTAAACTTGCGTGTCTAAATTTTGTATCTTTTTTGCAAGTGCTTTATCTTTAGTATCTATTATCATATGAGAGCAAACATCTGAGTACATTTTGGCAACGCCGTATGCTGAAACTTCAATCCCGGCAGCCTGCATGTATTTTGCTGCAGGGCCACTAATTGCTTTATCACCTATTAGAGGACTTACAGCTACAACTTTCTTTTTAATTTTTGATAATTCTTTTCTAACTCCTTTGATAGAAAGCATCGGACCAATACTGGTAAGAGGATTTCCTGGGGCTATAATTACAAGTTTGGAATCGTGCATTGCATTGATAGCTTCTGGATTCGGTCTGGCTTTATCTGCACCAATGTATTGTATTCCCAATACTTCGTCTAGTCCTCTATACTTTACCCAATATTCTTGAAGGTGAAGTTCTCCTTTGTTGGTACTTATTCTAGTTTCCACAGTATTATCTGTCACAGGAATAACTTTGGCTTCAACTGCAAATTTTTCACACATCCATTTGGTGATATCGCTAAGATTCTTTCCATTTTTTAGCATGTTTGTTCTCATTAGATGGGTAGCTGCATCCCTATCTCCTATACTAAACCATGTTTCTTCTCCAAAAACTTCCATTTGGCGCAAAAATCCGAAAGAGTCTTTTTTTATTCCCCATCCACGTTCGAAATCCAATAGATCAGCTAGTCCGTAAATTATGGTATCAATATCAGGACAGAGATACATTCCATAGAGCCAGTAGTTATCCCCTACATTACTAATTACATTAAGATCTTGAATTTGAGATGCTAATCCCCTTACAAGTTTGACGGAACCTGTTCCGCCCGATAGAATTGTTATCATATTTTTCAGCTCTTAAAACTCTCATTGAGTGTAGTCTTTGTTCAATATTACTTTTTCAATTTTTACAAAGCGTTAAAAATAAATACATTTTAGGATAGGTTTATTACTGAACAATAAGTTCTATTTTCGTGCTTAGGGCAGGCATTTTAGCTTTAGTAATTACTGCTTTCCTTGTTATTGGAACTACATCTCCTGTTTGGGGAGCACAGCTTAGTGCACGCTTAAATCCTGATATTGGTTCATCTGAAATCGAAATTAAATATCAGCGAACAATTTTCATAGAATATCCAGAAGGTGGGGAGATTGCAGACGAATTAAGAGGAAAAAGTTGGAAGGTTGAAGCAACCGCTGACTCTTCTGACTCTGGTGTTAAAGATATTATTCAAGCATTAAATCAAAAAATTACAAGTGATGGAAGTAGTGCACGAATTACAGATATGGGAGTAGAATATTCAGCTGAACTAACAGGTAGAGGACTTAACACCTCAATTGATTATAAAATAATTCTCACACCAACGCTTTCCTTTTTTACAATTCGTGGTGGTACACCAGATACCCCTGCATTGATAGATGCAGCTTGGAGAGGATTAACTGTTCAAGGATCTTTTATGGTTGATGGCAAAGAAATCAACATGCCCATTTCTATTCTAAGAACTATGGAACCAGAAGTTTCTGAAATAATTGCTGGAACTGAAGCTGAAATTTTATTATCTAAAGCAATTATTGATGCACAAGGAATTAAAAATCAGCCTTTAACTAATTGGCACTTTTTGTTTGATCCTACAGGAATTAGTGTAGATGCAAGTACTTTTGGTTTATCTGAAGAAATTTCAGGATTTGTGGTATCCTCCTTTACAATGGGAGAGAGTAGCTTTAGAGAAGGAATACAAGTAGAACGAATTGAAGAAGTAAGTTTTACTGCAGATAGAGAATATACTGTTAGATCAATTCAATCATCTGACTCTGCAGAAATTAGTCTAATTGGATTTGCAGCAATAGATACATCCTATGGAGCAGAAGCCTTTGGTGTTAGTCCCACTCCTCCTGAGGGCTATGCAACTACAGCAACTGGAGATTTTCCTATAATGATAGTTTATGGTATGGCAGGAATGGCAGCAGTTGGAGGAGTGGTATTTATGGTTATGAGTAGTAGAAAGCTAAAGAAGGAAGTAGGAATGGGACAACAAGGAATTGATCCATCATTATTAAGAGGAGTGGCAACTAGTGCAGGTTCTGGGGGATATCAAACTGTAAGAGGTGAAGCACAGTTGATAGAAGACGTTAGCTATGAACAAACCAAGAGTGTTTACGAAGAAGAAAAGAAAGAAGAAGAAACAAGTTCCCAAAGTACAAAAGGTTCCTTGCCAAAGGGCTGGAAACCATCTTAAATTAAAGTGCGTGCTGGCCGTAACTCTCCTTCTGTTTTTACGATATTTCGCTTTGCAGCCTACCTGAACCAAGTGCAGGAACCTATAGTTCTGTTTGGCCTTGCTCCATGTGGGTCAGATTTTTCATTCCTTCTCTGGAAACCTCAGGTTTTGCCATCATTGTACTCCAGGTGGGATTATTTTCTATTCTGTTGCCAGCCATCTCTGACTATCCGTCTCCGGAACACATATCCTGCATGGAGGGAGTAGTTTCCTCTGCCGTAACAGTGTATCGTGCACCAGCTCGCACCTAAAATTTCTTGGGTTTTATTCAATTTGAATATTTCTTTTAAAATATTCATTGATAGGGTATTCACTTGGAATTGATTATCATAACTCAATAATTTTAAACCTGGATTTTTACATACAAGAATCCAAACTTTTTCCCAATGTTAAGTCCGATAGGATTAGCTATTACGATGATTGCAGGAATATTAGCATATATCGCTTTTTTAACAGGATGAAAATCTTTTAGTTAAACTCATTATGAATTTTTATAGAAAAAAGTCTATCAAGTGCTTAACTTAGGTATGAAAATATACAATATTGCAATAATTTCTAGTCTTCCAAATATCATGAGAAAACTTAGAACAATTTTTGTTGTGGGATTTATATCAGTTGTTATAACATCTGCCCATAGTCCACCTGTCGTAATTATTCCAGTTGCTTCTAAAAAGGCATCATTAAACTCTGCTCCAGTAATATCAACTAGATGAAAAGCTACAACAGTGGCAATAATTGGAAATAATGCAATGATTATGAGAGAGGTAGTCATTTCTTTTTTGTTTTCAATAGTCAATTCTTTTCTTGAAGCTGCACGAAAAGCTTTTCCAATATTTCGTAATTGCAAAAACCTAAAAATTTTGATTCCGCCAGCAGTTGAAAATCCACATCCTCCAATGAACATCAAAATTACTAGAATTGTTTGCGACAGTCCACTCAAATCATCTAAACTGTCAAGTTGCAATCCAGCCGTAGTTCCAGCTGAAATTGTATAGAAAATTGACATTATTGGATCTAAGTCACTGGTGAAACCAAATATTAATACAGCAACAGCAAGAATTGTAAAAAACACAAGAACTTCTTTACCTAATTTAGGTGACAGAAACCTCTTTCTTACAAATGCATAGTGGAAAGTAAATGGCAAAGCACCTAAAATCATTGCTCCAATCAAAACAAAATATTCTTGCCACAACATATCTTGAAGAATAGTGGAACTTGGAATGAATCCACCAGTTGAGATTGTACTCATAGCTAATGAAAAATTATCAATGATGTTTCTCTCACCAAAAATGTATAACAATAAAGCAACAATGACGATATAGACAGCAAAAATTATTGTGATGGTGGCAAATAGCTCTCTTAAGTGTAAGGTTTTTCCTGAAATGAAACCTCTCATGGATTGGAGTTTGCTTTCAGGATAAAAAGCTGTAATTATAAGGTAGATGAAACTCATTCCTCCAATAAGCTGTGTGAAACTGCGGTAAAACGTAAAACTTTGGGGTAACTCTTCAGGAAATTCATAAAGAGATATTCCTCCAGTGGTAAATCCAGCTGCGCTAGAAAAGAAGCTGTTAGCAAAAAGTTCTACAGCATTTTCTGGTTGATAAGGAGAGACATAAAGGTACGGAATTGTTCCAAACAGTATTAGAATAAATAAACTTGAAAAGACCAAAATTGATGCTTGTTGTAGGTTTAGGCTTGATTTTTCGCCATAAGAGTTTAAGAAAAACCCGGTAACAAGTAGAAGTACTGTAGTAAGATAGATTCCAGTAGCTGTTACGGTATCATTTAAAACGGTGGCCAAAACTGCTGGAACGAGAAAAAGAGCTCCAGCAAACTGCAAAACAAATCCCAAATTCCCTAGTATTGATTTTACAGGTGGGCTAAAAAATCTTGGATGAATATCTACTGCTTTTCGAATTGCGGCTGCAATGGTTGCTTGATATATCATTCCAACTACAACTAGCTTTTTTGAAATTACTGGAAGTTTTCTGATATGGTTTTTAGTCATTTTTTCTAGACCATTACGTAATGTCGCATTTTCTTCAATGGTGATTAAAGGTGAACTCATGATTTGCTTTAAAGTGGTAGATTCGGCAAAAACGGTAACATCACTAACTTGGGCTAAAATATCCTTATCTGTCACAATACCTACTGGTTTGAGATGGTCATCAGTAACTACAATATCATCTCGCTCATACCTCTGCAAAAGTCTAGTAGCTGATCCAGTCGAAGTGTCTTGATGAAGAATTAAAACATCTTTAGCCATAAATTGAGAAACTGGCTTTGATAGTATGTAAGATACCGATTTTTGAGATTCTGCGGACATTAGATTACCTACATGTTTTGAAATTTGGTTGGTTTGAAATGTGTTACAGTTCTCTATAATTGTCTTGGGAATCTAAAAAATCATCTTTTGGATTAATGTACAATAGCATATTCCTTTAATATATCAGGGATCTGTTCTTCTGAATCCGCTTTTGAATAATCTTTTAGAAGATTTTGGTTTAATTCGTAAAAAGTATGCCCCCACTTGAATTTGTCAAGTAGTTGTAATCCTAATTCCTTAAAGCCTAAAATTAACAGACTCCCAGATATTGCCTCAACTGTGGTTAGTTTGCCTAATTTAGAATAATTTACAGGATTACCAGCAAAGAGAGGAGGCAACTTCCTGTGTATTCCAGAAAATTTACTGGTAAAAGTTTGATCAGCTAAATTCCAAGAGCAATCAATTGCAGTTACAGAATGTACTATTTTTTTGTCATTAGGTAAAAGAATTTTTTTGGCAAATGGATCCAAGACCAAAGTATTTTTTGGTGTTTTCTTTACCTTTTTTGCGAGGCCAAATTTAACAAGTTTTTCAGCAGTACATTTTTTTGGATCATCTTGTTTTAGCAATAAAACATTGATTTGCATTTGTGAAAGCTCAAAACTCATAAGGTAATTTGAATTTTATTGCTTTGTTATAAAGTTGAAAAATAGCTAATATTTCAAAGTTTGAATTCTTTTTTAGAATTTTCTAACCCAAGTCTTCAAATGGAACGCCTTTAGTTATGTCCGTTGGCGATCCTTCACTCTGATGTGGTCCTTTAACTCCTGTTGTTAAACCAGTTAAGGAACCTGTTGAAGTCAAATAGGTAACCTCAGTATATAGATTGAATCTTTGGTCGTCCCTGAGTACAGTTATGATAATATTTCCATTAGGCAATATAGCATTAGGATTTTCTGGCGATATTGAGAATTTTTCTAATACCGCTTGCGGTCCCGTATATCGCACTTTATACAAATCTCCATTTATCTCAACTGTTTTGAATATTTTTCCCGGTGCTCTAGTAGACTCAGTAACAAGACAAGTAGGGTCTTGACCAATTATACAAACTCCACGTAGTCCAACTACACGAAGGTTAACGTTTGATTCCTCACCACGTTCAGAAGTAAAAACAGAAGCTTCGAATACTCGCGGAAATGCCTGTAAGTTGTCTATTGCTGTTTCTTTAACAGATACAAAAAATGGCGAATCCTTAATCCTTGATTGCTTTTCAAATTTCTTGGGTCCTTTTAGAAGATCGTCTGGAAGAATACGTTGTCTATCGCTTGGGGACGGGGTTGTTGCGCGTCTAGAG
>JADNRU010000001.1 GCA_016276965.1 Nitrosopumilales archaeon | reverse complement strand
CTATTTTGCCATCTTCAACTAATTTTTTTAGAACAGCTACAGAAACTCCACCAGCAGGTTCTGTAAATATCCCTTCAGTCTTTGCAAGCAGCAATATAGCATCAAGAATTTCTTTGTTGTTTGATTCTTCTGCATAACCGTTGTATTGTTGTAAACGTTTTAACACATAACGACCATCACCAGGATCACCTATTGCTAAACTTTTTGCAATTGTATCAGGATTTTCTACTGGAATGACTTCGGAATTTTTTTTCTTGTATGCTTCAACAATTGGTGCACATCCATGTGGTTGGGCAGCGATCATATGCATTCCAGAAACATTATCTAACAACGAAATGCTTTGTAATTCTTCGAATCCTTTGCAAATTGCATTTAACATTGCACCACTACCAACTGGAACGATAAGCTGATCGGGAACTTGCCATCCAAGTTGTTCTGCTACTTCAAATGCCAATGTCTTTGATCCTTCTACATAATATGATCGCATGTTAATGTTTACTATACCAATTCCTTTGCTGTCACCAATTTGTGCGGCAATTCTGTTAGCATCATCATATGTTCCATCTACTGCAATGTATTTAGCTCCATATGATAAGGCTTGAGTAATCTTTGCATGCTCTATATCACTTGGAGCAAAAACATAACATGGAAACCCACCCTTTGCTGCATGTGCTGCAGTTGCAGAAGCAAGGTTACCAGTTGATGCACAACCAACTGCAGAAAGACCAAATTCTTTTGCCTTTGAGACTGCAACACCTGCTGGTCTGTCTTTGAAGGAAAAAGTAGGATTTACTGAGTCATTTTTGATATAAAGATTGTTAAGACCTAGTTCTTTACCAAGTTTTTCGGCTTTGATCAGAGGAGTCATGCCAGCATCAATGCTTACAATGTTTGATTTGTCTTGAATTGGTAATAGCTCAAAATAACGCCAGTATGTGTGTTCACGATTGGCAAATGTATCTTTACTAACAGAAGGAAATTCGTACTTTACATCTAAAGGACCAAAGCAATCCTCGCAGATATACTTGAAAGTAGGGTCAAATTCCTTTTTACACTCTCTACACTGTAATGATATGGTTGTCACTTTGAGGTGCTCCTTCTATACCATAGATAAAAAATCCTAATATCAAGTTAAGTATTACTTAATTTTTTACCATAAAAATTAAGCATATTTAATGAATTTGTTTAAGATTATTTGTGATTTAAGCATTAAAGAAAATAAATCATTCAATTTTTCAAGTTTTTTAGTGATAATTTCATCCAAAGATTTTTAGATTAAATTCTTCAAGCATGAAAAAATGAAAATGCCAATAAAATTGGGAATAATTGCAGGAGTAATAATTGCAATTTCTTTCACCATTATTATATTTTCACAAATGGAAGTTGTTCAAAATAATGTAGATCAAAATGAACTAGAACAAAATGAAGTAATTTCCAAGCCAATTTTTTCGGAAACCGTTATTGTGTCAGGTCCTTTTCAGATAAACAAACCACAGTATAAGTTGGGAGAAAGTATTTTTTTTAGAGCTGTTGGAGTAGATCCCAATGAAAAAGGACAAATTTCTTTTCTACGACCAAAAAACGCAACTCATTATATCGTATATGAAGCTATTCCGTTTGATGGATCATTAAAAACTGATTTTAACCAATATTTCAAGCCTGGTATTGCAGGTCTTGTTGGTATTTGTTCAAGCGAAGATCTTGTCGGAACTTGGGTAATAGTATTTCGTGGAGTACCATATGAAAACATCTCGTTTGAAATTATTAATGAAATTTTATCAGGTTCAGAAGCTCAATATGAACCAGTTTGTTAATAATTATTTTAATTTATTATGAAAACAAACTCGTTCTCCAGTATGACAAGCTGGACCTGATGGTTCTACTAGATAAATAATTGCATCAGAGTCACAATCAACAAGTATTTCTTTTACCTTTTGTATGTTCCCAGATTCTTCTCCTTTCATCCAAAGTTTTTTACGAGATCTACTCCAAAACCAAGAGTTTCCTGTCTTTTTTGTAAGCTCAAGTGATTCTTTGTTAGTATAAGCTAGTGTTAAAACTTCTTTAGATTTTACATCTTGAACTATAACTGGAACTAGTCCATTGCCTTTTGAAAAATCAATGTCATCTATTTTTTTTTCCAAGTATGTTTTAGTTTCCCAGATTTATTTATAATCTTACGGGAATTCCTCCTTTTTTAAGAAATTCTTTAACTCTATTTACAGAGTGGGTTTCATAGTGAAATATTGATGCTGCTAGTGCTGCATCTACATCTGACATTTTGAATATATCCACCATATGCTCAGGTTTTCCACAACCTCCAGATGCTATCACTGGAATTGAGACTTTGTTTACAATTTCTTTTGTTAGCAATGTATCATATCCATCTTTTGTTCCATCCATATCAATACTAGTAAGTAAAATTTCTCCTGCTCCAAGTTTTTCAACGTTTTTTGCCCAATCTACAGCATCTAATCCAGTTCCTTTTTTTCCACCATAAATGAATACTTCAAACCAGAATTTCTTATCCCCTTCAGAGTAGGTATTTTTTCCTTTTTCCAAGTTATAATTTCTTTTTGCATCAATGGCAACTACCACACACTGTTTACCAAAAAGTTCCATCAATTCTGTAATGACTTCAGGATTTTTTACAGCACCTGTATTGATTGCTACTTTATCAGCTCCACTAAGTAAAATATCTCGGGCGTGTTGAAGTGTTTTTACTCCTCCACCTACTGTAAATGGAATATCAATTACTTTTGCTACTTTTGATACTAATGTTTTGATTGTTTCTCGATGTTCTTGTGAAGCAGTTATGTCAAGGAAGATGAGTTCATCTGCTCCTTCCTTACTATATTTTTCGGCAAGCAATACAGGGTCTCCTGCATCCTTTATTGAAGAAAAATGTAATCCTTTTACAACTCTTCCATTTGCTACGTCTAAACAAGGAATAATTCTTTTTGTTAAAGTCATGTTATTTTTTTTGCCTCCTCAATAGAAATCAAATTTTCATATAGTGCTTTTCCTAGAATAACACCATCAGCTTTACTTTCTTTGACTCTTTTAATATCATCAATATTTGAAATTCCACCACTTGCAATTATGTTAGTATTTTTTATTCTACAGGCAGTTTCTAAAAATTCCAAGTCAGGGCCTTGCAATGTACCATCCCTACTAACGTTGGTTAAAAGAAAATCAGAAAAACCCATTTCTACAAAATCGTTTATTCCTTTAACTAAGTTAATTCCAGTTTTTTTCTGCCATCCTTCAACAACAATGATTCCATCAATGTGATCAACTGAAATTACTATTCGTTCTTTACCAAATTTTGATAAAATTCTTTTCAAAATTTCTTTGTCTTCAAACGCTATTGTACCTAATACAATTCTTGATGCAAAACCCAAAACTTTAACAATTTTTGATTCGTCTCTCAAGCCACCTGCAACTTGAATTGGAATAGATATTTCGTTAGCAATACTTTCTATGATTTCTAAGTTAGAACCTATACCTAATGTTGCATCAAGATCTACTAAATGAATCATGTCCGCTCCAGCATCTTCCCATTTTTTTGCAATTTCCAATGGTTTGTCGCTGTAAACAGTTTGTTTTTTTGGGTCTCCTTTGAATAGTCTCACGACCTTACCATCCATGAGGTCGATTGCAGGAATTATTTTCACTTTTTGCACTCTCTCAAAAAGTTTCGGATCATAATGGAGCCAATTTTTCCTGATTTCTCTGGATGAAATTGCGTTCCAAAGAAATTCCCGTATTCAATGATTGCTGGGACGGTTATTCCATAGTCAGAGTCTGCAACGATTAGATCAGTATTTTTTGGCTTTACTCTGTAGGAATGTACAAAATAAACCCATGAACCATCTTTTACGCCTTCAACAATTTTACTTTGTTTTTTTATGTTAAGATTATTCCAACCCATATGTGGAATTTTCATTTCATGTGGAAGTAATACAACTTCTCCATCAATTACTCCTAAACCTTTCTCCTTTCCTTCTTCACTTTTTTCAAAAAACATCTCCATTCCTAGACAAATTCCAAGAACAGGCTTTTTATCAGAAACATAATCAGCAAAGTCGGTTTTCGAATAATCTCGAATACTTTTAATTGCAGGATCAAAGTTTCCAACACCAGGCAGCAAAAGTCCCGAATAGTTGTTTGCCTTGTCAAAACTTGTTATAACATCTACTTCTGCGTCATTTTTTTCTAAGGAGGTTTTTAAGCTAAAGATATTTCCTGCTCCATAATCAAATATTGCTACTTTAACCATTACATTGCGCCTTTGGTGCTTGGAATTCCTTTTTGCTTTTTGTCTTTAGACGAGGCTATTCTAAAGGCTACTGCTAATGATTTCATTGCAGCTTCGATTTTGTGATGATCATTTTCTCCATACTTTACTGTCAAGTGGATACAACTGTTTAGGTTCTGTACGAGAGATTGAAAAAAGTGTTCAATATCTTCTTTGGACATTCCTTCAATGTTATTTCTTTTCACAGAAAGGTTGATTTTCGAAAAAGGACGCTTTACCATATCAATTGATGCCTCAGCTAGAGATTCATCCATAGGCACTGATGCATAGCTAAATCTAGTAATGCCTGAACGGTTTCCAAGTGCTTTATCAATTGCTGAACCAATTGTAATTGCTGTGTCTTCAATTAAGTGGTGTTCGATTTTGTCATTTGATTTTGATTTTACTTGAAGATCAAGCATGGCATGCTTCCCAAATGCAGTAATCAAGTGATCAAGAAAACTTATTCCTGTGTTTATTGAAGTTTTTCCTGTACCATCAAGATTAACACTAACTGTTACA
Source organism: Nitrosopumilales archaeon (assembly GCA_016276965.1). GTDB lineage: Archaea > Thermoproteota > Nitrososphaeria > Nitrososphaerales > Nitrosopumilaceae > CSP1-1. Next base: position 75,054 of record JADNRU010000001.1, on the reverse strand, counting down.
TCAGTTTCCTTTGTTGAACGTTTTATTTTGCTTGTTCTAGATTTCATTTTAATCCCAGAGTGTCAGATTACCTCTAAACCAGATTTAATGCCTTCGGAAGTAAATTGATGGATTTAAGAAATATGGTTACATTATTTTCTTCAAATAATTTTATTTTTTGTTCAGGGAATTTGCTTGTTCCAAATATACCACAAAAAGTAGTCTTATGACCCTTCATAGTTGCTTCTTCTGCCATGATAAAGTCTTCCATTGAATCACCGACATACAAACAGTGTGATGAGTTCATTCCTTTAATTGATCTTATTAATGAGCTAGGATTTGGTTTGGCTAGTTCTCTTGACTCATCTTCTAAAAAAACAGAGTGTTTCAAATCAAATTGTTCCAATAATTCTTTCATAGAATAACTGATAGAGTCTTTACCTCTTCCAGTAACTATGGCAACTTTGTTATCAAATTTTTTTTTCAGTTTTTCAAGCATGTCTTGTTTTACAAGAACTATATCATTATCAATTAATCCTTCATCAGTAAAATTAGATTTCTTTTTAAACAATTTTTGGTACAGTTCAGGTCCATAAAACATTTGATCAAATGTAGAATAAAGAATATTTTCAGAATGACGTCCAGGATAATTTAATATTTTTTTAATTTTCGATATATCAACATTCAAGCTTCCCAAGAATTTCTCAACAGATATTATTCCACTCTTGTCTGCATTTTCTATAACTTCAAAAACAAATTCATTGCCACGCTTTTTTAACAAATCTGCTGCTACCAAGGACAAGATTGCAGCATAAGTAAGATCAACTTCGTCGTTAAAACCTCCGGTTGCCTTGAAACCATCAATCATTTTTGATGTGACAGGATCAAATTTTTCAAGACTGGCAATTTCTTTTAAAATATACTCTGTAGTTCTTTGAATTGTTACATCATACGAATTACTGACATCAATTAATACACCATCACAATCAAAGATTACTGAATCAATATCTTTTGTTGTCTCAGTTAGGGTATCATTTACATAGATACCTTCTTCAATTTCGAGTGTTGTCATCTTAGAAGATCACGTATTGCGAGTAAAAATTTTGAATTCATTTCTTTGGTACCAACTGTTACTCTCAAACAACCTTTGTGCTTTCCTATTTGTCCTAATTTTCTTATTGAAATTCCCTGTTCCACAAGAGCAGTATAGATGCGTCTATCAGCACCTTTTGCATCAAATAAAACGAAGTTGGCCTTAGAATCAAAGACTTCAAAGGCACTAGTCTTTCTTAAATTTTCAATTATTCTTTTCCGTTCTTGTTTTATTTGATTAGCTATTTCAGAAATTAGTTTTCTTTTTTGCAGTGCTAAGATTCCAACTTCAATAGCAATAGAATTTAATGGATATGGATATTGAATTATTCTTGAAAAAACATCAACTATGTTCTTGTTTCCAACAAAATAACCTAATCTCAGTCCAGCAAGTCCAAAATCTTTTGAAAATGTTTTTGAAACGATTAGATTATCTTGTTTTTTTATCATGCTTACTAGAGAATAATCACCAAATTCCCCATATGCTTCATCAATTATTACTGGTCCATCAAAATTTCTGATTAGTTTTTGTAAATCATTTTTTGGGAATTGAAATCCTGTAGGATTGTTTGGAGAATCTAAATATAGTAAATCTGCATTTTTGGATTTTTTTAGAAATGTATCTAAATCTAGAGTCATGTTTTTGGAAAAAGGAACTTTAATTGTTGGAATGGAGTAGAGTTTACATCGTTCCTCAAAAAATCCAAACGTGGGTTCAGAAGTTAATACACGTGTTTTTTTAGAACAAAAGTTTGCCAGAATTAAATCTAGGACTTGATCTGAACCGTTTCCTATTCCAATCATAGAGCTTGGAATGCTAAGATACTTTGATAGAGCTTCAATTAGTTTTTCTGCTCTACCAAGTGGGTATTCACGTACATCTGATATCTTTTGTGCACTATCAATCAGGTCACGCTGAAATTGTTTGCTTATTACAAAGTTTTCATTAGAATCAAGTTTTAGAGTGTCAGAATGTTTTTCTGGTTTTTGATATCCTTTAAGGATAGAAAATTGTTTTACTTTTTTTTGAAACCAATCTTTTTTCATTATAATCTACTCCTAACTGATTCATAGTGGTTTTTGAGACCTTCAGCTTCTGAGAGTGCTTTCATGAATTTTGCTATTTTTCTTAATCCTACTTTACTAGATTCTACTTCAGTACCTAATTTCACAAAATCCAAAACCGAAAGTGAGCCTCTTACTTTTCCAAAACCGTTTGTTGGAAGTATGTGATTTGAACCTAATAGGTAATCACTAGCGGCAGAAGGAGTGTTTTTTCCAATTAATACTAAACCTGCTGTTTTTATCTTTGATGCAAATTGTTGTGGATTTTTTGTTATGATTTGTAGGTGTTCTGGTGCTAATTTGCTGACCAATTTAATTACATCATTTTTTGTTTTACACAATGCAATAAATCCATTTTTTGAAAGACTTTGTTGAATTATATTTTTTCTTTCAGCCTTTGAAATTTTATCTTTAATTGTTTGATTTAATTTCATTGCAAATTTAGGTGACGTTGTTATCACGTAACAAAAAGTATCATTACTGTGTTCAGCTTGAGAAAATAAATCGTATACAACATAATTTGGATTCGTAGTTTCATCTGCTATAATACACAATTCTGTTGGGCCGGCAATCATATCAATAGAAGTTATATCACTTACAAGTGATTTTGCGGTAGTAACAAATGGGCCTCCAGGGCCCACAATTTTATCTACTTTAGGAATTGATTTTGTTCCAAATGATAATGCAGCAATTGCTTGTGCACCACCAGTTTTGTAAATTTCATCAACGCCACATATATCAGCAGCTACAAGGGTTAACGGATCAATCATACCTTGTTTGTTTGGTGGTGAGACAACTACTATTCTATTTACCCCAGCAACCTTTGCTGGAACGACAGACATTACAAGAGTTGTTGGATAACGTGCTAACCCACCTGGCACATAACATCCAACACTCGAAAGCGGTGAAAATGTTTTTTTTATTTTTATTCCATCGGTTTTGATTATGACTTGGTTTAGTTGATTTTTTATTGCAGTTTCAGTTTTTGATAATCTTTTTTTTGCTAATTTGATTGCTGCTAATTGTTCCTTACTTGTTTTGGAGTAGGCTTGTTTAATTTCTTTAGTTGAGACTAGTAAAGAATTCAGTTTTGCACCGCTGAACCTTTTTTCATATAGTTTTAAAGCATAATCTCCCCTTTTTTTTACCGAAAAAAGGATAGATTCTACAATTTTCTTGTTTTGTTTAGAAGGTTTAGGGCGAACTGATTCTGCAAATTTATCGATATTGCGAACCGAGATGATTTTCATCAATTTTCCTCGTCACGTTTTATCTCCTCTAGAGGCAAAATTTGCCTTGGTTCATGAACTACTAATCCTTGTGCAATTTTTCGTAATTTTGGAACTACTTTGTAAAATTCGGATTTTAGAATTATGGTGTTTACTCCATACCATCCTTTTTCGCTAAGTGGGCTTACTGTGGGTCTTTTTAGTGATGGAATTTCCTTTAGTAGTTTTTTTAGATTTTTCTCTCTTACGTTGACGTAAATGTGTAAGTGCTTTTTACCGAGTACAGCTCCTCGTAACAAGGTAACAATATCAAAAATTTTTTCTCTTTTTGCTTTATCATTTAGTGATTTTTTGTTGGCTATCAAGTGAGCAGTAGATTCTAAAACTTGATCGATTAACTTTAATTGATTTTGTTTTAGAGTGGTTCCAGTTTCTGTTACGTCCATTATTGCATCAACGTCTTCAGGAGGTTTTGCTTCAGTTGCACCAAAAGAAAGGTGGATTTGAATATTTTTGTTCTTCCCCAGTCTTAACCATGGAGTTACTATCATAGGATCTTTTGTACCATAGAATTTTTTGTAAGATTTACACTGTTTGATATATTTTGAAGCTGTTGTAAGATACTCTGAAGAGATTCTAAGTATTTTTTTCTTTTTTGCATATGCAGTAATCATAGAATCAAGATTCTTAAAATGAAAGTTTTCAGGTATTGCAAAAACAAGTTTAATCCTACCATACTCTAGATCTAATATAGATTCTACTTTGGCTTTGGTTTCATCAACCCAATCATTACCAGTAATTCCAACATCATAAAGACCTTCATAAACTAAATTAGGAATTTCTTGAGGACGAACCATTTTGACTTTAATTTGTGGATCGTCTAGTAATACTCTGTAAGTACGACTCATACGAGTAACTTTTGTCCACGATTTTTCAAGAATCTTGAACGTTGCTTCTTCTAAACTTCCTTTTGGTATTGCAAATTTAATTTGAGGCATTCCTATCTTCTCAGCATTCAGCTATATAATTTGGTGTTTAAATTTGGTCGAGTAACTCTTTTGCTCTGTTGAGTGAGATATTATTTTCCTTAACCATTTTCTGTACAATTTTATCTATTTGTTCTTGATTCGCTCCTGCCGCAGATGCGATATTTCTTGCATGAAGTTTCATGTGTCCTTTTTGAATTCCTTCTGTAGCAAGAGCCCTCAACGCACTAAAGTTTTGGGCAAGCCCAGTTGCTGCTATCACTCCAGCGAGTTCTTTTGCAGAACTTACTCCTAAAATTTTTGTACATATTTTTGCCATTGGATGAACGTTAATGATACCTCCTACAATTCCTACAGACATTGGTAGTTCAATTTTACCTACTAAATTTCCTAGTTCATCTTTTGTCCATTTAGTTAAAGAACTGTACTTTCCTTCATGTGCAGCATATGCATTTGCAGCTGCTTCTATAGCACGAATATCTTGACCTGTTGCGTTAGCTACTGCTACGATTCCATTCATTATTCCTTTGTTGTGAGTTACAGCACGGTGTGGATCATTAGCAGCAAATTGATATGATAAAATAATATTATCTACTACTTTCATACCTCCAATTGCTTCTTTATCAAAAACAGCCGAAGCCTTTACCATTCTTCTTGTTGAATAATTAGACAGTATTCTAAGAATTACATTTCCTTCTGTTAATTTCTCAATCATAGGTGCAAGTGCTTCACACATTGTGTTTGTAACATTTGCACCCATTGCATCGCCAACATCAATTAAAATCTCAACAATTAGCATAGACCCCGAATCGGTTTTAACCTCTCTACAAGTAACTTCTTTTGCTCCTTTTCCCATACTTGACAGGGTTTTACTTTTTGTATTTGCAATCTCTAAAATTTCTTTAGAAGATTTCATTATTTTTTCAGTGGCTCGCTTTACATCAACGTTTACAACTTGAATTTGTCCAATACTGTATGACTCGTCAGCTTGAACATTAAATCCTCCATGAATTCTGGCAATCTTTGCAGCTTTTGAGGCAGCTGCAATTACTGAAGGTTCTTCAATAACCATTGGAATCAAGTAATCTTTATTGTTTATTCGAAAGTTAGTTGCAATTCCTAATGGTAATGAAAAAGTTCCAATTGCGTTTTCTACCATTTTGTCTGCTTTATCAAAAGAAATTCCTCCTTCCGAATTCTTTAGAATTTCTATTTCCTCTTTTGACAGTCCAGAAAATTTTCCTACAATATCAATTCGTTCTTCCCTACTTTTTTCAAAGAATTTTGGAATTGAGGAATCAGCCAATTTACTTTAGAATCCTCACTAATCTATCATCTTTACTATCTGGAAATCCTTTTCCATCAGTATTTGAAGTAATTAGATAAAGATAGCCATCTGCCCCTTCCATTACATCACGAATTCTTCCCAAGCCGCTCAATATGCTGTTTTGTGAAATTATGCCATTTTCATTAATTTCTAATTTGTCAAGATGCTTTGGAGCCATTACAGCCATAATCATATCATTTTGTAGGTCCAATTTATCACCCACATAAAATACAATCCCCCCTGGTTCTATCCTTGGGTCATAGCAAGCGATTGCATCAACAAATTCTTCACCATTTGAACATTGTTGGATTGGCCAACCGTAATTTTGTCCGACTCGAACTAAGTTAATTTCATCGTTCTTAGAAGGTCCCAATTCTGAAACATAGAGACTTCCATTTTTATCCCAGGCCATTCCACGGGGATTACTATGTCCATATGAAAAAATTGGAGAATTTGGAAAAGGATTATCATCTGGGAAAGACCCATCATCATTTAATCGCAAAATTTTTCCTGCCAATGAATTCAGATCTTGAGCAGCATGAGAAGAATCCAAACCTGCACCTGTTGAAACATAAAGTTTGTTATCTGGCCCAAATTTCAAAACTCCTCCATTGCTGAATTTAGATCCCGGAATTTTATCTAAGATGGTTTCTGCGTCTTGAAGTTTGTTTTCAGATTCTTTAATTTTGAGAATTTTATTCCAAAGTTCTCCATCCTCTTCATAGGTATAATATACATAAAGAAAGTGATTATTTGCAAAATCTGGATGAACTGTAATTCCAAGAAGTCCTCCATCAAAAACATCTACAGTCCTAAGAGTAGCTAGAGGTTCATCAAGCAATGTATTTGATTCAAAAACTCTTACTTTTCCATTTTTTTCTGTGATAAAAATTCTATCACCTGCTAAAGCTATTGCCCATGGTTTTTTTAGATTTGTTGCTAAAATTTCTACAAATTCATTTTCAGATTCTTGTAAGTTTGGTTCCGGAATTGGTGGAGGTTCATAAGGAGAAGAAAGTATTAAAACAGAAACTGCAAGAGCTGCAATGATTCCTACAATTCTTAATTTTTTGTCCACATCGGAAAAACTTTTTGAATACTTTTAATCATTTCCAAGTTTTTGATAAAGCGTATATATCACCCTGAAACTTGCTTTGAATTAGCGGGGTGGGGAAGTCAGACTACTATGGGCTAAGTCATCCCGGCGGGCTCATAATCATTACTGATGAGATACCCGCAAATCAGTAGTTCAAATCTACTCCCCGCTAGTTAATTTTTGTAAATATGAAACCAACGAAGATTTGAATCAATTTTAGAGTCCTTGTTTACTTTTCCATAACGTTGCATTGGTCGACTCAAATGTCTATGTGCAGATACTGATGGAATGTATAATTGCTGTTTAATCTTTCGAGGAATTTCCAAAATTGATTTATTAGCAGATTTTTCACCGCATTTAATACATTGAAATCCTTGTTTTTGTCCCTTTGATTTCATTCTCTTATTACAGTTCAAACAAAGAGGGTTTACTAGGCGGAAATCTTTTTCAAGTTTTAGTATTTCAAATGTTTCAACATTTAATATTCGATTATGTGTTTTGGAAGCTTTTCTTACTCCTCCACCTATCCGAATTTTATCTCCAGCAATTAGTTCCTTTGCAATCATAGTAATTTTTGTTGGTCGATAAACTGCACATCTAATTTCTTGGCCATTTTTATTTATTGAAAAAACAACATGACCACCGTGTTCAATCTTAGGTTTTTCTAATACTGTTCCAGTTACTGTTCCAGAAGTATATGGTTTAAAGTCATCAGCTTCAAGTTCATGTTTAAGATGGTCTCCTGTACCCTGATTAGTTTTAAAAGTCATGTACCCTTCTAGTTTTTCAGCAGTTACAATCATTTGTGATGCATCAATAACTGATTTTGCATTTTCACCTCTAAGACCATAAAAAACTGGATCAGGACCATGAGGAGTGATTAAAATTCTATCCTTTTTTTTATCATAGCTGTTAAAAGTTATTGGATATGTTTTTTCTTGCATTTTTCTTACACTGTCTTTAGTAATTTTCCTTTTTTGTCCAATGTGTGATTTTTTTCTGTAGCTTAATAGCTCAAAAGTATGGTCACGAAATTTATAACCAATTGCTCCTATGGCGCCAACAATTCCTTGACCATTTCCAAATGATATTGTTTCTAAATTATTTTCAGAAATAAATTTTTTAGCATAATTCCTGCTAATTAATTTCCAAAGTGCAAGCTCACTAAACTTTACAAAATTATTAGGCACTTTGTAATTTTGAAAAAATACTAAACCTGGATTTGCTCCTCCCTTAATATCTGAATATTTAGAAACTAATTGCTTAATCGTGTTTTTGATTTTTTTTGGATTAGGTGTTTTAATTGCAAGTGCAATTGCACCATTTCCTCTTGTTTTCCAAGGGATATTTGGATTCAATCTAATCAAATATGGATAATCAAGAAATTCCACCTTTTCGTTTTCTAGAAATTTTACAATTTTGTATGCAAGGTAAGTAGTACACATGGCCTTGGAAGAATCTGTATCATCAAAACCAATGTGAAGAATAGACATTTTATTCATCATAAACAATTTCTATTATACACACATTTTTGGGTTATCATGGAATCTAGCTTAGTTTAAATTAAATTCAAAGGAGTGGGACATGTTACAAATGATAAAAATTGATGAAGAAGCAATTTTTGAAGAAATTAAGAATAGAAAACCGGTTTCTGTAGCATTAAATGCACCGGATGGATTATTACCTAAAGTTCAAGAGACTGCCTCAAATATAATGAAAAGGTTTGGTATTCCTGCCTACGTTTTGGCAGATGCTACATGGGGTTCTTGTGATCTAAATACAAGTGGGGCAAAGGTTCTAGGTGCTGAAGTTCTTTTTAATATTGGACACACAATTAGCATGGATAATTTAGGAACTAATATCGTAATGATTGATGCATTTGACGATATTTCTTTTGAAAAGATTGCAAAAAAATCTATTGAAATGTTAAAAGGAAAAACCATATCACTCATTACTGATAGCCAACATCTTCATGAAATAGAATCTGTACAGAAAATTTTGGAAGACGGTGGAATCAAGGTAAAAATTGGAAAAGGTAAAGGACAACTCAATGATGGGCAAGTATTTGGATGTGAATTTTATCCTGCAATGGAAATTAAAGACCAAGTAGATGTAAATGTATTTTTAGGACAAAGTAACTTTCATGCCGCAGGAATTGCTCTATCCACTAACAAACCAACCTATGTTCTTGATCCCTACTTTAATGAAATCCATGAAGTAACGGATTTTGCTCAGAAATTACAAAAAAAAGCAACATTGGCTATTTATCAAGCTGCTGATGCGAAAACTTTTGGAATTATTGTAGGACTTAAAGAAGGACAATTATCAAAATTAACAGCACTCAAATTCAAACGCGAACTTGAAAAAGAAGGAAAAGAAGTACAGTTGTTTGCATTAACTGATATTACAAATGAAAGATTGAGAAACTTGAAAGGTATTGACGCATTTATACAAGTCGCTTGTCCAAGAATTTCTATAGATAATCATTTTGATAAACCTCTATTATCCACACCCCAAGCAACTGCTCTATTGAAAATTCTAAGAAATGAAAGTATAGAGGGATATATGCAGATACCCCACTGGTTATAGTTTTAATTCTAAGATTCTTGCCAATTTGTTCCACAAATATTACACGTAGCCCGGACTCCATTATATCGAGGTTCCCAGTAAGGTTGGATTTCACGATTACATATTGGACATCGAACTATTTTGTGATCATCGTAATTTTTATGCAAAACTTTGTTACCAATTTTAATTAAAATAAAATTTTTTACATTACTAAATTTTGCCATATGATAGAAATTATAAATTAGTATTAAACTAATTTTCCAGATTATTTCCAATTTACATCAAATTTGAGATTAGATTCCATAAACAATTATAATCATCAACAAAAAAAACAGCCCATTGTCTGATGATGTAACTTTTCCTGGTGATAAAATTGCCATTATTGAAGAATATGAATCAGGTAAAAACACCTTTGATGATGGACATAATGTAAGATCCACAGTAATAGGAACAACCGAGATAGATAAGAAAAATCGTATTGTCCAAGTTAGAAATTCCAAATTGCTATCAGTACCTCAAATAAATGATATTGTAATTGGTACTGTAGCTGCTGTTATGTCTTCAATGATGGCTATCTCAATAGATTACATTAACAATAAACCAATAAATTCTCATGTAGAATGTATTTGCCCAACTAGAAACCTTAGGAAAAAATCTGTAGCGTTAGTAAATGATATTGTGGTACTAAAAATAATTAATCACCTAAATGGTACCATCCATGCAACAATTAACGAACCAGAGTTAGGAGTTTTGTTCACTAAATGCAAAAAATGCGGTGGACATGTAATCCAAATGCGTGATGCTATAAAATGCACTGATTGCAATTGGATAGATGATCGAAAATTATCTAAAAATTTTGGAAAAAGTGATTTTGTAAAACTAGGTGAGTAGCATGATCCGTGTTTCGTTCCAAGGAGAACGTGGTGCATATAGTGAAGCTGCTGCAATTAGTTTTTTTGATGAAAAAATAGAATCTGTACCTCTACTCACATTTGCTGATGTAATAGAACAAACAGAAAATGAAAAAACAGACTATTCTATATTACCTGTAGAAAATTCACTCGAAGGAAGTGTTGGGGAAAGCTATGACCTTCTTTACACTACAACTCTTAATTCTGTTGGAGAAATTTATCATAGAATTAGACATTGCTTAATTGGATTTGATTCAATTAATGAAATAGACACTGTTTATTCCCATCCTCAGGCACTAGGTCAATGTCGAAAATTTATTCAAGAACATAATTTGAAGACTGTTCCAACCTATGATACTGCAGGCAGCGTCAAGATAATCAAGGAAATTAATAAAAAAAATATTGCATGTATTGCGAGCAAAGAGGCCTCAGAAATTTTTCAAGTACCAGTAGTTAAAGAGGGAATAGAAGATCATTCAAACAATTACACAAGATTTTTGGTTCTATCAAAACAGAAAACTCATGAAACAAAAAAAGACAAAACATCTATTATTTTTTCTATAAAACACGAACCAGGTGCGTTACATAATATTATTAAAATAATTAATGATTATTGTATCAATTTAACCAAGATCGAGTCTAGGCCTAAAAAAAGTACCGCATGGGAATATAATTTCTATCTAGATTTTGAGGGACATGAAGACTATACAAATGTAAAAGAAATGCTAAGTAAAATTAAAGAAAATACAATCTTTTTAAAAATTATAGGTTCCTATCCAAGAGCTGAGCTAACCTAGAAACCACGTGGTTTTCGTGCACTAAAGCCAGAACTAAAACCAATTATTACCAAACCAGTTACAATTACGATAATATGATAACTAAACATTATAGGATCAGTTACTGTCTCAATAGTTCCGTAAACGCGTAACTCTGAATCACCCGTATTTTGGATTTCTAGTATAGATTGACCATCTATTAGATGAACCCATTCAAGGCTCAAATCATCTTTGAAAGTATCACGTGGTATTTGCAATCCTCCATAAGGTGTTTTTAGTTCTACATCAAAACTTTTTCCGGTAATATTCAGATATTGTATTGCATGTGCGGGAGCTTGAAATGAGTAAGTTGTTGATTCTCCAATTGCAAAAGTTTCATCTACTTTAACGGTTTGAAGACCAAATGATGAAAACAAAGCAACGACGCCGATAGCTGTAATTATTGCCCCAACTACTATTCCAATTATCGTTATTTTAGTTAACACAAAAAATAGAATAATTATTCGTTATTTACAGGGTTTATGTAAAATCTCTTAATAGAAGGTGAATAAAAAATTAGCTACATTAAAGAAACGTCGTGTGGTTGGCTTTCTGCAAAACCGGCTCCGGATATTTTAATAAATTCTGCATTTTCCTGCATCTGTTTAATGGTGTGTGCTCCACAATAACTAAGACCTGAACGAACCCCGCCAGTAAGTTGTTTTAAAATATCCTTTACACTACCTTTGTAAGGAACCATTGCTTCAACACCTTCTGCAACATAGTCATTAAGATCGTCTTCGATGGAAACGTTCCCATTTTCTTTTGACTTTCTACCTAAGGAGGCATAAAATGACGCCATACCACGATAAATTTTGAATCGTTTTCCATTTTTAGACATAAATGAACCAGGACTTTCATCTGTACCTCCAAGTATGCTACCAACCATTACCGAAGATGCACCAGCTGCTAAAGCCTTTGTTACATCTCCAGATGTTCTTATTCCCCCATCAGAAATTATTGGAATGTCATGTTTTCTTCCTACTTGAGCACAATCCATAACTGCAGTTAGTTGAGGAACACCAGAACCAGTCACCACTCGTGTAATACAAATTGAGCCAGAACCAACACCAACTTTTACTGCATTAACTCCTGCTTTGATCAAGTCTTCTGTTCCTTTGGCAGTGGCAACATTTCCAGCAATTAATTCCGTATCTGGAAATGCTTTCTTAATGTGATGAATTGTGTTAACAGCATTCTCACTATGACCATGCGCAATATCAACAACAATAACGTCAGCACCCGATTCAAGTAGGGCTTCTGTTCTTTCCATGAAATCTCCTTTAACACCTACTGCAGCACCCACAAGAGGTCTTCCTTTCTTATCCTTTGAAGCAGATGGATAATTTTCAATATTTGTAATATCTTTACTTGTGATCAAACCCTTAATGAGACCTGATTCATCAATCAAAGGCAATTTTTCAATTCTATGTTTCCGTAAAGTTTCTTTTGCATCATCTAAACTAATTCCAGGCTTTGCGGTGATAACATCTTTGGTCATTACGTCTTTGACTAATTGATTAGATTTTGATTCGAACATTACGTCTCTACGAGTAAGTATACCAGTTAGTTTTGATTCAGAATCTGTAACCAAAAGTCCGTGTACTCCCTTTTCTTGCATGTAAGAAATTGCTTCTTCAACGGTTTTTTCAGGGCCAATTACATATGGATTTTCAATCATTACACTTCCTGATCGTTTTACTTTTAGTATTTCATTAGCTTCTTCTTTGACGGTAAGAAATCTATGAATAATTCCTAAACCGCCTTGGCGAGCCATAGCAATTGCCATACCAGATTCAGTTATTGTATCCATATTGGCGCTGATCAGAGGAATATTAAGTGAAATGTTTTTGGAAAGTTTTGTTTCCAAGTTAGTTTGAGCCCTACTTGTAATATCAGAAAATTTAGGTACAAGGAGAACGTCATCAAACGTTAATCCTTCTTTGAACTCCAATGAAACCTATAGTCATGATTTATGAAGCGTTATAAGCCTTTCTTGTTTTTTTCTGAGCTAATTTTTGAACAAATACAACCACATCTTTTGTTTCACCCACATTGTGAGTACGGATTATATCTGCACCATTTAGTACAGAGACTGATTCAGCAGCTAATGATCCATAAAGTCGATCTGTTGGATTTTCTTTTTTTAATATTTTTCCAATAAATGATTTATTTGAAACAGATACAAGTAAAGGTTGACCTAATTTTAATAATTTTAAATTTTCTAAAATTTGAAGATCTCTATCTAACCAATCTGAATTTATTTTTGTAAAAAAATTTCCTTTGCCACTTTTTCTGAAAAAACCAATTGCTGGATCCAACACAATTTTTTTTTTAGAAATATTAGCAGAGTTGGCTATTGTCAAACTGTGTTTCAATAATTTTTTAGTATTTTTTACATGATTTCCACGAATTTGTTTTTTACTAAAAGCACAAAGAACTAGAGAGGGTTGATATTTTTCAACTATCTTAGGCATGTTTTTATCGTATTTGAGTCCTGAAATGTCATTAAGAATATCAACACCTAATTCTAAAGCATCCTTAGCTACACTTGCCCTACAGGTATCAACAGAAATTGGAATATTAGAAACCTGTTGAATTATTTTTATTGCGTTAGTAATGCGTTTTGATTCAATCTTCTCCGATACTGTAGTTGGTAAATAAGGGGCAGTAGACATTCCACCAACATCAATAAAGTCTGCACCTTGTTCTTCCATATTCCGAATAGCCGTCAAAATCTTTTTTTTATTTGTCATAATCGATTTTTTATAAAAAGATTCTGGACTTGTGTTTAGTATTGCCATGATTCTTACAGGATTTGGTAATCCAACAAAAACAGATCCTAGTTTATTCATATGATTTATGATAAGGCATACCAATTTGAGTTATATGACAATCTCCGGTTGGAAATCAAGATATTCTGAAATAATTAGGGAATTTGGTTACAGTAAAAAAGAAGATTTAGAATCCGCCCGAATGTTAAATTCTCTTCTAAAAAATGGATTTCGATTAAAAAATTTCAAGAAATTAATTTATAATCAACCAGTTTTTGTAGTGGGAGCAGGCCCATCTCTTTTATCTTCTATAACAATTTTAAAAAAATACAAAAAAGTTACGAAAATTGTGGCTGATGGTGCAACTAAAGCCTTACTTGAAAATAATATCATGCCAGACATTGTGGTATCTGATCTTGACGGAGATATCAAATCTTTAACCAAAGTTGGAAAAACAAAAACAATAGTTGTAGTTCATGCACATGCAGACAATTTTGATAAATTAGATTTAGTTAAATTTTTCAAAAATTGTATAGGAACTACACAAACTGAATCTATAGGAAAAATTTACAATTTTGGAGGTTTTACAGATGGAGATAGATGTGTTTTTCTTGCTACTCATTTTAATGCAAAAAAAATAATTCTATTTGGAATGGACTTTGGAACAAAAATTGGAAAATATTCCAAACTAAAAATTTCAAATAAAAAACTTAAACTAAAAAAACTAAGAAGAGGAAAAAAACTTCTTGAATGGTTAGCTTCCAAAAATTCGAAGGGTCTCTATACTACCTCAAAGCCAATAAAAGGTTTCAAAAAAATTCGCTACAAAGAAGTAAAAAAAATACTTCTTAATGAGAATGCGTTTTAATACAGTATCTTCCTGATTATAATCGTGGAGTTTTCAGAAGAACAAATGCGTGATATATTAGGACTAAGGGATCAAATATCTGAGCAGATAGAAAAACATAAAGAAGAAATTGAAAATCTTGAGAAAAATTTGGGAGTTTTAAATTTGATTCTTAAACAAGGAAGCTTTACCAAAGCATCCACAATTAGTCCTGTTAAAGCTACAAAATCAGATTCTTTGATACCCATAATAAGAAGTGGAGACGGTTCAGTAATTGCAAATGCCTATGTTACTCCAGAGCAAGTTTCCATTATTTTAGAAGATGATGTAGTTTTACCTGCAGATACTCCTCCATTCCAGTCATTTTTCATTGATAGAATAATTGGTGAGATGAAAAGAAAAGATGACATTGATGCGGAAAATGGTAGGATACAAAAGGAATCTGTCATCGACTGTATTGTAAACAAGACGGGTGCCAACATTAGAGAGATAATTATCAAGAATTATCGTCAGAAAGAAAGGGTAAATGAAATTATCAATACGGCTACTTGGTCTCTTTCTAAAATGATTGATAATTCGAAAAAGTGATCTTATGGATAAAATTATCGTATTAGATTTTGGATCTCAGTACAGTCATCTAATTTGTAGAAGAATGCGTGAGTTTTCAGTATATTCAGAATTAGTTCCCTTTGATATTTCTCTTGAAGAGCTTAAAAAATTAGAACCAAAGGGAATAATTTTTTCGGGGGGACCATCCAGTGTTTACAAATCGGATGCCCCTATTCCTGATAAAGGGATTTTTGATATGAAAATACCTCTATTGGGAATATGTTATGGACACCAATTAATTGTAAATCAGTTTGGGGGCAAAGTAAAGCGAGCCAACAAAGAATATGGCTCTTCGATGCTTACCATAGATAATGACACTAATTTACTTGGTGGAATTAGTGAATCAATTCGTGCTTGGATGAGCCATGGAGATGAAGCTGAACAAGTACCAACTGGATTTGAAATTATTGGGCATACAGAATCTGCTCAGGCTGCTGCTATTGCAAACAAAAGTGGTTCTATTTTTGGAATTCAATTTCATCCAGAAGTAGTTCATACTGAACAAGGAACTCAAATCCTAAAAAATTTTGCATTAAAGATTTGTGGTGCAAAACAAGAATGGACTATGAAAACCTTTGTAGAAAATTCTGTCGAGAAAATTTCTAAAATTGAAGGAAATGTTTTGTGTGCGGTCAGTGGTGGAGTTGATTCTACAGTTACAGCATTGCTGATTCACAAAGCAATAGGTGATAGATTGAAATGTATTTTTGTTGATAACGGACTTTTGAGAAAAAATGAAGAAAAAGAAATAGAAGAGATGTTCACAAAAAATTTTTCTGTAAATTTTAATTCAATTAATGCAAAAGAAGAATTTCTTAAAAAACTAAAAGGAATAATTGATCCAGAGCAAAAAAGGAAAATAATTGGTGAAGAATTTATTAGGATCTTTACTGATTTTGCAGAAAAAAATGGACCGTTCAAGTGGCTGGCACAAGGTACATTGTATCCGGATGTAATTGAAAGTGGGGTTTCTAAAGGACCTGCATCAGTTATTAAAACACATCATAATGTTGGAGGATTGCCTGATTGGTTAAAGCTTGAAATCTTAGAACCATTAAGAGATTTGTATAAAGATGAAGTAAGAAAAATAGGAGAAATCCTTGGCGTACCAAAGCTATTACTTATTCGTCATCCCTTTCCAGGCCCCGGTCTTGCTGTAAGAATCATTGGAGAAATTACCGAAAAAAAATTACAGATAGCAAAAATTGCAAGTAAAATAGTTGAAGAAGAGTTAGAAGATGCGGAGTTATACGATAAAGTTTGGCAAGCATATGCTGCAGTTGGAGATGATAAAGCAGTTGGAGTTGTTGGAGACGAAAGAAAATACGGAAATATTGTAATGATTCGTGTAGTAGATTCAGTTGACGCAATGACGGCAGATTGGACAAGACTTCCCCATGGATTATTAGAAAAGATCAGTAACAGAATAACAAATGAAATTGACGATGTGACATGGGTTTCTTATGTGGTCTCTAGTAAACCGCCTGCAACTATTGAGCCTCAATAATAGTTATTTTTAAACGCAATCCAAATTCTTGTACCAACAAAAATTCCAACAGCCAATATTATCAGACTAAATGGATGAATGAATCAAATGAATTCTCCTCTATCATAATAAACTAGCACCAAAAACTCCTGCCGAATCTCCTAACTGGTTTTTTAAAATTGGTGTATCAATCAAATCCGAGAAAACTTTTTCATAAACACTATTCTTTCCCTCATCATAAAGAAAGGAAATGTTTGAAACTCCTCCTCCTAAAACAATGACATCAGGGTCTAAGATATCAATTACGTTTGCCAAACTTGTTCCAAAGTTTTCTAAAAATTCAATTTTCCACTGCTTTGCAGTATCACTAGTTAGATTTTGTACTATTGAAGACAGAGATTCGGTTTTTCCTGTTAATTCTTTCCATCTTTTTTCTAATGCTGGACCACTAATGTAGGTCTCAACACATCCATTTTTTCCACAATAACATTTGTTACCACCTATTTTTAGAGTATGATGACCCCATTCACCTGCAATATTTGTCCTACCTTTGAGCAATTTTCCATTTAATACTATTCCTCCACCTATTCCTGTTCCCATAATTACTCCAAAAACCATATTGTAATTTTTTGCAGCTCCCAACTTACTCTCTGCTAATGTAAAACAATTTGCATCATTTTCCATGCGAATATTTTGCTTTAATGCTTGTTCAAGATCATTTGCTAATGATTTTCCAATGAGACATTGAGTATTGCTATTTTTTATTAAGCCTGTTTTTTTTGAAATTGCCCCTGGCGTACTTAATCCAATTGTTGTTTTTTCGTTTGTTTTTTTCTTAAGGTCAGTTACTATTTTAACAATGGATTCAATGATAGAATTGTAACCTTTTTCTTGGTTAGTTGGAATTCTTGTTCGCTCTACTACATTTAGCTTTTGATCTAAAAGTATACTTTCGATTTTGGTTCCTCCAAGATCGATTCCTATTTTAAACAAGGTCTTAGACTACAAACATCGGTTTTGAAGTTTTTATATTTGATCATCAGAAGTTGTTGGACTAAGTGAATTAGTTGTAGTAATGTAAGGAATTTTTCGGATTTTTTTTGTTATAATTTCTTCTATTTTTTGTTGTGAATCTGTTTCTAATTTTACAAAAATATCATATTCTCCAAATATACCCTTGACATCTTTTACCTCTTTAATTTGAAGTAGTTTTTCAATTATTTGATTTTCAAAGCTAGTTTTGCATTTAATTAGAATGTAAGCAAATGCCATAATTCCTTATAGCTTTATTATTTTAAAAATTCTGTTACTTGAATTTCATATTTGTTTTTAAAAGGGATTTGTTTATCCCTACGTTAATTTTTTAGCTATCTCTTTAACTGCAGTTTTTGGAACATCAAAATCTTCTGCAATTTTATCATAAACTTCATCTTCATTTTTCCATCTTACTTTTTTAAGGAATAATAAGGCCTTCTCGATTTCTAGTTTTGTTTTATTATCTAGATAGTTACTAGGATGATAGCTCATTTACTTTTAATTGGGCACAGTAGAATTTCTTTTTTTGTATGTCTCAAATGAAAAATTACAAAATTTCCTGATTTTTTACATTGGTGGTGGTCCACCAGCTCCTCCAGGTCCACCTGAAGAGCCTATAGAAATTACATCATCAATTCTGAGAATCATACATGCAGCCTCTGTTGCTGATTTTATTATTTGTTCTTTTACAACAAGAGGTTCTACAATGTCTTGGGAAAACATATCGGCTACTTCGGTTTTTTTTGCATCAATTCCTGTCCATTTATGTCCTTGACTTTGTTTTGCCCTTAGATTTACCATAGTATCAAGAGGATCCATTCCAGCATTCTCTGCAATAGTTAATGGAATAGTTTCCAATGCTTCAGCATATTTCTTAATTGCAAGTTGTACTCTTCCTTCAAATTTATTTGCCCATTCTTTAAGATGTGATGCTACATAAGCTTCTGGTGCACCGCCACCTCCAACAATTAAAGGGGTTTCTATTACATCTTTTACTACCATTAATGCATCATGAATAGAACGATCAACTTCATCTACAACTCTTTGTGAACCACCTCTAATCAATAGAGTTACAGATAGTGGGTTTCTGCAGCCTTCAATGAATACCCATTTGTCGGACTCGACTTTTTTCTGATGAACTATGTCTGCAAAGCCTAGGTCTTTTTCTGACAGGTCATCAAGATTAGTTGAAATTCTTCCTCCCGTAGCTTTGGTTAGTTTTGTCATATCACTTTCTTTTACTCGTCTAACTGCTAAGATTCCGTGTTTTGCTAGATAATGCTGAGCAATATCATCAATACCTTTTTGGCAGATGAGAACGTTTGCTCCAACTGCATGGATTTTATCTACCATTGTTTTTAGCATTCTGTTTTCTTCTTCTAAGAACATCTGCATTTGTGCTGGATCAGTAATTCTGATTTCTGCACTCATTTCCGTTTTTTCAACTTCTAATGGGGAATTGATAAGAGCAATTCTTGCTTTTTCTATTTTAGTTGGCATCCCACTATGAACAATTTCTTTGTCCAATACTATTCCTTTTATCATAGTGGTGTCTTGAATTGAACTTCCGGCTTTCTTTTCCACCTTTATGTTGTCTAAATCAACTGTGTATTTTTGTTCTTTTTTTATGGCAATTTTTAAGACTGCATCAACAACGATTTTTGAAATTAAATCGCTATCGTCTGAAATTAATTTCGATTCCATACTAGTTTTTGCAATTTTAAGTAATGAATTTCTATCATCAGGAAGAATGGATTTAGCTATTTGAGAGAGTAGTTCGAGTGTTTTGTCAGATGCTGCCTGATATCCTTCTACTATTACAGAAGAATGAACATCTTTATTCAATAATTGTTCGGCTTTTTCTAGTAAAGCACCTGCGACAACAACTGAGGATGTAGTTCCGTCTCCTACTTCATTATCAGTTGTTTTAGCAATCTCAACCATCATTTTTGCTGCAGGATGCTGCACGTCTATTTCTTTTAGGATTGTAGCCCCGTCATTTGTAATAGTGACATCTCCTATAGGGTCGACTAACATTTTATCTAGACCACGAGGACCTAAACTGGATTTAACTAATTCTGCAACTAATTTTGCAGCAGCAATATTATTTTTCTGGGCATCTTTTCCTTTTTGCTGAAGAGCACTTTCTTTTAATACTAACACTGGACCTTGAGGGGTTTGTTGAATTGAAGCCATTTAATTTGCAGTGGGTCTTCTTTTAATGCCCCTTTTTAACATTTCCTAGTTAATTGGTGGAATAAAGGATCTTTTTTTGACATCAACTATTCCACTAAAAAGAATCCTAATTGAGGGTAATGCAAGAAAAGGCAAGAAAAGGGGTATTAGGTGAGGTCTTTTGAATTTGCATCCTGCATCAATTATTGTGGAGTTTAGCTTTTCAAAGTTTTGTGATGTTTTTTCAAAGGAATCAGAGGAAATAATTCCTCCAATTGGTAATGGAATTGATGCCACGGTTTTCTTATCTTTTATGACCACCAAGCCTCCTTGAGTTTCAATCAAATTATTAGCAGCCGCTGCCATATCTTTTTCGTTTTGTCCAATGACAATCAAATCATTTTCATGAAAGCCCCAAGTTGAGGCAAATGCCCCTATTTGGGCTCCAAAATTTTTCAAAAATCCTATAGAATGTTTTCTTGAGCCATAGATTCTATCAAAGGCTGCAACTTTCCATATGTCTTTATCAAATGAAGCAGAGACATTACCGTTTTTTGTATAAAGTTCAGCTTGATCTTTTTGTGTTATAATTTCAGATACCATGGTAATCAAATTTGCATTAACAGAGTTAGATTTGGATTTTAATTCAAAGTCTTTTTCTGAAAATTTTTTTAATTTTACTGTCTTTGTAATCCATCTAGGTATAGACTTCTTTTTTACCTTAGAAACAATTTTTCCATTTGATACCACAAGTTTACCACCAACGAAGACTTTGTTTGGTTTCATTGTGGTAAGATAATCAAATACCAAAATGTCAGCTAATTTGCCTGGAGCAATTCCCCCCAAATCTTTGCTCATTTTATAATAATCAAAAGTGTTTCTTGAGGCAATTGTGATTGCGATAACGGGATCTAATCCTAACTTTACAGCTTCCCTAATACTATGATCAATATGGCCATATTTTGAAATATCTGAAGGATCTAATCCATCAGAACAAAACATCAACCTATCCATAAAAATACCTTCAGACATTATACGTGGTAAAATTTCTTTCAAGTCTCTTCTAATGGAACCTTCTCTAATCATTACCCACATTCCAAGACGTAGTCTTTCAATTACTTGATCATAGTTAATCGGTTCATGACATGAAAGTATTCCAGATGAAACATACGCATTAAGTTTTTTACCTGATGCTCCTGCAGTATGGCCATTTATGATACAATCATTTTCAAGCATTGTAGACAAAGTTTTCATTGTTTTTGAGTCCCTTGTTGTGACTTTGGTCCATGAAAAAACTTCACCAAGACCCACAACACTTGGATGCTTTACTGCAGACTTTTCTTGAGAATGACTTAAAGTTTTTCCATGACTAAATTTTCTGTCTACGGGTAGGCCTCCAGGGACAACATGAAAAAATCTTGCTGGCAAATTTTCTGTTAGTCTTACAAATTCTCTAAATCCTTTGTACCCACAAACACTGACAATATCAATTGGATCAGAAAAAAGTGAGGTAACTCCACATAAAAGAGATTTTTTTGCAAGTTCAGATGGTAAGACAAATTGATCAACATGTGTATGAGGGTCTGCAAATCCTGGAGTAACGTATTTTCCTTTTAAATCAATTACAACAGTCTTTTTTCCTATAGTATGGGAGGCATCACTACCAACATATGCAATTCGTTCGTTAACGATCGAAATTTGGATGTTATTTAAAATTTCCTTTGTGTATACGTTTACTAGAGAACAATTTTTCAAAACTAAATCTGCAGGTTTATCTCCCATCGCCACTGCATTCAAAGAAGAGATAGTCGATGAAAGTTTCTGCACACATTCATTTATTTTTGGAACTATTATAGATTCAAAGCGATGTTTAAATTACCGTCAAGATTGGCATTTCTTTATGAACGTGCCCAAAGAGATTATGAGATTTTGTCCTAAATGTAATAAGCATACAAAGCAGAAGGTTTCCACTTACAAGCCAGGTAAAAGAAGAGGTTCTGCTCTTGGTGAACGACGCCATGCTGAGGACAAAAAAGGGTACGGGGGACAGAAATTCCCAAAACTTGCAAAGCCTGCTAAAACAACAAAAAAATGGACGCCGATATTAACTTGCACAGTTTGCAAAAAGAAATGGAATAAACGTGGAATTAGAATCCGAAAAGTTGAGTTGATAGCACATTGAAAAAAGAACATATTCTCATACCTGAACCAAGTAGCAAATTTCTAAAAGTAAAGTGTAAAGAATGCAATGAAGAAAATATTGTTTATTCACATGCATCAACAAAAGTAACTTGCAAATCGTGTGGTAATTTTATTGCTGAACCAACAGGTGCCGTAGCTGAACTACACGGCAAAGTTTCAGGAACTGCCAAGTAAGTTGTAGTCTTCTTTAGTGTTTAAATTAAAAGCAATTCTTTTATCATTTAGTATATGGTAAATTTCTTCAACTGAATCAAGATTATTAATCTCTTTTGCATTAACAATTGAGATTCCTGTAAAATAACACTCCTTATTTTGAAAAGTAATCGCATATTTTGGCTTTAAACCCAATGAATTTGCAAAATCTTTGGTAACTAAATAGCTCGTCCAAAGACCATCAGGATTGTGTGCCTTTACAATTTTTGTGACAATTTCTTCATCTAATAGTGCTAGATCTCCAGACACGACAAAAATGTCATCATTAATGGACTTTAAAACAAGGTTTAGATCTTTGACATAACCATCTCCTGGAGTTTCAAAAATTTCAATTCCAGCATTTTGTATCATTTCTTTTGTTTTTGGAGAATGAGGACTTGAAGCAGCAATTATTTTAGAAAAACATTCGGAGTTTTGTAATGCAAATATTACATGAAGAATGGTGGGATGAACATATTTTAATAGTAATTTTTCATCATCAATTTTCATTCGGCTTCCTTTGCCGCCTGCCATGACAAGACCAATCATATTGTAACAAAAATCAAAAGAGAGGATAATCTTGTTAATTCGTTTGTTGCTCCCAATACGTCACCGGTAATTCCTCCAAAACTTCTAGCTGAAATACTCCCTATGAAAAAAGTTAGAATAACACCAGAAGCAAAAACAATCATTCCTGTACTTCCTGCTACAATTACTAGAGGAATTATGGTTAACGCGATTGATGCTACAAGCTTTTTCTTGTCCTTCATTAGTTGTACAAACGGTGAATTTGATCCTGGGGCTGCAGACTGTCCAGTGCTTGCCAACAATACCATCGAGAATTTTGCCATTATTTCACTAACTAGAATTGCTTGAAATAACAGATATCCTTCAGCTAATGAAAGAGCAATAATCATTCCAACAATATACAACACAATTGTAACAATTCCAGCTGAACCAGTTGACAGATCTTTCATTGCTTGAAGCTTTTTCTCTTTTGTTCCCTTAGTCATTAATCCATCTGCAAAGTCAGCAAGACCATCCATGTGATGAATTCCAGTGATTAATGCAATGGCTCCCATTACCAACAGTCCAACAACTAGTGGTTCAAGACCGACAAAGGATAATCCAAAACCAAATCCTCCCACTAAAAGTCCAATTGCTATACCAACAAGTGGAAATAGATACATGTACTTTGCAATTGTTACAAGATTTGCATTTCTTGTTGGAATTATAGTTAAAAAAGAAAATACAGAACTAATTTCCTTAAGCATGAATCCACCATCCTAAATATGATAACACTACTATGATTGGAATTGTTACAATACCACAAAAAAGGACTGATGTAACTTTCATTAAAGCAATTCCTGATGTTATGTGTTCTTTAGTAAGTTCTTGATTTCCTTCTCCAAGTGTATAATGATCAATTTTTTCAAACTTTGTTTGTAGAGCTCCTGCCAAAGCCGCCATTGGAAAGCCAGCATTTGGAGATTCGGTATTTGAGCCATCTCGTATCATTATATGGTAAGATTGTTTCCAATCAATACCAATTATCATTGCACCTAAAACCATCACAAATGCGGTTAATCTTGCTGGAATATAGTTTAGAACTTTATCACTGTATGCACCAAACCATCCTACATTTTTGAAAATTGAATTCTTGTATCCAATCATGGAATCAATTGTGTTTATGGTTCGATATACAAAGGCACCAGGCAAACCAAACAGTCCATAATAAAATAATGGTCCGGTAATACCATCAACGGTATTTTCACTTACACTTTCAAGCACTCCAGATAATATGTGATTTTTATCTAATTCCTTGGTATTTCTCTTTACTATCAAAGCAAGATTATCTCTAGCTTTATCAATGTCGTCTTGTTCAACTGACTTTACAACAGCTAGTGCATGTTTTTCCATTCCTCGAATAGCTATTGTTGTTTTTAGAAGAATTGTTCCAACAAGAACAGACGCAATTAATGAAATAAAATCTATGGTTACTAGATTAACCACAATTTCTAATGAAACAATTAAGATTACAACAATACTAGTTACACCTAACACCAACAAAACCCCCCCAAGTTTTTCAGATTTTTTTGCATGGGGGGTTAGAATAGCTACCAATTTGCCAATCCATGCAGTTGGATGAAATTTGTTTTTTGGATCGCCTACCGCAAAGTCTAATCCTAATGCAAATGCAACAATCAGAATTGATTCAATAATCAATATATCAGTCTCTCAATTGCCTTAAGGTTTAGACTTTTCTTTACTAATTTACTTAACTTGTCAATCTCCTTGTCAATTTTGTCGATGTTTTTCTTATTCCATGTTATGGGCTTTGGTTTTACACCAAGTGAATCCTCTTCAGGGAGATCTATCTTTGTCATTGGAATTACTCCAAAAACTGGTCTTTTGGTAATTTGTTTGAGCTTTACAAATCCAGGTTTGAGAATATTAATATCTCCTCGAAATTTGTTAATTACAAAACCTTTGACAAGTTTTTGATATTTCTTATCAAGTAATGCAAGTGTACCAACAATACTTGCAAAAGAACCTCCCCGATCTATATCAGTAATTAGTAAGACTGGGGAATGTGTTCTTTCAGCAATTTTCATGTTAACGATATCAAATTTTTGTAGATTAATTTCCGCTGGAGAACCTGCTCCTTCAATAATTATGACATCATATTTTCTTTTTAGCCGCCATAAAGATTCCATTGCAATTTTTAGGCCTTTTGTTTTTACAAATTTATTGTAATAATCAGTGGCATGCATCTTTTTGTATCGTTTTCCTTGCAAGAATACAATACTGTAATAATTTCCAAGAGGTTTTAATAAAATTGGATTCAAATCAGGGGTGATTTTACAACGTGCACCAATTGCTTGAATGGCTTGAGCTCGAGAAATCTCAAAATTTGGAGTCTTATACGAGAAATTTGACATGTTTTGAGATTTGAAAGGAGCAACACAAATTCCTGAATTAGAAAAAATCCTACAAAGTGCAGCAACTAATGTTGTTTTACCAGCACCAGAAGAAGTACCCTGGACCATTAGTGTTTTCATTAAATTGTCTCCAATGCTTTTACAAGTTTTAGATTTTCTTTTCTTGTTTTTACTGCAATCCTAACATAATTGTTGTTTAATCCTCTAAATGTTGAACAATCTCGGATCAAAATTTTTTTCTTTAAAAGTTTTTTTTGTAAAGTTTTTGATTTTTGTTTTGTTTTAATCAAAATAAAATTAGTCGATGTATCATGACACTCAAAACCATCAATCTTTGCAATAGAATTTCTTAGATATTTAGATTCTTTTTTGATTAATTTTTTGGCTTTCTCCAAATAAAAAACAGAACAAAGTGCAGCTCCAGCTGCATGATGAGCAAGTCCACTAACGTTCCATGGAATTTTCAGCTTGTTAAGAATAGAAATAATTTGTTTATTTCCAATTCCATATCCCACACGAATTCCTGCTAAACCAAATGACTTTGTCATTGACCGAAGTATGAATAGATTTCTGTATTTTTTAACAAATTTTATCATCGATTCATTTGAATCTGGAACAAGTTCTATAAATGACTCATCAACAAAGATTAGAGTAGATTTTTTCTTTGCAGATTGAATTATTTTTTGCAATTTTGTTTTTGATAGAATAGTTCCTGTAGGATTATTTGGATTACAAACAAACACACATCCATTTTTTGGAATTTTTTTAATAAAATCATTGAGGTTAGCTTCTAAATTCATTGTTTTAAAAAATAAAATTTTGCATCCTGAAAGCTTTGCTGCAGCTTCATATTCTCCAAATGTTGGAATTGGAATTAATACTGGAGTTTTTTTATTCAAGAATGCTTGACAAAAATTGTAAATGATTTCAGTTGCACCGTTTCCAATAACAATTTGATCAAATGGAATCTTACAATACCATTGTAGTCCTTTTCGTAAATTTACAGAATCTGTATCAGGATATTGTGATATTGTATCTAGTTTCTTATGAAGATACCTTCGAACCATTGGTGGAGCTCCAAGAGGGTTGATGTTTGAGCTAAAGTCAAGTAGGTCTAGAGGAGGTTTTTTGATGGAATAAGGACCTCCATGAGAAACTGGTTTGTGCAATGCTACATTTTGATTCAGCTTCAACGTAAGGAAATACGATAAAGGATTATTAATTGAATCTTTAGCAAAATTGTTCGTGAAAAAGAAAATAGCCATAGTTGGAGTCACGGGTTCGGTAGGACAGGAGTTTGTACTTTCACTAGAAAACCATCCATGGTTTGAGGTAACTCAGATTGCAGCTTCAGAAAGATCTGCTGGCAAAAAGTTTGTTGAAGCTATTAGAGATCCAAATAGTGGAATTGTTTCTTGGGAAGTAGGTAGTGAAATTCCTAATTATATCAAAGAAATGACTGTCAAAAATATTGATGAAATTGATGCATCTCAGTTAGATTTAGTATTTTCAGCAGTAGAATCTGTAGCAGCCCGTGATATTGAAACAAAATTTGCAAAAGATGTTCCTGTTATTAGTACTAGTTCCGCTTATCGATATGAAGAGGATGTTCCAATTTTAATTCCTGGGGTAAATGATGAACTAGCAGAGCTATTAGAGGTTCAAAAAAAGAATAGAAATTGGAAAGGATGGGTTGCCCCACTTCCAAATTGTACTACAACTGGTTTGGCTATAACGCTTAAACCGTTATTTGAAAAATATGGTGTAAAAAAAGTTTTGATGACTTCAATGCAAGCAATCTCTGGTGCAGGAAGATCGCCAGGTCTTGGTGCGATGAATATTACTGATAACATAATACCATACATTCCAAAAGAGGAAGAAAAAGTTAGAAAAGAAACAAGAAAGATTCTTGGCAAATTAAAAGATGGAAAAATAGAAGATGCAGATATTAAAGTTAGTTGTACTTGTACTAGAGTACCAGTGATTGATGGCCATACCGAATCAGTATTCGTCGAAACCAATAAAGACATCGATCCTGAGAAAGCAAAAGAGCTTTACAATAATTATAATCAAAAAATTTCTGTGGCTGGATTGCCTTCAGCTCCAGAAAAATATTATGCATTTCATGAAGACCCAACAAGACCACAACCAAGAATGGAACGAGAGGTTGGTGATGGAATGACTACAACTATTGGTAGAGTTGAAAAGGAAGAACTATTCGATCACGGTCTAAAGTACATGTTATTCAGTCATAACAAAAAGATGGGCTCTGCAAAAGGCGCAGTGCTGTTAGCAGAAATGCTATACAAAAAAGGTAAAATCTAATCCAAAATTATAAAAATTTCAATAATAGCTTTATTAAACCGAGATTTCTCTAAATTTTAAGATTAATCTTATGGCAAAAATTGATGATTTGGATCTTATGATTTTATCTGAACTTTCAGAAGATGCAGCAATTTCAATTCCTAAACTTTCAAAAAAAATTAAAGTCAATTCATCTGTTGTTTATAGTAGAATAAAGAGATTAGTCAGACGCAAATTAATTGAGAAATTTACTATAGTTGTTAATGATCAAGAGTTAGGATATCAAGTAAAATCATTAACTGGGATTAATATGGATTCCAAAAAAAGAGATAATGTTATTGAAGAACTTTTCAAAATAGATGGTGTTCGTGAAATTGCCGAAGTTACTGGAAGGTTTGATATTTTGGTAACCATGTATGCAAAATCCCTTGATCAGATGCATAAATTGGTTTCAGATAAAATTGGAAGAATAGATGGAGTCATTAGCTCTGAAAGTTTTATTGAAATGAAAACTAGGACCAAATCAATGCCTTATATGCCTGCGAAATAGTGTGGTACATTTAATTTTGATTAAGATCTTCTCAATGGAGGGCAAACTAAATGCAAAGGGCAAAAACTGAATCTCGATTCAAAAATTACTATGAACTAACAAAACCGAAAATTTGGTACCTTTTGGTGTTTACTGCTTTTGCTGCAGCGATCACAGCCTCTAACATTTACTCTATTGATGTATCTCCAATTACTTGGGCTCTCATGATTGCAGGAGTTGCTGCAGGTTCAGCTGCAGCAAATACTTTGACAAATTATCATGATAGAGATATTGATGCAATTATGGAAAGAACTAAGAATAGACCAATACCAAGCGGGAGAATTTCCCCAGAAAAAGCTAGAGATTTTGGTTTGGTTTTAGCAGGTATTTCTTTGGCCTGTGCTTTTGGAATATCATACACTACAACTTTTTGGCAGGGGATTTTGGCAGGTTCGTTTATGGCATTTGGACTAGCTGATAATATCTTCGTGTATAGTTATTTGTTAAAGCGTAGAAGTTGGACTAACATCATTCTTGGTGGATTTTCAGGAGGTGCACCAGCAATGATAGGATATGTGGCAGTTACTACTCAGGGATTATGGGATTTGGGTCTAGTGATGGCTGCTTTGGTGTTTGTATGGATTCCAATGCACATTTGGGCCCTTACTCTACACTTCAAAGAAGATTACAACAAAGTGAGTGTTCCAATGCTTACTGCTATTTGTTCTGAAAATGCAGCTGCTAGAATAATTGCAGGAACAACTCTAATGATGGTGTTATTTAGTATAGTTCCATTTTTCCTAACTCATGAAGATGGCACTTCAGTAATGGGTCCAGTTTACTTGTATACTGCTATAGCTTCAGGAATTCTTATGATGGTTTTGAGTGCATGGGTAATCAAAAAACCAACCGAGAAAGCTTCTTGGACTTTGTTTAAGTTTTCTAGCCCATACTTGGCAGTACTATTCATTGCTCTGATGGTAGATTCTGCATTATAATCTGAATTTATCTCCAAATGTATACTGCCCAAGTTAGTAAAACAATTGAGAGTGGGTAAATCATATTTGATGAATATGGTTTGAGTTTTCCTTTGGGATTTAACTTGGCCAATTTTTTACACCAGTATTTTGGAGCTTAAGACCAAAAACGAAAGTACTTTGGTGACAGCCCCAAATACTAGCTGCAGTTTTTAATTTTGAGTATATAGATCATACTGATAATTTCTACGTAAACGCTTTAATACAAAATGAGAAATTACTTGTAGCCTCATTGCCCAGACCACAATGAAAGTAATCCCGACCAATCCAGAACGGTAGAGGAGTTGTATCATGTTGGGGAGCCTCACGGCTCCCTTCATGAATTAAAAATTTTACCAAAAATGAAGTTTTATTCAACACTAGTAGCTAATTGTTTGAGATACTTTACACTGAGGCGGTAAGCCTTGATAGCCGAATATACTTCATGGAGTTCTTTGTAGGATGGATTTAGTTTCTTAAGGTCGCTTCTGGTTATACCAAAATCTTGAATTGTTTCCCAAATGTTTTCCAAAGGGACTTCCCTGCCTGTCATGATAGATGACAGGCTTTTTACCATGCCTCTGCCCAGATTTGCCCTGATTTCATACATGTTAGTATATACTACATTTTTTCATATATCGGGTGCGGAATTTTTATGGTTTTATTATTTCCAATTTGGCCAATCTAAGTAATAATTAGGTATAAGAGATCTGAATTATGCAGATGTTCACAGCAAACATACAAGAGGATATTATGATTTTTGACTAATTCAAGCATCTAATGACTAGTGTTATTGTTATTGATGATTATGATGATGCTGCAGAAGTATTGTGTGAATATCTAGAAATGAATGACATTAAGGTTTTGGCTAGAGGAAATAATGGAAAGGAGGCAGTTGAGTTGTATAAAAAATACAAACCTGATCTTGTTCTAATGGATCTGGTTATGCCTAAATTTGATGGATATCATGGGTTGCAAAAAATTCGAGAATTTGATCCCAAGGCCAAAATCATTATGATTACTGGCTCATTATCTCAACATACTGAAAAGACCCTAAGAGGACTTCAGGCTTCAGCAACAATAGTCAAGCCATACGAAACCAATCATGTGATAGACACAATTAAGAAAGTAAAGAATGGATATTTGATGTATTCATCCAGATAATTTGAATTTATGATTCAGGCCAGTTTGTTTCACATACCTCACAGGTTCCTCTATAACCGTTGTAACGGATATCCCAATAAACAGAGGCTTCAGT
This sequence comes from Nitrosopumilales archaeon, assembly GCA_016276965.1. GTDB lineage: Archaea > Thermoproteota > Nitrososphaeria > Nitrososphaerales > Nitrosopumilaceae > CSP1-1. The sequence continues at coordinate 44,617 of JADNRU010000001.1, read as the reverse complement.
AGGACAGTCGGGACATTCAACTTTATGCTCATCTGAATTTGTTTGGATTATTTTTTTCTTTTTTCTCATTGTCCCCATCCTTTTGCCCTTGTTTTAATACGTCAAATGGTACTTGACTGTATCTGGAAATCTCTTAATTTTGAGGACAATTTTATTAAATCAATGCTTCCTGTAAACAGAGTAAACAGGGTACGCATACTTCAAACCAATTGAATACCCATCTACCTGCTTGAAACGATAGTCATGCAAATCTTTAACCATTTCATACATATCTCCTCCGATAACTATTCCATTTACCTCTGCGTTATGGTTCATTTTTGAACACATGTTTACTGGGGGGCCCATTACATCCATTGGAGATAAATTATTTGGCTCCATGATTGTTACTTTGCCATAATCAGAACTGATTCGATAATTAAGACTGGGCAAACCATTTTTTTGAGAGGTATGTGACAAGAGTTCCTGTGCCTCAATCATTGCTAGACTACACTCCAAGCAACTAACAAAGCCATATTTGGTTTTACGGTCTGCTGATTGTGGAAAATAATACAATAAACTATCTCCATTATTTTTAATGGGAATCCCCCCAAATCTCTTTAGAATTTTAGCCATTGAATTTAAGAAAATTATGTAATATTTGCACCATCCATCTTCACGTAATCCTGCAGAAATTCTTGTAGAGTTTACGATATCTACCATCCCAATACAGTAGCTTTCTACCTTACCAGAAAAAGCAACCTTATAGTCGGATTCGTCGGGTACAACCTTTTCTAGTAATTCATACGGATTAGTTGCCAGACTCTGGTATGTCATACCATTGTTACTCCATTGGAATTAATTAGGATCGTTTACAGTTCTAGCTTTATTTTCATCAATTTAGCTTAATTTGGAATCTCAGTAGACTCAAAATAGGTATGGATTTGGATTATTTTGGGAAAAAAATAGAACGAGGACAAATGACTGAAACAACCCTTAATTTTGCCAAGATATGGTAAAGTCCTCGTCTAGCATACAATAGTATAGTAAATAGTTAAGAAATTGTTTGTAATTTTATCCTAACATTTCTTAATATTTGAAAAATTCAAAAACAAACTTTAGTTTTCAGTTCTAGGTAGTTTGCCATATTTATCAAACATTTTTTGAACAGAAGCATCTGCAAATCCATGCTTGATGTTAAGGTCTTGGTTTACCTTAATCATTTCTACTTTGGTCATAGATGCATATTTGAAATATGCTTGTCTTGCTTCTTGATAGCTTCCACCATTTTGTAAAACATCATTCATCGCACTCCGTGCAATCTGAATTTTGTTATCAAGATAGTTAAACTGGTCCCAATAGAGATTATGATATGTTCCGTTAATTCCTGAAAGAAAGCTTCCAAATGCAGCTCTTGGGGTATAATTTTCGTATTGTTTATTCATTCGAGCAAGATCTGCATTAAGCCTCTCTTTAGCAATTGTTCGTTGTTCTTCAATGAATTTTTGATGCTCAGTCATTGGTTTTTTGCCTGATTGAAGTTGGGCAAGTAATATCTTTGATTGCTCAATTCTATCTAGAATGTTTGTTGCAAAAGGATTGTTTTTTAGCTGTTCTCCAGTTAATACTGTAAATCCGGGGGTAGTTTGACTCTGAGCAAATGCAGTCTGGAAAATTGAATTACCTGCAATTGATGAAATAAAAAGGGTTGATGCCAAAGTGAAAAAAATGATTTGTTTATTGCCCAGCATTTCCAATTTAAAATTAGAATTCTGGAATTGTATTTACATTTTAGATATAATTTCATAGAAACCTTAAAGTGCAATAGCAAAAAATCAACGGTTTTTTTATTCAAATTTTTCATCATTGATGGAAAGAACGAAAGCTACGCGGATATTAAATACAAAAATTGCGTTAATTGCAATATGAGTAAGATGGCATGGAAATGTTACAGATGTGATCTAACATTTAAAGAACATTCACATGCCATACTTCACAAAAATTTAGAAAGACATGATTTTCGAGAAATAAAAATTGCTATAGCTTAATTCAAAAATTTCTCTAAATGTTTAATTTTGGAAATTTTATTAAATTGGGAATACCCATTGGTAAATTACCTTTACTTGTTCCAAAACTAGAGCGTTTAGATTACTGATATGTTTCTCTAGTGCGGATACCAAGTTTTCAAGCTCAAAAATTCTACTATCAAGCTCCTCATTGTCCTCTGTAAGGAGTTTGTTTTCTTTCTGTAATTGTTTATTTTCTGCTAATAATTCATTTACTTTATCAGTTTGATCTAAAATGATTATGGTTGGTTCCTCACTCTTTATTTGGTGAGACTCGGAAGTTATTCCCTTGAGGTGAGTTCCAAATATTTCAACTTGGTCAGTACCAGACATAAGATGGAATTCTATAGTCCTGCTCTTACTGTTATTTTCGAGTTCAGTATAACGGACCAAATCTCCATCAGCAATTATGATAAAATCGTCATCTTCTCCATTAATCTGAGAATCAAAAAATTCTCGATCAAAGCTTACCTTTAGAGTAGCTGGAGAATCTGTAACTTCTACATCTAAGATTACTTCGAAATCTTTGAAATCAAAATTCAAATCTGTGATTTCTGCTCCTGTAAGTGTATAATCAAATGGAGCAATTAGCTGGGCTTCGGCAGAGTTTGCTATAGTTCCTATTAAGACAAAAAAAGCAAAGGCAGTTAAGCATTTATTTTTCAAGTTAGAAAAAAGTTAGAAATTTTACTATTCAGCAGAAGAGTTTCTACTTTTTGACACCTTGGATCATCTTATTTCCTAATTTTGAATAACAAATTCCTATCAACTTTATGGTCAGTGTATTTTCTTTGAACATACAGGGAATTATTTACAAAAATTGGTTTATTGGATTGGGTGGGAACGTATGGTGTTAGTCAGGTTTCCCCATAAAAACAGGGCATGACGCCTGCGTTCTCATCCTTCAAAAATCTTGTTAGAAATAATTGAGATCTCCGTATAGGGCGAGAATCTAATCCGATGGACTATTTCATCAAGGGTCATACGGAGCAATATTAGTAAAAGAAAATCAGAATATACTATTTGGGTAATAGAACGTCTAGACTAGAATTTTCTTGTTTGAGACTTGTTTTTAAATTTTCTGGATGTCTGATCTGATTTAGAATGCGATCAATAATTTCATAATTTTCTCCATCCTTATCAACAGTTACTAATAACATACGATCTTCATTTAATGGCATCGTTATTCGTCTAAGTTTTTCATATTCTACAAAAGCAAATTTTCCTTTACCAATTTTTTTTGAATGATGATTACGTACTCTCCATGATTCAACAGAATATTGTAAAGCATCCTTTGTTTCATTTTCTGTAAGAAAATTTTCTTGTTTTTCTCGGTGACGGGTATTTACTACATTTCCATGCATATCACAGATAAGGGAAAATCGAATGTTTTTATCAAGACCCATTATTTTATCTAAAAGAGGAGTATAATCCATATTAGATTAGAGGTTTCCTTTTATGAAAATCTTCTGGAAATAATCATCCTGTTTTTAAATTAATTTCCACTTGATCTAGTTTTACTCCTTCAGAAAGATCTTTTGGGTTTTCTGCAATTTTTGGAGAACTTTTTTGTCCTAGGAAAAATCCAAAAAAGAATAGTCCAATTCCTAGAAATCCAAGAGCAAAACTTGCAAATTCTATTTCCATAAATTCAGATCAATTTTGTGGAATTTAACTTCATTGTTCCTAATTAAAATGCAAATTCATTTTGTTTGGAGAAAATTACAAACAATTTCTTAACTTATGATGCTACGTATAATAATATTGGAACGAGGACATCATCAATTCCATAAAATAATTCAACCGTTATACGATTCAGTTACGTCCTCGTTCTCTTAGTTTCTTATTCAAAAACAATCTATGATGTTCGCTGTAGTTTTCTGCGAAAATCTTATCTAATGGAGTTTTCTTAAAATACATCCTTGAGTGGTGCTTCCAATAGCTTTGTAGTAGTAATCCCAATTTTTTTAATAGTTGCTGCTTTTTGGTTTGGAGTAATAGAATTATCTCCAGATGCTACTCAAATGCTTTTACAAGGTCTTTATTCTTCTAACAAAGCTATACAAGACCTTGTTAGTGGAGACGTAACAATAGAAGAAACTCTAGAACAAGCAAATCTTGTAGTACAAGAAACTAATCAAAAGGGGACTATAGTTAGTGAAAAAGTTCTAAAAAATGATCAAAGATCACAGTCATCACAGAATGATAAAAATAAACCAGATTTTGATCCACTAGAAATTGAAAAATTAGTTCACATTCTTACAAACGAACAAAGAATAAAACATGATTTATCAGAATTAACTCTTGATCCAGAAATATCAGAGATTGGAAGATCTCATAGTTATGACATGGCTAGCAGAAATTATTTTTCACATGAGACCCCAGAAGGAGTAGATCCTTCTGGCAGAGCAGAGATTGCAAGTTACTCTTGTCAAAAAATGGTTGGTTTATCAATTTATTCTGGTTTGGCAGAAAACATCTTTCAAGGAAATCTTTACGACAAATACTATACCATAAACGGGATAATTACATCCTATGATTGGAATACTAATGAAAAGATTGCAATTGCAGCAGTTGATGGTTGGATGGAATCCCCAGGTCACAGGAAAAATATCCTTACAGAAATGTTTGATCGAGAGGGCATTGGAATAGTAATAGATGAGGATGATAAAGTGTACATTACTCAAAATTTCTGTTAATCTAAAACCAAGTAACATTTTTCTAAAAATGGATCACTTTATCAATGGCATCAAAGAAAAAAATGATCTATGTCAGAAACCAAAAGTCCCGCTGGTTGGGATTCATTATGGAAAGAATATACTAACTCGCTGGAAAAATGGAGAGAGGTATTCGAATCTTTTCAAAAAATAACCAATGAAATGCAGACAAAGTATAATGAAGTAATGGAAAAAGCATCTTCAGAATCAAGCAAAGATACCATGCAAGAGTTTGGCCAAAATTGGCAAAAAGCTATGAATGAAGCAGGAATAACGGTTTTCAAACAGTTTGGCGAAAATTGGCAAAAAGCTATCAATGACTATAGCGTAAACGCATTCAAACAATTCAGTGAAAGCTGGCAAAAATCCATGAGTGAATCTGGACTAGAATCTATGAAAGAATATGGTGAAATGATGAACAAATTTGCAGATACTTGGAAAAAGATGTGGCAGACCTAATAAAAAATCTTTAATTTTAAAATAATCAAGAAACTAGGAATTAGGTATTTTATAAAAACACGCAAATGAACAGTAAATGTCATCTGCTTTAGTTTCAAATTCCTTCCCACATCTTACACATTTGCGAAGCAATCTAAATTTACTATCGTCAGTCTCAATAATACTGCCTTGTATGTGTGATTTGAACATATTTCCAGTACAATAAAACTAGAAAAAAAAACGAAATTTGTCTGTTTAATTTAGGACATACTCCAAGATATGAAGTAAAATTTCCTAATAATTCTAAATCTGAAGGGGTGGATACTCATGCCCTTTTTTATCTGCCTCTTTGGGTTTTCTTTTTTCTACAAATTTTTGAAATATTTTTTTAGTGATATTTTGCTTTGTTTAGGGATTTGAGCAATTTCAAAACCACTTTTTAGCTTAAAAGATGGTTTAGTTGCATCAATTCCGAGCTTTGCAGTTTTGAGCTTTTTTTGGTCACTTGAAGGATCTAGGCTTGAGCCCCTTACATTTTTAATTATTACAAGGTCTTTGTCAGCCTGGAATCTAGTAGCCATGGCGTATTCGACTGATTCTGCATCGTTGGGATTAATATCATCATCAACTACTGTAACCATCTTTAAGGATCGATGAATGGCAAATGTCTTTTTGATAATTTGTTTTCCATCTGACTCTTTCTTCTTTTTAATTTGTACAACAGCGTGAAGCCAATTACATCCACCATTAGTCATGGACACTTGTTTTGTTTGTGGAAAAGCTTTTTTCAAATTGCGATTTAATTTGGCTTCTATTGGCATTCCCATTAGTAATCTATGTTCAGAGTATCCAGATAAAATATCATGGAAAATTGGATTATTCCTATAATACAAATCTTCAAGCTCAAAAACTGGTTGTTTCCTAGCAAAATCATAAGTCCGAAGCATTTCAACCATCCACTCCTTGTGAGTTTTATTATGCAAAATTCTTCCTTCCATAACAATCTCAGCTTCTGAAGGGACAAGCATTCCAGAGAATGGGCATTTTGCTAAACTGAGCTTTCCTTTTAAAATCGAGTTGGCAATATCCAGTTCATCTTTGCCCCAATCTGCCTGATATGCACCTGCAATTGAAATTGCTGGATGAACACCAATAGTAATTGCTACTTTGAGGTCTTTGCGATGTTTTTTAGAATTGATAAAGGCTCGATGCAAATCTCGTCCTTCAACCATACGTACTGAAAAATGCTTTTTATCTAAAGGAAGTAGTCTGTGAAAAGAAGAATTCTGGGTTCCTTTTTCAGGATTTTTAGTGTAGATAATAGATGAGGTGATAAATGGGCCTAGTTCTTTCTCAAAATGCTTGACAATTGGCAAGATAGAAAGATCTTTTGAATGATTTTCAAAGAATTTACCTTTTGTAGATTTCTTAGGTTTTTTGGCCCGTTGAATTGCCTGAATAACTTTTTCATGAATATTAGATTCCTTAGCCCCTACTGCTTGAGCAAATCTGGCTCTAGTTCCTACAAGGTTTGAAACTAGTCTAAACTTTTTGCCTTTGATTTTCTCAAATAATACAGCGTATGAACCGTCAACTTTTGCTGTGATCACTGAAATCTCATATTTTGTGGAAACTTTTTTTTTAACAGTTTTAAGTTGACCTTTTTTTTTGATTAAAGAAAGGTAATTACGTAAATCACTCAGTTCTTACCATCTCCATAATTTCACCCATCAAAATCTTTGCAACTTCATTTCCCAGTTCTCTATTTACATACACTGAAACAATCCCTATACCCTTCACAAAGCTAGAAATTTTTTCAGCAATTAATTTTAAAAAAATGGAATCAGTTTTTGCAGGAATAACTGTTGCAGTAGTTGTAGTGGGTCCCGATCCCAGTGAGACTACCATAGAACCAATTTTTTGAGTACCTTCGGTAACGGATAGAAAATTTCCATTCTCAAATGATATCATCTGAACCACAAAGCTTCTATTACCCACGTTAACGGTTTTTTTTGTATAACCTTGCGTGGCCATTAATAAGCTTCGAGGAAACTTATGCCTTTATTGCTATCGCTTCTGCTTTTCTTTCTATCTTAGTATCAGCTTCTACGCGAGCACGCAGTTTTGCTTTATACTTGAGGTTTCTTGGTTTAGTTCGTAATCGGTAACCACAGCATGGGCACCACAAACCTTCCCATTTGATAAAGATTTCACAAATTTGGCATCGTCTCTGGCCAGAAGCATATCTTCCGGTTCCTACAGGCTTTTGAGCCTTATATCGTACACAAATTCCTTTACACGTCATTTTTTCATCAATTCCTTGGTATGAATTTATATAACATTCACAACTATTTAAGGATCGATCAATAATTTCTATAAAATTTTGACTAAATTCTTGTAAAATCTATATTGATCGTTCTATTTAAAAAATAGATTTCACGATTTCGCTAGAAAAGGTTATAAATATTTACCGATGTTTTCGAAAATCGTATTTTTTGAAATTTTCCCAATTGTTATGAACAAACCATAAAAACTTTTCATAAACAAGGAACTGTTTGTTATAATTTTAACCGGTTCTAGATAATGGCAAAATAAAATGGCGGTAACCTTCACGTTGAGTAATGTATCTTGCCGACATCATATCTCGTTTACCGCGTTGATTGTAGTTTTTGATTTTTAGGGATGTTCTTCTTTCATCGACAAACTCTAACTCAAAATCTGAACAAAATCGTAAATTAAGTAAAGTTGTGATTTCTTTGGCTAGTTTCATGTTACCATTGCCTATTTTTACAATCTTCTTGGTTGCCCGAAGTTGGCCTAAGATAATTACTACATGTGTTACTAGTTGTTCAACTGAAGTGTAAATTGTTCTTTCGATTTCCTTTCCAAAGTAGAAAACAGATAACCCAATTCTTTGTCCAGGATCAATTCCTAGGATAAGTTCATTTTTCTCCAATCCAGATTCAAGTTTTTGAATCATTAATCCTCTAATAACTGCAGGATCTTTATCCATAATTTCTTCGTATAACATGGGTTTTTGGGATAATTTGGGCGCCTCCTTAGAGGTTGTGAGAATTAGGGGACCTTCAAAGTTATTAATTTCCTCAGGAAGAAGAGAGTCAAAATTTAGGTTCAAGGCCCTAAGAGCTTTAACGAATTTGTAATATGGTTTCCCATATGTTGTGGCAATTCCAATACGAGCGTATTTTAACGGATCGATAATCAAGCTCCGTCTAGGTGAAATTTAGGTTTATGCCTTTAGAACCATTGAAACAACGACTTCAACTGCTTCATTGAATTTTGAATCAATTTTATTTTGAACATCCTTTAGATTGATGTCTGCGGTAGTCAGGATTCTTTGGGATTCTGACTTGGCTTTTTCTCTTGCCTCTGAAATCATTGCCTCAGCCTCTTTTGTAGCCATTTGGGAAACTTGTTCAGTTAACTTTTCGATTTCTCGTTGAGCCTTTTGATTTAATTGTTTTTTCATATCAGCCAGATTTTGACTTAAAGAATCAATGTCTGATTCCAAAGCTGATAAGGCCTTGATTATGGTATCAACCTTCGCTGGTGCAGCAGTTGAGGTTGGATAATCTTTAGTTATTGCAACCTCTTCAGTTGATGATTTTGAGCGTTTTAATTTCACTTCAGATCAAACTCCAAATCCATTAATTAAATCATTCATTTACTGGTGAGAAGTAAAATGGCTCTAGCTAGATCTCCTTTTGACTCCTTTAGAGCATTTGTAGCTTGTTCCTCGTTTACACCAGCTTGTTGGCATACAAGCTGAATGTCTTCCGCACTAAATATGGGAACTTCAAGTTCTTTTTCTTCATAGCTTTCTGCTACTATCTGAAAAATCGAATTATCTTTGCCTTTCATTTCCATTACAGAGGGTTTTGGTATTATGATTTCTTTTTTGTTTGTCTTGATAATGACTTCCTGAACATTTGGAATATCATTCATGTCAAGACCCATTTTGTCCATCATTCTTCTCATCTGTCTATTACCACCGCGCATCATGGTAACCGATCTCCTTTTTTCTGACTTTTTAAACTATCCCTGATTTTTACTGCCACTCCTCGATTTTGAGATTTTATCATTTCTGATGAAAGAATTGCCCTCCCCACAGCTATTACTTTACTTTTAAAAAGTACGGGTACATCTGATCCGATGCGAATATTTTTTCCACACCAAACTACATGATGGCAAAAAACTGACCTTCCATCCTCTACAAAGGGTTTAGAATCTAGGTCCACCTCAAGACAGTTTTCTTTGAATTTTTTGCTTTTGAATAATATTTGAGCAAATTCAGGAGTAATTGCCAAACCTCCATCTATTCTCAAAGTACAAAGGAGTAGATTGTTAGAATATACAGAACGAATTCTACCATTTTTCTTTGAAAAAGTAAAATTTACTTTTCTTGGGAAATGGGCCGAAACCCCAGTTCCGAATAAAGCATCAATTGTTTGTTTAATTTTCACATAGGCATCCATGGAATATAGTAAAGGCTAATTCTAAATATTAATTTCAGGATTCGCATATATTTAAACAAGGAACTATATAGAAGTGAAATTACCCTATAGATCATGGGAAAAGAGGAAATCAGAAAAATCCAATTTACAGGAAAATCCTCTTACATAGTTTCCCTACCCAAACAATGGATTAGAGATATGGGGTTAAAACAAGGTGACCAAATTCGTATTGCAAGACAAGGTGCATCCACATTACAAATCTACCCACCAAAATACCAAACAAGAGCAATTCATGCAGAAGGAGCAATTTTTGAAATAGGGCCTGATGATGACGCTGCATCTATTGTTAGAAAACTGATCTCACTTTACTTTCTTGGGTTTAAAACAATAAACGTTAAACCAAAAACCGGGAGATTCAAACCCGCTCAAAGAACAGCCATAAAAGAAGCTGTTAAAAGAATGTTAATGGGTACTGAAATAATTTCAGATTCTACCAGTGGAATTACAATTCAAGTTCTTGTAAATTTGCTAGAGTTATCAGTTGATGGGGCTTTCAAGAGAATGATTCACCTAGCCAAATCAATGTTAAGTGATGCAATTCTTGCAGTAAAAGAATTAAATTTTGATCTAGCAAATGAAGTAATTAACACAGATGATGAAGTAGATAGATTTGGATTTTACATAATTCGTCAACTAATTATTGCTATCCAGAACGAGCACATGTTAAAAGAAATGGGATTTTCAAATTCAAGAGATTGTATGGGATATAGACTTGTAGTAAAAAACATAGAAAGAACTGGGGACCATGCAGTTCATATCGCAAAAGATCTAATAGAATTTAAAAAACCAATTAAAAAAGAGATTTTAGAAAAAATTAAAGAAATGAACGATTTTGCTGTATCTGTCTTAGATGAGGCTTGCCTAGCTCTCTTTAAAGAAAACTATGGTCAAGCCGAACAGGCAATAAAAAAATCAATCGATATTACCAAATACGAAAAAAAGGTTCTAAACATGACAAAGTCATTAAAAGATGATGAAGAGGTTTTTCGTGTTAGAAGAATGGTAGAAAATGTAAAAAGGCTTTCTGAATATGCAAGCGATATTGCAGAAATTGTTCTAAATATGAACGTAGAAAAAACCCTAAAAAAAGACAAAAGCATTAATGATTAGCATTACTTGATATGAAATCGGCTTTTTTGATAACCTATGACAGAGATGATTCTGTAAACGAGGCATTAGCCTTGTGCGACGCTGCAAATTACAAGGTTTCTCACATCCTCAAGCAAGATTTTCTTAATCGTGCCAAATTTGGTATTAGTGAAGAAAAAGTTGAAAATCTAAAAGAACTCAAAATAAAGCTAAGACCTGATGTCATAATTTTTGATGAAATTCTAAAACCTAGCCAAAATTACAATCTTGCATCAAAATTAAAGATTGCAATCTTAGATAGGGAAGCTTTAATTTTAGAAATTTTTGAAAGTCGTGTATATAGTACTGAAACAAAATTGCAAATTAAACTTGCACAGTTGCGTTATGAAATGTCTCGAGCAAAAGAAAAGGTGCGTCTTGCAAAAAAGGGAGAACAGCCTGGGTTTATGGGAATTGGAAAGTTCGAAGTAGATGTTTACTATAATGATATAAAACATCGAATGGTAAGTGTTAAATCAAAATTAAAAAAAGCTGGAAAACAACGAGCACTTCATAGACAATCACGAAAGAGAATGGGTTTTAAAACCATCTCACTTGCAGGATATACTTCAGCTGGAAAAACTACATTGTTTAATTCATTAACTGGTGAAGAACTTCAACAGGGAAAAGAGCTCTTCACTACACTTTCCACAACAACAAGAAAAATTTCAATAAAAAGAAAACAAGTTTTAATATCAGACACTGTAGGTTTTATCAGTAAGCTACCTGCATACATGATAGAGGCCTTCAAGTCTACTTTAGAAGAGCTTCTCTACACCGACATAGTTATTGTAGTAATAGATGCAAGTGATCCAAAGCCTGTATTAAAAAAGAAATTTCAAAGCTGTATTCAAACTCTTTATGAATTAGGAGTAGAACCAGACAAGATGATTTTTGTTTTAAACAAATCTGATCTTGTAGAACCAAATGATTTAATGGAAAAACCAAAAGATTTACAATTAAACGACAGCAAAAAATGGATTCCAATTTCAGCAGTTACCGGTGAAAATATACAGCAACTAAAAGAATTAATCAATAAGTCACTAGAAACAAAAAAAATATTGGTTACAAAAAAATCGCTAAAAGCGGAGCTTGATAAAATCCATGAATTTTGAGATACTAAGGATTGGACAACGATTAGTAAGAGATGATAGAGTTACAACACATGTTGCTCTAGTTTCAAGAGCTTTTGGTGCTTCTAAAATCTATATGAATGAAGTAAATCCAGAAATCAAAGATACCCTTGAAAAAATTAATTCAACTTGGGGAGGAGATTTTGAAATCGAGTTCGTAGATGATTGGAAAAAGGTCATCAAGGAAAAGAAAGCAAAATCTGTAAAAATTATTCATCTAACAATGTATGGGGAAAACATTAACGATGTTGAATCCAAACTACAAAAAGAAGATAAAGTTCTCATAATTGTGGGAGCAAAAAAAGTTCCTCGAGAGATTTACGATATGGCAGACTATAATGTTGCAGTGGGCCATCAACCTCATTCTGAAATAAGTTCACTTGCTGTCGTTTTAGACAGAATTCAGAAAGGAAATCAGTTTTTGGCAAAATATGAAAATCCTGGAAGAAGGATAATTCCTACTAAAAATGGGAAAAATGTGGTGATTAATGAAAGAATGGATTAATACTAGGAAGGAGACGGAAAATGACGTTGATTGACAAATACGAAGCTCCCTTTGTCAGAATCGCAACAATGATTGGGGGGGATGAATATCTCAAGGTAGCCAGGTCTCTTTTAAAATCAGAAGATGCAACAGACGAAGAAATTGCAAGTTCAACTGGTTTGCGTATAAACATGGTTAGAAAAGTTCTCTATGATCTTTTTGGTAAAGCACTAATCACAGGGATTAGAGTAAAAGACGAAAAGAAAGGTTGGTTTGTTTACAGATGGCGTTCTAGAAGAGATGAGGTTGAAAATTTCATAGAGGGTCAAAAGAAAAAGATTTCTGAAAGAATTCAACAGAGATTTGATTATGAAAGTTCTTCTGACTTTTATCATTGTGGAAATGAAGATTGTCCAAGAGTTACTTTTGAAAACGCGCTAGAAGTATTCTTCAAATGTCCTTCATGCGGTCAGGTTTTAAACTTGAAGAAAAATGATAAGGCAAAAAAGGCTTTTGCATGGAAAGTTGATCATATAAAAAAAGATATGAGAAAATAATTCTAATTCATTCTAAAACTGCTATAAGAGAGAGGTACGTAATTACATTATGATGACCGAACCACCAAAACATGGGGGTGGTGAAGAAGTATGTCCAATGTGTAAAAGACCTAAAAGTCGACATACGCCTGAAGAAATGCTTGCTTGCTCTCAGAAAATGAAAGAGTTTGAAGAAAAAAAGGACGGCGGTGCCGGAATTGAATAAAATTCGAAAATTTACAAATTTTATAATTACTAGAATTTTGAAACAGTAATAGGTATAATAAGATCATAACTTTTTGATTTTTCAATTAATTTCTTAATTTTTTTTATTATGTTTCAATGAATAGTATAATACTAATTCATTTTCATGCCGATTTATTTTTTCTAGTTTCAATCTAGGTGATTTTGAAATCTTTGAAAATCCTTTTCCTTCAACTAAAGTAATTGCTTCTTTTCCACCAACAAGAAATGGTGTTAGAGTTACTATAGCCTTATCAACAAAACCACGTCGTACAAAATCCCAATTGACAGTACCACCTCCCTCCAAAAGTATTCTATTGATCTTTTTTCTTTTGAGAATTCTCAAAAGTTCTTTGATATTGACTCTATTTTTCCCTGAAATAATCACCTCAACTGGATGTTTTTGTAATCTAAGGATGTTTTTACGAGTAGCTTTTTTTGATATAGCAATGATTGTAGGAATATTTCTACTAGTTTTGATAATTTTAGAAGAGGATTTTATTGTGGCTCTAGAATCAAGAATTATTCTAATTGGATTTTTTCCTTTTACATGTCTGACTGTGAGTAAGGGATCATCTCGCATGACCGTGTTTTTTCCTACCAAAATGGCATCAACTTTAGAACGTAATCTGTGAATGCGAACCTTGTCATGTTTAGAAGATAATTCTGAATCTCCTTTGTAAGAAGCAATTTTTCCATCTAGAGTAATTGCTGCACTAAGAATTATTGTTGGCCTAAATTTTGCCATGAACGATTTTTCCTCCTATCATTACGGCACGAATTGTTGATTCTGATGCGCGGTGAACAATTGATGCATGAGGATTATGCATTGGTTCTAAATCAATTGCATGCTTGTCAATAAAAACGCAATCTGCTAGTTTACCAGGTTCTATTATTCCAATCTTTTTGTGTAAGAGTCTTCCTGCGTTTACAGATGCCATTTGAAGAATTTGTTTAGGGGATATTCTTTTTCGATTTAATCCCATTGTGACCTTCCATAGGTAATCCATTTCCCTAAACATATCTGGGGAATTTATCATTACATTATCAGTTCCAATTGCAATGTTGCATCTTGCTTTAAGCATCATTTCCAAATTTGGAATTCCTTCTGCTAAAGTCGCGTTTGCACGTGGACAAATTACTATCCCTCGAGTTTTTTTTGCTATAGTATGTAAATCGGCCTTTGAGGAATAAGTCATATGAACTAGAAAATGCGGTTTCAGAAGTAATGCACGCTGAGTTTCAGTTTTACCGGAAATTTTCTTTGAAAAATTGGAGCTTTTAATTGTCTCAGCTGAATGAATTGCTCGAATTTTTTTGGTACAAGAATAGAATTTTAGAACTGAGTTGCTGTTTTCATTTGGACCACTAATTCCTAATCCATCACATTTTTTTAAAATTAAATTGACTTCATTTTTTTGTAAATTGGAAAGAGAAATATTTTTCCTGATTTGTTTTTGGTCCTGATAAAATTCTAATCTCCCTAAAATTATTGAACGAATTGGTACGCTAGAGAGGACTTTTTTTAAAAGTAAAATACCTGCCGTTCCACCTTCGCGAAAGTCTACAAAAGTAGTAATTCCTTTTTTCAACATTGACTGACACGTGTTTTTCATGAAATTTGAAAGATGTAAAGAGTTAGATTTTTTCAAAATTTTTGCTTTTGCGCCAATCACTGGATGAATTTTTGAGTCAACGCTTTTGTCTAAGATAACATCTTTAGCAATAGAATCTCCAATATGAGTATGAGAATTTACTAGTCCAGGGATTAGTAATAATCCTTCACAGTCAAAGGATTCTTCATTAGAGCTAGGATGTAATGATGGTTTAATTTTTTTAAAAATTTGTTCTGAGATTTTAATATTTGTTGATGAAACGAATTTTAAATCTTTTCCGTAAAGAACACTTGCATTTTTTAGATGCATGATGTTTCATAAATTTCTGGTTTTTCCTTTCCAGAATCTCTAATTTCTCTTATGGTATCAAGTGATTTTGTTGCAAGTTTTGCAGCTTCTCTTGCTGTTTTTCCCCTTCCAATTCCACAATTTAAAACAATTCCTAAATTTTCTTTTGTAGTATCAATGAATTTCTTTGCAGTTTCTTTTGCATCTTTATTTGATATAATCATAAAATTATCCCCTCCCAAAAAAAATGCCATTGATTTTTTATTCAAGAAATATTCTGACATTGTAGCATAAAGTTTGAATATTGTCGAAGAGATTTCATACGGTGATTTTGTTTTTCTTTTTGAGGTAATGCCTTCTATGTCAAAATGCATTATGGTAACTTCGTCCTCAGCTTCTCCATTAACAAAACCGTAAATGTTGTGATCTAGGTTTAAAATTACTTCTGTTTGTTTACCTTCATAAGCTTTGAGATTCGCATCAAAAGGAGTTTTTCCATATCCAATAGACATTGAAAGTTTAAGATCAAATAATTTTTCTAATTTTTTTTGTATTTCTAAATGGCCATCTAAGGATAAGCCATTAGTTAATACAAAAAATTCATCAGCTATATTCAAAAAAGCAAGGCAGTTTTTTTCTGAGAAAAGTTGCTGCACTTCTTTGTATAAAGAAGCCTGTAAAATCTGTAACTGGTGTTCTCTATCACTACCTAAAGTTAGTGTCCAAGGTCCGTAATCATTTATTTTGATTATAGTTAACTGAATCAATTTACCTTATTTTTTCTAATTCTTGTGAAATTTTTAAGGCTGCTTCTACTGCTCTTTCTGCCACAGGTCTTATTCGGGCGTAGGCTTGTCTTTCCCCCATTCCGGGTCCTGTAATTCCTAAAGTTACTGGTTTTTTGTGTTTAAGTGAAAGTTTAGTTAGTCTGGTTGCTGTAGCATTTGCAATCAATTCATCATGTTTTGTTTTTCCTTTAATTGCGGCTCCTAAGGTAACTACTGCATCAATTTCTTTTTTTTCAAGTAAAGTATCAACTAATAATGGAATATCAAAAATGCCAGGGACCTTACATGTATATTTTACATTTAGTTTGAGAAGTCGTGCTTTTTCTTGAGCAACTTCTAGCATTTTAGATGTTACTTTCTGGTTAAATTCCGAGGTCACTATAGCAATATTCAAAATTAGTACACCTTAGCGTATTCTAATAGTTCTTTGCCATCGATAAATGGGATGGCGTTTTGTTTTGCATATTTTTTTGCTTTTTCAACGGATAATGCCGCATATGTTTGGGAATCCATCATCTCACAAATTGCACATACAGGAGTTAATTCTGCGACTTGGGTCAGATATACTGACATTTCAGTATGTCCCCTCCTGTTTGAAAGTAGTCCTTCTGAAGCAATTAAGACTGGAACATGACCTGGTGTTTTAAAAGACGAAACAAACTTGTTTCTTTGATTATCTGCTTTGTTAAGATTGGCCATTTCTCGAATAGTAAGAGCTCTATCTCTATCGGTAATTCCAGTGTAGGTTTGGTAATGGTTAATCGATATTGAGAATGTAGGGTGATCGCCATAAGGTGCAAGCCCCATTATCATCTCTTTTGAATTTGAATCAAAATAATCTGAATTAGATAAAATGTCATGCATATATCGTAGACCAAGTTTTTTACCAAGAGAGTTGTTAATTACCAAGCATAACAGTCCTCCCGCATGTTGACGCATACGTGCAATGTGTTCAGGAGTAACAAATTCTGCTGCAACTACCATATCAATTTCATTTTCTCTTCCAGTAGAATCATGCATTAAAACAAATTCTCCACGTTTTAAAGAAGAAATAGCATTTTCAAGTGACATGATAAATCTAGCTAAATTTCAGATTATAAAGTTAACTAAAAAATTGGTAATTACCACAAAAGTAGTAATAGATTAGGTTTGTTTTAGGATGTATTTTCCTAAAATATCAGTTTCAATATTAAGCTTGTCGCCAATTTTTTTTGAATGAAAATTTGTAACTTTCATGGTATGAGGAATCAAACAAACTGAGGCTATGTTCTTTTTAATATCAACAACGGTAAGACTAATTCCATCTATTGCAATAGATCCTTTTTTTACAATAAACTTTGAAAGATTTTTTGGTACTTCAAACCAAATTTTTACCTCTTTAGGTTTTTTTTCGATTTTTTTTATTATTCCAACACCATCAATATGTCCTAAAACAAAGTGTCCTTCCATCCTGTCTCCTGCCTTCACGCTTCGTTCTATGTTTACTTCTGCTCCTGGAATCAAATTTCCAAGATCAGTTTTTTTTATAGTTTCGTCAATCATTTCAAAATTACATTTTTTTTTTACAATTTTTGTTACGCTCAGACAAACTCCATTTAAGGCAACGCTTTGGCCAATCTTAAGACCTTTAGCGTGTTTTCCCAAATCAACTGTCATCTGAAAAGCACTACGATTTTTTGTACTCTTATTGATTTTAATCACTTTTCCAACTACCTCAATGATTCCAGTAAACATATTGAGTAGCTGAGCATACATCTGTATAAAAAGCATCATTTTCTTTTAGTAAAATTTTTTACATTACTATAGAGAATGAAGAGCAAATGGTATCAGTAACAAGACTAATGGAAAAAATCCTATTTGGTGTAGCAAAGCAATGGATAGCAGGAGATTCAATAAATGATGCTCTTGAATCAGCAAAATTTGCTTACAAGAATGGAAGACATGCTATTGTTAACAAACTTGGAGAATATCATACCTCAAAAAAGCCAATTAACCAAACAATAAAAGAATACAAAGTAATCATGTCCTCTTTTAGAAAGTGGAAAGTTAGAGGAGCAATATCAGTAAAACCAACACAAGTTGGCCTTTCAATAAGTAAAAAAGAATGTTTGAAAAATTTTCAAAATTTAATCAAAAGCGCATCGTTAGCTCATGTTTTTGTTTGGTTAGATATGGAATCATCAGAACACACAGATGAAACCATGGGAATTTATCAAGATTTATTCGCTAGATATGAAAGACTTGGAATTTGTATACAAGCAAATCTGAAACGGAGTGAAAATGATTTGAAAGATTTGCTAAATTATGGAGCAAAAATACGACTTG
This sequence comes from Nitrosopumilales archaeon, assembly GCA_016276965.1. Lineage (GTDB taxonomy): Archaea > Thermoproteota > Nitrososphaeria > Nitrososphaerales > Nitrosopumilaceae > CSP1-1. Next base: position 26,344 of record JADNRU010000001.1, on the reverse strand, counting down.
TAAAAGGTGCTTATAAAGAAAACAGTAAGATTGCCTTCGTATCTAAAGACAAAGTTGATAAGAATTACATTTACCTCATGAAATTACTTTTCAAAGAAGGAAACGAGTTTGGCATTGCTACTCATGATTCAAACATGATAAAAACTGCTATTAGACTCTCAAAAAAATTCCATCGCAGGTTTGAGTTTCAGATGTTAAAAGGAATTCGAGATGAATTAAAGCCGAAATTGCTCAAAAAGGGTTTTGGAGTTTCTGATTACATTCCATATGGTACCAATTGGCTACCCTACTCGATTCGTAGATTAAAAGAAAGAAAGAGAAACATTTTGCTTCTTGGTAGTTCTTTTCTTCAATCACACCGTGTCTGAGTTTGACCACGCATAAATTGTTGTAAATAGTTTTCACCACCTGCACCTTTTCCAGTGGAACCGGAATGTTTCCATCCGACGAAAGGTTGACTTTGAACCAAAGCTGCAGTTGTTGCACTAGAAGTTCGATTAGCATAAACAGTACCTGCTTGAATTTCATAAAAAAATTTTTCTAGTTGATTTGGATCTTTGCTAAAAATGCCTGCTGTTAAACCATATTCAGTTTCGTTTGCAAGTTTTATTGCATCATCAAAGTCTTCATATTTGTAAATGCATAGAAATGGTAAAAATAATTCTTCTTTAGTTAATTTGTGATCTGGTGAAAGTTTGGTAACTATCGTTGGTTGAACATAGTATCCATTTTCATGTTCTTGATCTTTTAAAACTGTGCCACCTGTAAGGATTTGTCCATCTTTTTTTACAAGCTCAGATGCTTCTTCAAATTTTTTTAGAGCAGCTTTATTGATTACAGGTCCCAAAAAAACATCTTTTTGCCAAGGTAAGCCAATTTTTAATGATTTCGTTTTTTCTACAAGTTTTTCAATGAATTTATCAGCTATTTCATTTTGTACATAAACTCTAGAACATGCACTACATTTTTGTCCACCATATCCAAATGATGCACGCATTACTCCTTCTGTTGCATTTTCAATATCAGCTGATTTTGTTACAATTACTGGATTTTTACCTCCCATCTCAGAGATGAAGGGTTTAGTTTCTGTTTCTGTGAATTTTTTAAATCCAGACAGTCCTACTTCTCTAGAGCCTGTAAAAGCAATTCCATCAACTTCAAGACTTTGAATAATAGTTTGTCCTACAACACTCCCTGATCCTGTTACAAAGTTTATTCCACCAGGGGGCAATTTTTTGTAAATTGTCTTTGCAAATTCAAAGGATGATAAAGGAGTATCACTTGCAGGTTTTAACACTGCTGTGTTGCCTGTGATTAGAGCAGCAGTAGTCATTCCAATTGCTATTGCTGAGGGGAAATTAAATGGAGCAATAATTCCCCAAACTCCATATGGTTTGAGAATGGTTCTAGTCTTTTCTTTAGGATTAGGATGGAATGTCTCTTTTGAAAATCCCTTGTTTGTTTCTAATTGATAAGCATAAAATCTCATAAAATCAATTGCTTCATCTACATCACCCATTGCTTCGATCCTATTTTTTCCGTTTTCAAATGACATTAATGCACATAAGTAAAATTTGCGTTTTGAAAAATAATCTGCGCATTCTTGGAAAATTTTAGCTCTGGTTTGGTAGGGAGTGTTACTCCATTCATGAAAGGCTTCTTTAGCAGATTTTATTGCATTTATGGTCTCTTCTTTTGAAGCTAAAGGAAATTTTGCTACGATTATTCTAGTGTCTGAAGGTGATTTTACTTCAAATTTTTTTTCTAAAAAAAGTTCCTTACCATTAATTATAATTGGATATTCTTTGTTAAGGTCATTTTTTACATCTTCAAGAGCTTTTTCATATTTTTCATGAAAATCATCTTGGGTATTTTCGGCAACTGCCTTGCCCCATGTGAATTCATTTTCAAACATAAATTACTCTACATAATGATGATGGATTAATTGATCGTAAAATCTTACGGATTTAATGTTCACAAATTCTAGCATTCCGTATCTGGAAAGCTCTCTACCAAATCCACTGTGTTTTATTCCTCCAAATGGTATTCTAGGATCTGAAATTACTACATTATTTACACTTACTATACCTGATTCTATTTGTCTTGACAAATTTTCGGCTTTCGTAAGATTTTCCGTCCATATACTTGCACCCAAACCAAATTCAATGCTATTAGATAGTTTTACTGCTTCTTTTTCATCTTCTACTATAGTAATTGGTGCTACTGGACCAAAAGTCTCCTCACTGGCAATTTTCATATCGGGTTTAATATTTTTCAGAATAGTTGGTTTGTAATAGTATCCTTTTCCATCAATTTCAGAACCGCCTAATAGAATTTCAGCACCTTTTTCTTTTGCATCTTCTACAATAGAAGAAATATTTTCAAGCGCTTCTTTGTTAACTAATGGGCCAATGTCATTTTCTGTTACCATAGGATCACCTACTTTCAATCTTGATGCCTTTTTAACAAAACCTTCTATGAACTCATCAGCAACCTTTTTTGAAACAAAAAATCTTTTTGAGGCAATACAGCTTTGGCCACAATTGATAAATCGGCCTTTAACTGCTCCATTTGTTGCTTTTTCAATATTTGCGTCATCAAGTACAATGAAAGGATCACTTCCTCCTAATTCCAAAACACATTTTTTCAATTGTGATATGGCTCTTTTCCCAACCAGTGCTCCAATTTGGGTACTACCAGTAAAAGTAACAGCATTAATGTCAGAGTCAATTAGATAGTTTGCAACATTTGAACTTCCCACCACGGTCTGAAATACCCCTTCAGGAAATCCAGCTTCTGTACAAGCTTTTTCAAGCTCAATTCCACATTGTATAGTAACCCTTGAAGGTTTCATAATAATTGTATTTCCTGCCATTAAACATGGTGCAGCAAATCTGAGACACTGCCAATATGGAAAATTCCATGGCATTATGGAACCAATAATTCCTAGTGGTTCAAATGTGATGAAACTTTTTCTTGCATCAGTATTCAGAACTTCTTCAGAAAGAAAGCTCTTAGCATGATCAGCGTAAAACTCTAAAACCCAAGCGCATTTTTCGACTTCAGAAATGGATTCTTTTAGAACTTTACCCATTTCTTTTGTAGCAATTTTTGCAAGTTCTGTTTTGTTTTTCTTCAGGTATTCAGCTAGGTTATAGACACAACCTCTTCTTTTTTCATAATCAAGTTTCCACCAGGAAAAAGTCGTTTTTGCTTTTTCGACTATGCTTTCAACTTTAGCTTTACTCATTTCTTCATAATTTGATAAAATTTCCTCTGTGGCTGGGTTAATAGTACTAATTTCCATTGTTTGTTGTGCCATTCTGACTACCTTTTGCGCAAAAAATGTTTATTTTTTAAATGTTTCTGAAAATTGTGATAGTATTTTTGCATAAGAATTCATCATGACATGCATATAGCTATCATATGATTTTATTGCTGAAATTCGCGTTTGAACATAAGTTCTTAGAAATGAAGTAGAAAATTCAATTTGTGATAAATAATATCCTGTAATCGATTTAAAATAACTGTCATATGCTTTGAGTGTGTTTTGATCAAATCCTAATTTATCGAAAAATTCCTTTTCAGCAATATAGCATGTTCCAAAAAGATCATCTAAAGAATGAAGATATTCAGAATAAAGATCAGAATAAGATTGAACATACGAGGGTATTTGAGATTCCATTTTTTTTATTATTGTTGAAGTATTATTTTTCATAATATCACATACAGAAACTGTGGATTCAGTTTCAGTGTTTTTTTGTTCTTTATTGTTGATGAACTTAACTTGTGCCAATTTATTTTTTAAAAAAGAAGAATGTATTTAAACCAATTTCCATATTACGTTTTTTCAAATCTGGATTTTTTTTATAAAATCTGGTCAAAATTTGGATAACTGGTTTTATAGCATTTAGCATTTTTAAAGCCAATCTACAATGCCTCGTAAATTGGTCCACTCTTTGACAAATTGGTTCTGGGAAAATTGATCAAACCATCTACATTTACCAATGTAAATAGTATTGATTATGAAAAGCAGAAACAAGTGAAAATGTTGCTATGGTCTGTTTTTGCTGGTTCAAGAGGTTGCATAAATAGGGTAAAGATTGTTTCACGATTACAAAATGGATCATGTAATACCAATCAATTATCTGAGGAGCTTGGTTTAGATTACAAAGTTGTTCAACGTCACATCAATATATTGGTGAAAAATAATTTGCTTCATACAATTGGTGACAAGTATGGAATGAGTTATTTTCTTTCTCCAAAATTGGAATCTAATATGCATGTTTTTAATGAAATGGTAGAAAAATCAAATAATTGTAAATAGATTATTTACATGCGTTAATAATTTCTGCAATCATTCGGGATGCAAGATGTGAAGTTCTGTCTTTGATGTCATAGCTTGGACAAACCTCCATTATATCTATGCCAACAATTCCTTCCTTAACAATTGATTTTAGTAGATATGTTGCCTCTAAGTTTTTTAGACCCATTGGTACAGGAACGGAAACACCTGGTGCATAAGCTGGGTCGATACAATCCATATCAAAAGAGATGTAAACATTTTTTCCAATTGTTTCTAAAATAGAATTTGAAATCTCCTTTACTCCTTTTTCAGCTATTTCAAATGGTGTAATAACTTTCAGATTGTATTTTTTTATGTTATCTAGTTCTTCTTTTTCTGGTGTTCTTATTCCAATCTGAAGACTAGACTTTATGTCAATGTGGGGAAGCACATCATAAAAGACAGACCCGTAATAATTCGTAGTTGAGCTTACAAAATCTGGATGAGCATCAAAATAAACCAAAGAAAGAGGCCCTTTTGATTTTGATATTGATTTTATAACCTCCCTTGAAATAGAATGATCTCCACCAATTGTAATCGGAGTCTTGGAATTTGAAATTATTTTATCATAAACTTGTTCGATCTTATCTCTAGAAATGTCTCCATAATCGAAAACTTTTTTTTGTAAAGGTCCCGAAGACGGAAGTCCAAGAGATTTTTTTCCGTCTCTAGTGTATGAATCTCGGATGTTAGAAACTTCTCGGATAAAGTGCGGACCCTCAGATGCTCCTTTTCTTAAAGAATGGGATTGAGATTCATCTGGTATTCCAATTATTACAATATCTGATTCTCCAAAATCATCAGTATTGGCCCAACAGATCTTTTTTTCCATATTACCATTATTTTGTCTATCTAGAAATTGTTTACTAGAGAATTAGGTTTTAATTACTACCAATCCGTTTTAGTCTGTTGCTAACTCAGTTTTTTATTGAAACTGCTGATTTTGCAAGTTTCGCAAGATATGTTTGTACCTTTAGAGAGAGTCCCCTTAGAGTTTATTCTCATGAGTTGAATGGCGAAAAAGTATTATCAAGTAGGCGTGTTCTTACCAAATCCTTACTTTCGTTTTATACTAAAGCCCCAAAAAGTGGAAGATATGTCTCATATTCTGCTAAAGGTGGAAAAGAGGAAGCTGATATCGTAAATTCTCCTAAGGCAATTTCTAACTACGCACCCATTATACATCTTCATTCACTTCCATCAGCATTTAACATAAATCCAAAAAAAATTGAAGATAAATTCAATACTATTCAAGTAGAAGATTTAGGAAGTCTAGCAAGATTAACTTATGATCCAGAAATGCCAGATGAACTAGATATAACTCTTTTTTCATTTCCAAGAAAAGGCAAATGGGTAATTGGATACATTACCTCACTTGATTTAGAAGATGTTGTTTACTTTTTTAATCATGTTATACTGGATAAAGAACCAGTAAAACCATTTCTTCAATACTCATTACAAGATACAAAAGCTCCTGTGTTTACCGACAAATTCCAACATGGGTATACTTATCTTCCAATAATAAAACTAAAACAAGGTCATGCAATCTTTGGCTTAAATAATAAGAAGTAATTAAAAATTATTTTTCTCTGTATCTTTTTTTATAGACATCTGTGTAATGTTTCTTTTTTTTCGTAGAATAATTTTTGTCGTCATAATCCTCATCATTGTCTTCTTGATCAAATTCCTCATCCATACCTGAGGGTGGTTCTAGAGGTTTTTTTTCCTCTGGTATAATATCTGGAATTAATTCAGCTTTCATCATATCTTTTTTGACACCTTCTTCCGTTTCTATTAAGGTACAGGTGGACCTGATATGATCTAATTTCCTAATTTTCCCTATAACTGTTTGTGTGACCATTTCAGGTTTATTAGATTCAACAGTAGCAATAACATCATAAGGTCCCCAGGTTCCATAGACTTCCCTTACATTTGTTAAATTCTTAATTTCATCAATTACGAATTTTTCAGTTCCTAGATCACAATTAATTAAAACATATGCTCGTTCCATAATTCATTAGTGCGTTCATAGAAAAAAAAGTTATTTCAAAATCTCATCTTTGAATGTGTAATTGTAAACTTTAATTGTTTCTTTAATCGCATCTAATATGAGGCAATAGATGCAGAACCTGCAATGAAATCTACGTCTGGATCCTTTGAAATTTTGTGAATAGTGTCAAGATCAGCAAGACATTCTACCTTCAAAATTCTTTCACATTCTGGCATTCCAAATTGTTTTTTTACATATGTTGTTGAGGCACAAGCAAAATGTCTATCAAGTTCTAAACGCTTTGACTCTAGATCGGTTCCTTCTCTATAGCATACTCGTAGGTCAACTTTGGGTTTTGTGTCTTGAAACTTTCTCTGATAATACATTGTTTGTAAGGCAAGAGAAATGTCAATTTTTCCTAGTTTGGTTCCAAATTCTCTTACAAACTCATCATATTGACTTTCGATTTGAGACATGATAGTTAATCATGAAAATGGTTTATAGAAATTTATCCAAATTAAGACCAAATTAATTTGGAAATATCCCTAAATAGAATCCTAATTTTTGAAAGGTATGAGTCAAGTACTTGAAAAAAATCATTTCGTTTTAAGTTTTGAAAGAACAAAATATCCAGATTTTAGGTTTCAATGCCCCTATTGTGGAGATCTGGAAGTTCTTATTTCAATTCATAGCACCAACAATTCCTTTAATGGAAAATGTTTGGAATGCGGCAGAATTTGGAATGAATAAAACCATGAACTGTTCAGAATGTGATGGTGTTATGGAACCAGTTAGAGCACAAGTAAGATCTAGGATTGGATGTCCTGCGAACTGCAGTGGAAAGATCGTTGAACAAATTGTTGCTCACAAATGCTCAAATTGTGGGTTTTCATTTCAAAATGAATGGGAATAGAAATTGGGCAATGAAATTCTTGTAGAGTCACATGTTAAAAAAATCGTAATGCCTGATAATCTAAAAATGGGATTGATGATTGCAGAACAACGAAAAAAATGTGCTAGTGTGGGATGTAATGTAGAATATTTTGCTCTTGGGTTTGGTCAGTCACCTTTTCATGTACCTCCTCCATTAGTCAAAGCTCTTGCATCAAGTGCAAATCAGGGACATTATTCTGCAGCAGAAGGAATTTTAGAACTTCGTCAAGCAATTTCTGGTTTTAACAAAAGGCATTTTGGAATAGATGTTGATCCTTCTAGAATCGTAATAGGGCCAGGAACGAAGGATTTGATCAATACTCTAGTAAATATAGTCAAAGGTGGAGTAATTCTTCCCTCACCGTCTTGGATTGGTTATAGACCTCAAATCACTTTGCTTGACAAACATTTTCATATTTTTCATTTAAAACCTGAATTCAACTATAGAATTCAACCAGACGATTTAGACGAGTTTGTTTCAAAAATTGAAAGTGAGCAGCACATGATGGTACTTAACAATCCTCACAATCCTACAGGAACTGTTTACACAAAAAAGGAATTAGAAAAGATTGCTGAAGTATGTAGAAAGCATAACATTCTTGTGATTGCAGATGAAATTTATGCATTAGATACCTATGAAATAAATAATTTCACTAGTATGGGTCTAGTGTATCCAGAAGGCAGCTTCATTACAAATGGATTATCAAAAGACAGATCTGCTGGTGGATACAGACTAGGTTCATGTATCTTACCTACAACAAGCACAGAAGAACTAGAAAATGACTTTAAAAAAGTAGCAGCTACTGTTTACACAAATGTTTCAACACCTACACAATATGCAGCAATAAAAGCATACGAACCAAATGAAGAGATTGAAGAATACATCAACATAACAAGACAAATTCATAGAATTATGGGAACATATCTAAGTGAAGAATGGAATAAAGTGGATGGTATAAAAGCCACAAAACCAGAAGGAGGTTTTTACTTTTTTGCAGATTTTAACGAACTTGCAGATGATCTGAAAAAGAAAGGTGTAACAACTTCCAATCAGTTAGGAGAATCAGCTCTTAGCTGTCCACATCATATTGGAATTATAACTGGCGATGCTTGCTTGCTGGAACCTAATGATTATGGTGCAAGGATTGCCTTTGTTGATTATGACGGCAAAAAGACATTTGATAACTACAAACAGAATCCACCAAGATCAAATTCAGATGAACTTGTATTTGTCAAACAAAATGCTCCGATGATGGTAAAATCAGTTAATGCATTGAAAGAATGGGTAAGCTACATCAAACAATTCTAATGGTATTAGATGACTCTAGAAAAAAATCCAAAACCTTCTGAAACTAAATTAAAGATAAATAAAAAATCTCTTTATCTGAGGGTAGGTTTCTCTCTGAAAAAAGAGATTTTTTTCGTAGCTATTGGTTCAATTATTGGTGGTCTCACTATGCATTTGCCAAGAATATTTTTTGATTTCACAACTGGTTCACAATATTTTGTCACTTTGCTTGTAATTGCAAAAGTTTTGGGTTCTAATTTACCTGAAGTGGGATTTGCATTTCACATGTTGGCTGCTACAATTATCGGAATTGTTACGGGTATTTTACTTCATAAAATATTCAAATTCAATATCTCAAAGCTCAAAAATGGTCTATTTTACGGTGTTTTTGCAGGAGTGATTGTATTTGCGGTATTTGCAATTCCTGTTTCGCAATTGGTATTAGGACCAAACATGGCTGAAATTCTATCAGAGCTGGATCCCCAAATGACTTTAGTTGAAGCGTCAGAGTTAGTTAAGGGAAATTTTGTCTCTAGTTTGGTTGATTCGTTCATAATGCACATTATTTGGGGCATAACTTTTGGTGTTTTAGCCTCAATTTTGACTAGAAAGTTAGGTGCAAACTTTAGATGTAGAAGGTGTGAAATAGAATTTTCAAAAATTTCAACATACGAAAAACATGTTGAAAATGTTCATGAAAATCCATCAAAATCAATTAAACGAATTCTGATTTTGGGTGGAGGTTATGCTGGCGTTGGAGTGTTAAAACAACTTCAAGAGACCTTTGAAAATAATGTTAATGTCAGTATAGGTTTGATAAGTAAAGACAATTTTTTTCTCCATACTCCATTGTTGCCTGAAATGGCCACAGGAATGCTTGCATCAAGACATATTGCAACACCGATTCGAACATTTTGTAAAAGAGCCCGATACTTTCATGCTAAAGTTGATTCTATAGATTTGAATAATAAAAAAGTCACAATAACACGAGGTTTAGACCAGAACAAACGAGATTTAGATTTTGATTATCTTGTTATTGCCTTAGGTGGAAAAACTAATTTCTTTGGAAATGAAAATATTCAAAAACATGCATTGACGATTAAAACTCTTGGAGACGCCATCGATATAAGAAATAGAGTTATCTCTATGCTTGAAAGTGCAGATCAAGAAGAAGATTTAGAATTAATGTCAAAGCTCATGACATTTGTTGTTGTAGGAGGAGGATTTTCTGGTGTTGAAACAGTAGGAGAGATTAACGATTTTGTTAGAGAATCTGTAGAAAAATTTTACAGAAATATAGATGTGGAAAAAATAAGAATAATTTTGGTTTCAGCTGGTGAAAAAATCCTGCCAGAAATTGGAGAGCTTGGAGAATATGCCATGAGATCTTTAGAAAAAAATGGAGTAGAAATTATTAAAAAAACTAAATTAATTGATGTTGATAGTGATCATGTTGAACTAGATAACGGAATGAAAATTCCATGTGCCACACTAATTTGGGCGGGAGGAGTTACAGTTGATCCTGTAATTTCAAAACTTGAAACAAAACATACTCCAAACGGACGTTTAGAAGTTGACAATTTTTTGCGACTAAAAGAACATCCTAATGTATTTGCTCTTGGTGATTGTGCATCTATAATTGATAAGCGGACTGGAAAACCGTATCCTCCAACTGCACAACATGCTGTAAGAGAAGCAAAGATTGTTTCTGAAAATATTATTTCCTCTATTAAAGGTGAAACAAATGCTCAAAAATCCTTTGTTTACAATAGTAAGGGTTCTATGGCTAAAATTGGTAAAAGAAATGGGGTTGCTCTTTTAATGGGTAGTAAAATCAAGGGATTGTTAGCCTGGTTTATCTGGAGACAATACTATCTATCTACCCTTCCTAGCAATGAGAAAAAAATTAGAGTAGCACTTGATTGGTTTGTTGATTTATTTTTCCCTCGAGATATTACAAGTCTTAGTGGAATTAAATGAGTATGAAAAAAGAATATCTTAACTAGTCACTCGAAAAAATCCTCAAGAGTATTGGTATTGTAAATATTGTAATTAGAAAAAAGTAGTTATCATATCATTTCTTAACCAAATCTAAAAGTGCTTTAGCTCTTTTAAAATGCACTTCATCTATCATCTTTCCATCTACTGTTGTTGCACCTTTTCCTTTTTTTGTTGATTGCAAGTACGTTTTGTAAACTTTTTGTGCCCATTTGATCTCAGTCTCGTTTGGATGAAAGACCTTATGCGTTATGTCAATTTGATCTGGATGGATTAATGTTTTGCCAACATACCCAAGTTTTCTTCCAGCTGTACAATCCTCTTTCAAACCTTTCTTATCTTTCAAATCTTGCCATATTGCATCTAGTGCATAAACTCCAGCAGCTTTTGCATCAAGGGGGATTTTTGCTCTTGCGTATTTTGCACCTTCCGGATTTTTTTTATATTCAATTCCCATATCATTTAACAAATCAAATACACCAAATATCACTGCAGAAATGCGCTTGCTTGAAGAGGCAATATCATAGGTATTGACCACACCTTCTGCTGATTCAATTGAAGGCACAAGTGCAATGTGACCAAGTTTACGCTTTTTTTCAAGGCTAGATAGAATATTTTCAATTTTTTTGAGTTCTTTTACAGTGTTTACCTTTGGAATTACGATACCATCGATTCCCTTTCTAACAATTTCATCCAAATCATCTAAGATTTTTCCAGATGAGGGGGAATTTGTCCTAACATAAACTTCAGAGTAATATTTTGAACGGGTTTTTAGAGATTCCTCAATTATTTTTCTGGCTTTTTTCTTTTCATTATCTGGAACAGAATCTTCTAAATCAAAACAAACAATGTCTGCAGTTAATGATTTTGCTTTTTCTAGAAACCTAGGGTTATTACCGGGTACAAAAAGTAGGCTGCGAAAAAGCCGTGTCATACAGTCTATGATTATTCTGGTTTCATTAAGATTTTGCCAAAGAGGCCTTTGCCTGTTAGCATTTTAGTGTGAGCTTCAGCTGCATTCTCAAATGGATGTACAGAGTCTATTGCAGATTTAATTTTTCCTCGTCCCATCCAATATAGTCCTTGTTCAAGTTCGGCCCTTGTTCCCTGAGTTGAACCCAAAATGTTCGTTCCTTTAAAGAAGACGTGTCTTAGATCAATTTTTGCATCATATCCTGTTGTTGCACCACAGGATACCAACGTTGCGCCAAATTTGAGTAATGTTAATTGTTTGTTCCAGTGAGTCTGACCAATGTGGTCAAAAGAAACGTCGATTCCTGGAGAAACACCAGTTTTTTTGGCAATCTCTTTAGTTATTCCTCTTACTTCTTTATGCCAGTCTTCTTTTCTGTGGTCTACTGCATAGTCTGCACCAAGTTCTTTTAGTTTATCCAATTTATCAGGGCTTGCAGTTGCTATTACTGTACAATTGTAGAGTTTTGCAATTTGAATACCAAAACTTCCAACTCCAGATCCTCCACCCATGATTAATACGGTTTGACCTGGTCTAATTTTGGCTCGACCTACGAGCATATGCCATGAAGTAAGAAGAGTCATAGAAGCTGCTGCTGCTTCGTCGTAGTTTACATTTTCTGGAATTTTTAGAACATTTACTTCAGGTAAATGAGTGACTTCTGCAAAAGCTCCCCATAGTGGTCCAGTTTGAAATCCCCAGATTGTTCTTTTTTCACAGTCAAATTCACGACCATCAGTGCATGCACTACAAACTCGACATGACATGTTAGAATGAGACACAACTCTGTCGCCAACTTTGATATTGTTTACATCTTCACCAACTGCAATTACATCACCTGCTGCATCTGAACCAGAAATGTGTGGAAGAGGAACTGGAATAGGCTGGCCTCGCATAGCCCAGATATCATTATAGTTTAAGGCAGCTGCCTTTACCGTGAAAATAATTTCATCTGGTTTTGGTTTGGGGTCATCAACATCTTTTACTTTAAGAATTTTCTTAAAATCATCATCGGGTGCATATTCTTCATAAACAATTCCCTTCATGAATACAATCGCATCCTAACCCCTAATTATATTTTCAGATGTTATCTTCGATTAATCTTAAACTCACGTTTTGGTTGTTGCAATGATTTTAAAATTTGTTTTAACTGCTCATCAGATATTTGAGATTTTAATTGTCCTTGAGATGCCATATTAATGAGATAATTTTCGACTAGGCTTGCCGTTTCTGGTTTAACCATTTTTATGTTATTTAATCGAAGTCTTGCATCCGAAGATAAAAGTTGTTTTAGAATAATTTCTTTTTGCGCAGCAATTTCTGCATCACTGGGTTGATTAGCTTCGTTGGAGTCAGGAGAACTCATGACATTACACTAAGAATATACTTTCAATTGTGGAGTTTCAGACGAAAGTTTCAGTAAAATTTCTGTTGCAAGTCTATCTAACTTTTGCATTCCTTGTTTAGAAACAACTCTTCCTTTGCCTGCAACTTTTTCTACATAACTTAACTTTTCCAAGCCTTGAATTGCTTTTCTAATAATTCCTCCACCAGCTTCTCTGTGATGTGCAGCTCCATAACTTACTGCTTTGCCACCTCCATACATTTTTCTTAAATCATCGATTCCAATTGGACCATGAACGTATACTTTTCTCAAAATAGAAGCACATCTAGTATACCACCAATCCGATTTTTGTGGTGGTCTATCTGCATGAGAACCAGTTTTAACATAAGGTATCCAACTTGGTGCTGGAATATCCTCCTTTTTTAAAATCTCAGCTAATTGACTAATTAACAGATCAGCTGGTACATCATACACTTTTGCCATGAGGACTCAAACTCTCAAATCGTCTTATAAATCATTGAGCTATTACTTTGCGATAAGTATGACCACAGAAGCTACATGTAATTCTAATCGACTTTAATGAGGATCTTCCCAGTCTTATTTTTGAATCTATTCCAGGTGCAATGAAACTTTTACATTTTTTACAAAAACACATCTTCAACTCATAAGGCATAGCAACTCTATGCTTGGAACTAATTTTTCTTGCAAGGTAAGCCTGTCTTTGTGCTAATTTTGGGTTTGTTCTAGAATATGAAATTGCATTTTTAATCAATATATGCATCCTTTCAAGAGCAATAATTTTTACAGAAGGTTTCATGTAAAAATTAATTTGATTCTACTTTAAATTTTTATCAAATACAATACATGCGGTTGCCGGGATTTGAACCCGGGTAACGGGCTTGGAAGGCCAGCGTACTACCAGGCTATACTACAACCGCATAAAAGAGCAAACTTTACTGCCTACATAAAAATGGTTTTTTCATATTCATAAAGAATTCTACTAATAACAATATGAGAGTTTAATGGTTTTTTGTCAACGTTAACCAAATATTCAATTTTATTTTTTATTCTTTCAGAAAAATGTCCTTTTGGAAAACCACCAATTACAAGGCATGTACCATCGGTTAGTTTTTTTGCAACCTCTTCACAAGAACTAAGAACTCCTTTTGTGGATAAACCAATAATTCTTTTAGGTTTTATCTTATCAATCAGCTGAGCGAAATTCATTTCCTTTATCTCAAGCAGAACTTTCCCCTCTACTCGAATTACTTTCTCAGAATATAGCTTTTCAATTAATCCAGCAAATCTATGATAAGATTTTGGAAGGTGTACTTCATCTCCTATGAATATTACCTTATCTTCAATAGTATGTACATATACTGAAATTTTTTTTTCATAATAAAGTGGAATTGAGCATGCTTCTAACAAAGAAAAATGTACCAGATCAGGTCGTCCTCTTTTGATTTCATTTTTTATTCCCTTCATTGCTGCAAAATGCCATGAATTATCCAACAAAATCTCAGAGGGTTTTTTTCCAAGCTTTTTGCTATGAGAAATAACAGAGTTATGCTGTTGAATTTCTTTTGGGACTAGCTCAAGAGCAGATTCTGCAACTATTAATGAAAGCATTATTGATAGGCAATGATTCCAGCTTCAATTAGATATTTTATTCCAGCTATAAACTCACCATCAGAGATTTGGTCTTGGGACCACCATTTTGCATTGTTTTTTATCCACGATGGAATTTCAGTTGATGGATTAGAATTTTGTTGAACATCTTGAATTTGCATAACATCATTTTGAATCAGATACTCTATTCCCCGGAAAAATTCTATATCACTTATTGTTCCTGATGACCACCACTTTGCATTGTTTTTTATCCATTGAGGTACCTGTTCAATTTGTACAGGTTCTTGAAATTTATCACCGAAAATGTAAATCCATGCTGTTGCAGATTTAGAAAGATCTTGAAGTGTTCCTGAAAGAGTTATTTCATTTTCAGGAAAAGTTACGGATGGTTCTTCCAAGTTTGATCCTCTATAGGTAACTAGAATTCCAGAATTTAGAGGTAGAGGAAGTGTATCACGCTCTGTAATATTTACAGAAAACTTACCGTTTGAGGTTTGTTTAGGAGTAATTTCTTCTAAAAAGAAAGCTCCACCTTTTTGTTTAACCAGTTGTGAGGTAAACTCTTCTTGTAAAGGATTGATTGTAACATGTTCTTTATCTGAATACGAATAGTCAATTTTGTCTGAAGGTGTTTTATTACAAACATCTTTTTGCCATTGTTGCGATGAAGTAATTGCATCTAGCATTAATTGACCATGGAGTAGTTCATGATACATTATTACAAGGTTGTCTACGTCTTGTACACGAGGATCTTTTTCTTCATTTGGATTAATGACATCTGGATTTAGCTTGATTGTGTTATCACAATCCATTGTGATCACGCCTTTTGAACTTGTTGTAATCTTACATTGCCAAGAATAGGTGCCTCCCAAAATTAAACTTCCTTCATGTTCTTCTGGTACAGTAAATCCTGATAATCGGGTTTCAACTACGTTAACAACTAGTTCATTAACATCTGTTTTATCACATGGAAAAGTTTTGATGAAAGGTTTTTCAAATGTACTTAATATCTCGGTAACATCTATTTTGTCAATTTCGAGTTTGAGAAGTTTATCTAATAATTCGTTGAACATCTTTTGTTCGGATATAGATGGATCGACAAATTCTGCTTGAAAATTATCTAGACTTCCAGATACTAAAGGAATAATTAGGAAAATAATGTAATTCAAAAGCACTTAAAATTCACCATAATTATTTTTATGATTTAGTCATTTGTACTTGTCTTGAAAATTCTGACCATGCTGGTTTTGGTTTTCCTTCAACATCAATTAAGCCTGCATTACAAATATACTTGCTCAGGCGTTCTATCACAAATTCACTACTTCCAAGTCCAGAACCACCACCGACGCTAACAGAACCTTCTACTTCCTCCGGATCTATTATGCATGTGCCTTCAGGTCTATCATATTGTCTATACCATGTAAGGAATTCAATTTTTGATTCATTTTGATTGTAAAAATCAAAAGTTGTTTTTAAAAACTCAGCCTGGTCTGGTTTAGTTCCGTTTACAAAGCTTGAGGTACTCCAACTAATTTCAAAAATTCCTACTTGTCTGTTAGGAACTAACTCAAAGATTTTTTCTAAATCTTCTCTTGCCTCTTCTGGAGTTTTGACTATATCATTAAGTAAGTCTACAGGAAAATAGGAAAACGCTACAAAATCACCCATTTGGAATGCTTTTACGATGTGTTCTAACTGTTTGTTAAGAGTTCCGTGTAATGAAAAAGCATTTCCAATTTTTACATTAGGATGCTTTTCTTTTATTTGAAGATAAACTTCTGTGAAGAATTTTTGATATACTGGCATGTCCTGTTCATTATATCTGAAGTGAGCGTCTACATTTCCTCCAATTATTACAGTGTCTATAATGTTGTAACGAGTTAGAATATTATCTAGAACTTTTACTAAACGATCTTTTGGAATTGCTCCCAAGTTAGGTTTTCCTATCCAATCAGGAAATGGTCCTAATGTTTTCCCATTGATTACAGAGAAATAAAGAGTAACTTTCATGTTATTTTTTTTATTAAAGCTCATTAGCACATCAGATTGCTTCCAGTTGTATTGATCTTTTTCAGGTTCTAATAGATTCCAAAACAGATAGTGATTGTTCCTGCCAACACCTGTTGACGAAGCTTGTGAAAATACTCGGTCTAGTTCTTCAAGAGTTATTTCATTTGATGGAGAATTAACTATTAGACCTAGTTTTTCATTTTTAGTTAGAGTGACTGGTGGTGTACCTGATTCAGGTGAGATTGCAAGTACGGCTACTATGGCTGAAATTGCTACTGCAGCAATTATTCCACCAATTATTGCTTTATTCAATGATTTTTGCAGTTCGAAGAGAGAGTAAAAAAGTTGTGATGAAATGTTTTAGCCGGAGGTACAACCACTAAATCCGCATTCTATGCAGAGACTACAACCTTCCACAAATACGAGGTTGTTTTTACATGTGGGACAAAGAGTTTCTTCTTTTTCTTCTTCTGTTTGTGGAATTGGTTTAGGTATTTCCTCTGGTGTAACTAATTTTAATGCATTATCGACTTGAGTTTTGACATACGGATTTGTTATGAGTCTTTCCACATAATCAGTTACATACGTACTAGGTCTTACATCAAATGTTTTTTCTGCGTTTTCACTGGTCATATGTAGAACTTGTTGATTCCTTGAACGATCTCTATATACAGTAATTCCTTTGAGTCCCATTTCATGAGCTAGTAAATATGATGCTTTTACATCACCAGCAGATACATCGTGTGGCATATTGATGGTTTTAGCTATAGCGTTTCCAATCCAATCTTGCCAAACTCCTTGTGCCATTAAATGATCAGCCCAGTGTATGTCCATTGCAGTAACAAAAATTTTCTGCATCCATTCAGGAATTTCAGGAATATCACGAATTGAACCATAGTTGTCTGCAACTTTTGAAAGAAGTTCTTCACTATACAGTCCATTTTCTTTAAGAACGTTCTCAAAAATTTTATTTGTATAAAAGAATCTTCCCACTGTTACTCTTTTTTCAAAGACAAGTGCAAATGTTGGTTCCATTCCGTTTGAGCAATCAGCAATCATTGAAAGTGTTCCGGTTGGTGCAACAGTTGTTGCCAACACATTTCTAATTCCATGTTTTTGTATTTTTGCTATCAAAGCATCCCAATCGTATGAATGTTGATTTTTTGGTTTTTCGTAATAACCTGAAATAGGAATCTTTGCTTCTGGATATTCTGTCTTTGAACACAACATAAACTCTCCTCTTGTTTTTGAAAGAGCTATACTTTCTTCCATAGAGTAGTAAGTTAAAGCTTCGGCTAGTTTAGATTGAAATTCATAACCTTCTTTTGAATTGTAAGGTATTCGTAATTTGTACAAAAGATCTGCAACGCCCATTACTCCAAGACCAATTCGTCTTGATTCTTTAGAAGCTACATCAATTTCTAGAACTGGATAATTATTCATGTCAATTACATTATCCAAGAAACGAGTTGTCTTTATTATTGTCTCTTCATATTTTTGCCAATCAAATTCATACTGTCCATCTGCCTTTCGTTTTACAAGATTTGCAAGATTGATAGAACCCAAGTTACATGACTCATATGGATACAGACTTTGTTCACCACAAGGATTTGTAGCTCTGAGTGGTCCTCCACGTGCTTTTGCAAAAACATTGTATTGGTTAATGTTATCAAAGAAAATTAATCCAGGTTCTGCACTTTTCCAAGCTGATAGTGCGATTAGATCAATTAGCTGATGGGCATTTATTTCTCGAACTGGATCTTTGCCATTTGGAGAACGCAACATATACTTTCCATCTGGTGAATTTACTAGTGAATTCCAGAAATCCTCCCAAATTCCCACGCTTACGTTAAAATTTTCTAGTATTCCTGGTTCTGTCTTGGTTGTAATGAATTTTTCAACATCTGGGTGCCATGCTTCAATAATACCCATATTTGCTCCTCTTCTTTTGCCACCCTGTTTTACCACCTCAGTTACCGTATTGATGATATTCATAAAGGAAACAGGTCCTGATGCAACCCCAGAGGTGGATGCTACAATGTCTCCTTCCGGACGTAAATCAGAATAATTAATTCCAACTCCTCCACCTGATTTGAAAATTAATGCAGCATCAGAAGTTGATTTCATAATTCCGGCCATGTCATCAGGCATATCTAATACAAAACATGCTGAAAGTTGTCCTAGTCTACCACCAGCATTCATCATTGTAGGTGAATTTGGTAAGAAGATCTGTTCTGTCATTAAATCATAGTATTCAGAAATCTTATCAGAATAATTATCAAATTTTTTGGCAGCTAACATTGTTAGAAGTTGTTTGAAACCAATTTTCATTTGGCCTTTCATTGCCAATTCAATGTAAAGGTTGATCAAACCTCTAAAATGCCACTTGTTTAGATAATGATCTCCAATTTTGAATTTGTAATCAAAGTCATCAAGTTTACCAAGATAACTTCGTGCTTGTTCAACATCTTGGGTTACGTTACCATCTTTTGTAAAAATTGTATTGTCACGTAACAAGTCACCTAGGGCAACTAACAAGGCAACACGTTCAAACATTTGAGAAGGACTCTCAATAATGTTACCTTGATGATTCCTCATCAGGTATCTTGATGCTAAAACTCTCAGACAATTGAGATCAAAGTTTTTTGATACTGGATCAAGTATTTTTAAATTCAGAACTTTGATCTTTTCATCTCTGATCTTTCGACGTTCATGTCTGTATAGGATATACGCCTTGGCAATTTCACTATGTCCTCTGTCGATCAGAGTTGATTCGACCATATCCTGAATATCTTCAACACTGGGTGAGTTCGAAACTGAAAATCCCTGCTGTATTAATTTTCCCAAGACCCCTTCTGTTAGTTCGTCTGCCAGCTTACGATCAGGTTCTTCTGTGGCTGCAAGTGCTTTGTAAATGGCGTTTGAAATTTTTTCTTTATTAAAACTAGTAACCTTACCATTTCTTTTTCGAATTTCTGCGATAGTACCTTCTATCTGTGAGTTTTCAACCATCAGAATATCTCCCCCGCAAAGGGTAGTATCCATATGAATATAACTTCTATGGCAAAAAAAAATTTATCCAAATCAGATTTAGCTCAACATGTTTTACACCGGAACTATGAATTTCATACCGGTACGATAATTCGTTTCCCTACGAAATTAGTAATGATTCACTAGAAAATCAGATGACCTCACAAAAGAATTTTTATTAAATGAGATCAAGGTTGCGAATTTCGTTACGAAATAATATATGGAGACTTGCAGTTGGGGCATTTTTCTGCCAGCTTTTCGTCTTTCAAGCCACAGTTTCCACAAATTGCCACTTGCTTGACGGGTTTGAACGATGTCATCAGATCACCGGCTTTTTCTATTACCTTTTTGATTTCAGAAGATTTGGCATCCTTGTCGAATCTAATACGTGTTGACAAACCACCGTTAAGCTTTTTTGCGATCTTGTTGCATTCTACAATTTTTTCACTTTTAGTTGTTAGTTCAGAGAATTCTGATCCTTCAAACAAGAATCCTTCTGAATAAGGTTTTCCATCTAGAGATCGCAATACAGAATTCTTTCCATATTTTTCTCCATCCAATGTAGCAAATCTTGTTGCTCCTTCACTTTCGGTCATACAGACACTAACATTATCACCAATTTCTTTACCTTTCTTGGCTGCAATATCTACTGCTGTTTCAATTACTTTATGTAAAATTTCTCGACCTTCTTTATTATTTTGATAGCCAAGAATGTTAAAAACAGCTTCACGTAATCCTACCAGATTTACAATAAGAGAGATGGAGCTTCGTTGCATGTACTGAGTGTTTCCTGCAAGGATTGGGTTTAATCCTCGTCGTGTCAAGTCTGAAATATCTTTTTTCCTTAAAGACATAGAAGATAGTGCAGGTTTCATTAATAATGCTAACCTAGCTCTAAAGTAAGTTTCATCTTTGTTTGATTCAAAGGCAAGTCTAGGTAAATTAATTGAAAGAGATTGAAGTTTAATTGATGTTGCACCTGTATTCTTAATATCATCTCTTAGAAGTCCCTTGTTAGAAACCGATCCTTTAGAGAAGATTACTCTACCACCTAATGTTATTATTTCTGCAAGAATATCGGAAACATCAGTTAGTTTTCCTTTTCCAAAATCAATGATAAGACCAATCTTTGGAATTGGTGTAATTTTTATGTAATTTTTATATGCTGAAAGAATTGCTTTAATAATTTTTTGATCTGAACCAAGTTGAATCCTATAAGAAACAAGTAATGGTGTTTGGGTATAATGTGATGTTGTTGACGATGTTGCAAATGCTTCTACCAGTTTTTCTTCCAATTCAGTAATATTCTTTGAATGTTTGGCCAATAATTGGGTCAAGCCATCCATTATTACTTCCTGAGAGGCTTCTTTTGAAATTAATGAAGTTATCATTGAAAGCGACGAGGTTAGATTTTCTAGGCTTTTAATGGAGGGTATTCTAGTCACGCCTAGGGCTTTTCCTCTTAGATCAATACCATCTTCGATTAATTCTTTTAAATTAACAAAAATGGTGTCAGGTAGGAGAGACCACATTCCTGGGTTGGCTATATGAAGGTCCCCAGATAGGTGAGAATCTGCTACATCTTTGGGTAGCATGTTAAAGAGAAGGTGTTCTGCAAATACTGTTTGGCCTGTTTTAAAGAGTAATCCTTCTACGCCATTATCTACATTATCCACGTTTGAGATCATCTCTTTTACGTCAAAAACTGGCATTCCCAATCTTGCAAGTTTGTTTCTGTACTCTTCATGACCATGTTCCAAAAGAACTGAATTTACCATCTCACGAATGAGTGAACCGGTCAGATATGTGGTTTGATATTTGTAAATACGGTTTTCTACTTCTTCTGTGATCTTTTCAGCCAATTCCAAGGGAAGGCTTCCTTCGCGTACTAAAGATTGAATTATTTTGTGAGAATTAAATTCCTCAATGGATTCACGAGATGTTCTCACGTACATTTTTCCACTTTCTATGATAGATCGTTCTTCGATCTGCCTTGCGAGGCTAAGAACTAGTTTGCCAAGATTTGTAATGGTGTAACGTCTCTCAGATTTGTTTAACGCTACAAGAGATTGCCTCAGAAGCTTTCTCAAGTGATATGCAAACTTTCCACTTTCTTTTTTTGATTTGAATCCTGCAAGAGACTTTAATTCAGAATATGTGAGAGGTCCTTTGGAATTTAAAATCCTTAAAATATCAATTCTGTTTGGACTTGCCATCACAGAAAAGATCATTCTTACTCGCTTTGATGTAGATTGTAAGATATCGCCTCGCCTAGGCTCTTCAGTTATCTCCGCACTCAGTTCCATATCCATGTCTAAAAGATCTGGGGTAATTAAGATTTGTGACTGTGTTATTATAGGAGTTTTATGATCATGTTTCTTTTACATCAAGTGTAAAGTCTGATGTTGAAAGAGTTTGGCCACAAGAAGGACATTTGCTGTTGTAAGGTTTTAGAACATCTTTTACTGACTTTAACATTTTCATGTTGGAGATCTTTTCTCCACACTTCCCACAAATAACATCCACCGACATAAAGGTCTATCTTAGCTGAAAATATTAAAAAGCTTTTTTAAATTTTTTTAATAAACTCAATAAATTTGGTTTACTCTTTTTCTATGATAATTCCACGATCATCAAAACCGACTATTTTGGCTTTGGTACCCATTGGAAGATCAGCAGGTTTTGCGATTCCTGCCATAAACCCAGAAACCCGAAGTTCAGAATTATCAAGTTTTAGAACTACCCAAGCATATGGAGTATATTTATCAAATCCAGCTGGAGGAACTGTAATTATTGTATAGGTGGCAATAGAGCCTTGGCCATCAAGAAACTCATCTTCAAATTCTCGATTTCCACAATTTTGACAAAAATAAACGGTAGCCAAATGATGATGACCACAATTCTTGCATTTTCTTGATAAAATTTTGCCAGATTTGGCTGCATCGATGAATTGTTGTGTAGATGACATTTTACACGCTTTTGAATAAATGTACAGCACAACTTGCACCAGTAGCGCCGAAGTTATGTGTTAAGCCAATCTTTGCATCATTTACGGTTCGTTCTCCTGCCTTTCCTGTTAACTGATCAAATACCTCAACTATCTGCCCTACGCCAGTGGCTCCTATTGGATGTCCTTTAGATTTAAGGCCGCCTGATGGGTTAATAGATATACTACCATTTAGTTTGGTTTGTCCTTCTCTTACTGCTTCTACACCTTTTCCTTTTTCAAAAAATCCAAGATCTTCAGTGTCAATTACTTCAGCTATTGTGAAACAATCATGAACTTCAGCAAAATCAACGTCCTTAGGTGTAATGCCAGCCATTTTGTAAGCTGCTTCTGCAGCAATCTTTGTACTAGGAATGGTGGTTAAATGTTCCCTACCTTGTAATGCTGCGGGGGATCCCCCTCTTCCTGATCCAATTACTTCAATGTAGTCTTTACCATGATCCTTTGCAAATTTTTCACTACAAATAATTACTGAGCTTGCACCATCTGAAAATGGACAGCAATCATAAAGTTTCAATGGACTTGCAACTACTGCAGAATTCATCACATCATCAACTGAAATTTTTTTTCTCAAGTGTGCTTTTGGATTTAACAATCCATTTTCATGATTTTTGACTGCTACCATCGCAAAGTCTTCTTCAGTTGCTTTAAACTCTGTCAAGTATGCACGTGCCATAGATGCAAATAATCCAGGAAATGATGCACCAGATTGTCCTTCATAAAAAAAATCAGAGCAATAAGAAAAATATGTTGTTGTCCAATCAGTTCCTGTGTGAGTAACTTTTTCTACACCAGTTACTAAAACTACATCATAAAATCCTGCTGCAACGTTTGCATATGCCTCTCTAAAGGAAATTGAACCACTTCCACATGCAGATTCAATTGTTAAAGATGGTCTCTCGGATATTCCAAGATTACTCATTACAACAGGACCCAAATGTACCTGTTTATCTGCAATACCAAAAACATTTGATATGTATCCAGCTTTGATTTCTTTTGGTTCAATACCTGCACTACCTATTGCATCAACTGATGCTTGTATGGAAATATCCGATATACTATCATCAAGCTTTCCATACTTTGTGCTGCCAGCACCAATAACACAAACTTTTTCCACAAATGTCGCTGACAAGAATCCCTATAAAAATTGTTCATATGTTTTCATTAAGGTAACATTTGAGGTAAAACATGAGCTTGAAAAAAAGATCAAACCAAATTCTAGAATCTAAAACTATTCTTACTTCAAGGAACGTCATAAAAATCACAAAAAAAAAATCTATTGCACTACAAAACGAAATAAAACAATATTATGATAAGAACGGATATTTGTCATGGTCGGCTAAGAAAAAAAAATATATTATTTTAGGAACAAATTTTCCGAAAAATGGTATTGTAGAATGCCCAGAATGTCATATAGGCCAACTAATGGTAATCAGATCCTACAAAACAAAAAAGCGCTTTATTGGATGCTCAAATTATTACAATGGATGTAAAGCCTCATCTCCCCTATTACAGAAGGCAAAGCTGCGAGTCTTAAAGACTAGTTGTGAATCTTGTCTTTGGCCAATGGTTATATTTCGTTATTCTAGAAAACAAAAATGGGTAAAGCAGTGTGCAAATATTAAATGCAAAAGTAGAGCACCTAAATCTAACTGATTAATAAATATCTGTTCTTCTATTTTTTAGAAGTGGTAAAATCTTTCTTATTTCTTTTACTTTGTCAAGTGAAATGTCAACAATTCCTAAACCTTGACGCTTTTTCATGTCAAGTAGAATTTTTCCAAAAGGATCCACTACTATACTTCGCCCGCAGTAGATATTACCAACCTGATCAGGCGCAATAACATAACATCCGTTTTCTATTGCACGAGTTTTGTTAATCGTTATCCAGTGTTCTTCTTTCATTTTTCCTTTTACCCATGCAGATGGAACAATTAAAACCTCAGAACCTGATAATGCTAGAGTACGTGACATTTCAGGAAATCTCAGATCATAACAGATTAACATTCCTAGTTTTCCAATTCTGGTTTGAATAGGTTTTGCAATTTTTGAGCCTGGAATCATTTTATCAGACTCTCTGAATCCCAGTGCATTGTAAAGATGTATTTTTCTATATTTTGATATTATTTTTCCTGAATTGTTAACTACAAAAGATGTATCATAAACTCTATTTTTTTTATTACTTTTTTCATAGAAAGTACCCACAACTTGAATAGAGTTTTTTTTTGCAGCTTTAGCAACATAAGTTACAAAAGGTCCATTGATTTTTTCAGCCAACATTGCAAGCTGTGTAGGTGTTTGTGAAGAAGTTGTGTAAAACATCATAAATTCTGGAAAAGCACAAAGCTTTGCTCCTTGTTTAGAAGCTTTTTTTATGTAATTTAGAATTGTTTCTAGATTTTTATTTTTATTTGTTGAAGCTTTGAATTGTACTATTGCAACCTTTGGCATAATGTTTGTAAAAATTTACAAAATAAAAAGATGATTAAAGCTGGTTCCCAGCCATATACCAGTTTTCTTTGGGATTTTCTTCAAAAACCACGATTACATGATTTTCTTTAGTTTTCAGAATTTCAACTGCAGACTTTGTAATTGCTTTTGCAAAATCTTTTTTTTGTTGTTCTGTTCTGCCTGGATATAATGAAACAGTAATGAGAGGCATGATTTTGAATTTTTATTAGCTGATTTATTCGTTAATGATTTCCTAATCCCTACGATATCCGTATCGAGTTCCGTATGTAAATTCTGCGCTGTGATATTTTTTGTACCAATATCCTGTAGCAAAACCAATAAGAAAACCACCAATGTGCGCCATGTAGGCTACTCCTCCACCTGCAACACCGAATCCACCTATCAAAAATGGCAAAAGGTTTTGGAATACCAGCCAGAAAGGCAAGAACCATTTTGCTTGAATGTGCATCATTCTCCAAAAAAATCCCAACATCATGAATGTGAGTATTTTTGCTCTAGGGAATAATGCAAGATATGCTCCAAGTATACCTGATATTGCTCCAGAAGCTCCTACTGCTGGAATTCCACTGGCAGGATCAATTACAATGTGGGCTAGGCCAGCACCAATTCCCCAAGCTAGATAGAGTCCAAGGTACTTTGCTCTTCCAAACTTTAGCTCTATGTTGTCACCAAATATCCACAAAAAGAGCATGTTACCACCTAAGTGCATCAATCCACCGTGCATGAATATGGAACTTACAAGAGACACGTAAGCCATATCAGGACACGAAACTGCTTGACCGTTTATTGTAAATGAGCTAGCCCCAGTTATGCATGCTGGCACTGCACCCCATTCAAAAAACATTCTAGCGGCTTGTTCATTTGAGAATTCCCAAATTTGGCCAGTAAAAGAAACTTCGTATGCAAAAACTGCCACATTAATTATTATGAGTGCAATTGTAAGTTTTGGTTTGAATCCTGGAGGGTGGGGATTCTCATCCTTTAGTGGAAACATGAATTGATTAGCTCAGAATATAATTTGTATAATAATATTTCAGGTATCTAGACCGATATTATTCCGTTTTGGATTAGAAACTGTAATCCATTTGCAAAGTCTTCATCAGAAATTAGACCATCTGCCCACCAACCGGCATTGTTTCGAACCCAATCAGGTATTACTGCGTCTTCAGACGCTGGGCCACTAGTGGTTGAAGGTACTCGGATAATATCTTCCTTAATCATAAATTCAATTCCTGATGCAAAGTCGTTATCACCAATTTGTCCTGAAGACCACCAACCGGCATTGTTTCGAACCCAATTAGGAATAGAAATTTCTTGTGGAGTT